>JBKICP010000294.1:0-5885 GCA_046567085.1 Acidobacteriota bacterium
GAGGTGGTCCATGAGACTTTCGAGGCCAGCCTGCAGCTTTCGGAGCTGGTCCTGCTGGAGTTTGGGGTGCCGGAAGAAGCTGTAGCGGCGACGATCCACGAGCGCCGGACGGACTTTGGGCGCCAGCTTCGCTCCGCAGCGACGCATGCCCGGCAGCCGGTGGATCTGAGTGGAGTCTGAAAGGCGAAACGGCGCGACCGACGGTGGGGGCGAGTAAAGCTTCGGCCCCCAGCGCCGGCCGCGCCGGTGAGTGATCGTCCCGAGCGCTACTGCTGGGGACGCTGACTGAAGCCCGGCTCGTAGGGCGGTCTTGAAACGGGCTGCTTTGTTCCGGGCATGATGGTGCGAGTGACGGAAAGCGGCTGCTGCAGGACGAAGTGGATCATGGTTTCCGGAGGAAGACTGACCTGTTCGCCGCGGGTGACAGCATTGACGCCGGCTCCGGCTCCGGCTCCGGCCATGGAACCAAGCGCGGCTCCTTTGCCTCCGCCTGCGATTGCGCCGATGATCGCGCCGAGAACTGCGCCGCCGCCGACCTTCTTTGCGGTATCTCCGCCGCGCTTCTTACCTTCCCGGGAGAAGGTGTTGGTCATGACGGAGAGACTTCTGCCGCGGAAATCGATGCTGGTGAGTTGCAGCGCGAGCATGGCGGCTCCCCTGAAGTGAGTCGCGTCGTGTACACCGACGACCTGGCCGAGCACCGGCGTGTCGCGGGGAAGGACGATGACGCCGTCGCGGACCATATCCGCGGCGAGGGTGGCGTGGAAGGTCTGGTTGGGCTGGGCGCTTTTGGTGTCCAGCGGTTCGGAGAGGCGAACGGGGATGACGGTTCCGGGGGCAAAGGTGAAGGTCTTCTGCACGGGCTGCGGAGGAGCCGGCGACGGAGGCGGCGGTGTGGTTTTCGCAACGACGGGAGTTTTGTCGGGCGGCGGTGGTGGTGGGGTGGTCTTCGCGGATTTGTGAACGACGGGCTCCGATCGGTGGATTACGGGCGGCGGGGGACGCCGTTCGCGCACGGGGGCTTCCCTGGGGGGAGTGGGTTGTTCGACCGCAGCGGCGGTTGGGGCGGGCTGGACCTCCAGATTATTGACGACGGTGCGGACGCCGGGGACAGCTCCGGCGTCGTTGCCGGCGAGCGCCCGGGATGCGGGATCGGCCGCGGTTCCGCTGAGGGTGACGACACCGTGGTCCACGGCGACCTGAATGTTCTGGCCGGACAGGGCGGACTCGGCCTGCAGCCTGGCCTGGACGCTGGCGGTGATCTGCTGGTCCGTGGGGGCGGCCTTCTGCTGGCGGCAACCTGCGACGCCCGCCAGGAGCGCAATCAGAAGTGCGATGGAAAGACGTGACGTTCTCATGGGTGTGCTCTCTTCCGGAACCTGCCTGACCTGGGAACAGGGCTGGGGGTTCTTGGGTGCCATCTTAGACTGAAGCTATGGTTTTTCGGTAGTCCTGCGTGCGGCGCGGTGAAAATCCGTGTCAAAGACTTTTGCTGGCGCTGACTGCATGCCTGCGCTGGTGGGCGAGCGGCGGAGGGGCGGGAGTCCTGGTATGGCGGCGGGGATTGCGACGACCAGCTTGTGGCCGGGTTACATGGCCGGGATGGCGAAGGAGCCGGGTTTCCCTGGCTCCTCCACAGGTGAAGGGTTATGCGCCGAATGAGGCGGCGACGATTCTGATGAGGACGATCAGCACCCACCAACCCCAGACGGCGGTGGCGGCCTGCCCTCGCTTGATTTTGCCGACGGCGGCACAGCCGATAGTGAGCAGGATGAGCGTCCAGATGATGAAGATATCGAGGGAGGTACCGGCCGCCATCAGCCATTTGGCCGTGCTCTGAGGCAGGTAATAGCCGAAGTTGCTGCCGACGAAGTTCTGGAGGTTGAATGCATGGGGATCAACACCGGCGTAGATGGTAACGATTCCTAAAATGCCCTTGAGCGACAGGGGCAGGCTTCCATACATCCAGACAGCGAACATCTGGCCGAATTTGGCGCGACCGCCGAAGCCGAAATTGATGGTCCCAAGGAGGATGGCAGCGGCTACGAGGGCCATGAGGAGACCGGTGAGCGGTGCGGACCAGAAGGCATATTTGGTGAAGTCGACGCCGATTTGCTTCGCTCTGGCCTGCTGAGCAGTCGTGAGCTGCTCCATGCGCTGCTGCTGCGAGGGAGTGTTGCGGAGGATGTTGTCGTAGGTTTGGTTCCAGCCGATTTTTTGCTGGACGGCGAAGCCAAAAGCAAGCGTGACCAGGACACCGAGGAGCCAGGGCAGCCACCAGCTGGAGCTGCGCTGAATATCGTTAAAGGTTTTGGAAGGGGCAACAAAGGTATCGACAACGCGCTGCACCTCGCTGAGGCCTGGCGTGGAAGCTTCAGGCTGGGCTACTGCTTCGGGCATGGAATGACCTCCGTGGGTACTGCATACGGCGATGAGGATTGATTAGTTTCACGAAATTGTACTCCGGGGCGGGGCGGGCATCCATGAAAAATCGAGGGGTTCCAACTACCGCAGGGCAGGCGGCGGGGAAGGGGAGCCGCGCAAGGGTTACCAGCGCGGGGCGGGGGCATCGGTAAGCGGCAGGGAACCGTAATTACTACTTTTACCCAATCGACATCTCAGGTACTCTGAAGTTGCTTTCTAACGATTCTTTGCGGTGCCGTAATGCGTAATTGTTTTCGCTTTGCCGTCGCGCTTGGATTAGCGCTGACATTGCCTGCCTTTATACTCACGGCTTCGGGGGAAAGCGCACCGAAGAAGCACTCCCCTGCGCCTCGGGGTGAGCGTCACGGGGTCCATCATGTGGTTCGGCACACGCGGCATCGGGTGGTTCATCACAAGCCGCATCCGGTCGCACATCGCAAAATCGTTCGGCATACGATCGCGAAGCACCGCATGACGCATCGAGTGGTTCGTCATGCGATGGGGCACAAGGTTCCCCGGCGGCGTTACGTGCGGCATGTCAAGCATCCGGTGGCTTACCGGAAAGCGAGAGTCCAGCATATAGGGTATGTGCGACACCGTGCGCCGGCGCATCGGATGGTGCGGCATGCGGTCTATCGGCCCGTGCATCGAGTGGTGCATCCGGTGATTCGCCGCGCAGTTCGCCCGGCGGCGATGCATTCGGCGGTGGCCGTGGCAGTGACGGCGACCTCTCGGATTCACTATGTGGCGCCGATGCGGGGGTCGCGGGCCTCGCTGCTGCGGCAGAACCAGCGGGACGCAGCGGAAGGCCTGGTGAGAATCCAGAACCAGGCGCAACTGCTTCAGCTGGAGCATACAGGGAAGCTGGTTCCGCTGCCGGTGAGCGCGGCGCTGCAGGTGAATCCGCACATGCGGGCGGACCGGCGCTATTGCCGCCCGTGGACGGCGAAGTTTCTGGCAGAGCTGGCGCGGGTGCATTACGAGCGGTTTCACAAGCCGCTGCAGGTGACCTCGGCAGTGCGGCCGGCAAGCTACCAGCGGGAGCTGATGCGGATCAATGGGAATGCGGCTCCGGTGACGGGACCGATCGCCTCACCGCATGAGTCGGGTGCGGCGATTGACATCGGGAAGAAGGGCATGAGCTGGTCGGAGATCCTGTGGATGCGGGATTACCTGCTGCCGCTGCAAACCGAGGGGAAGATCGACGTGGAAGAGGAGTTCTACGAGTCCTGCTTCCACATCGACGTGTATAACACTTACGCGCCGAAGAAGGCGCCGGCGCGACCCATAGCGACACTGTTGGCGACGGAAGTGCGGTAATCGTCTGCTGGCGCGGGGAGCCGGGCGCAGCCGCCGGGAGCGGAATGCCGGCTGTCAGACGCCGGTTTTTGGGGCGGTCAGAAGCATATTGGCCAGAGGCACAACGATGACCCAGCGCAGCGTCTCAGCCTGATCGGCACCGGAATTTTCGGTGACGAGGTCGCCGCGGTGGCCGGAGAATATCGCCTGAACGGCCGCCAGACTGAGGTTTTCTTCCTGCCTTTCTCCGGTGGGGAGGATGGCGAACTGGTGGCTGCCGGCATCCTGAAGCAGACTGCAATGCGTACAGGCGATGGAGATGCGGGCGCGCTCTTCGACGTGGGCGGCGGAGACGGTGAGAACGCTGTTGCCGCGGGTGGATTCCGCGGCGCGAAGGATGAGGCTGGCGAGGGCACTGAAGAGCATATCGGGATCGCCGAGGATGGGGAGCGGCTCCGAGGTGATGGAGGTGCCGATCTCGATGCGGCGCTGCTCCAGGGTGGGCATGGAAGCGGAGACGACGGCGTGGAGAGTGTCCCGGATATCCATGGTTTCGAGGCGGGGCTGGGGCGCGAGGGAGAAGTCGCTGAAGCGGCCGGAGATTGCGCGGAGCCTGCGCAGTTCGGTCTGGAGGGTGACGATGCTGGCGTCGAAGACAGCGTTGAACTGAAGATAGGGAAGCCGGCGGGCTCGCATCAGTTCCTCCAGGGTGCGCTGGATGGGGGCCAGAGGCTGGCTGACTTCGCGAGCGAGATGGCGGGCGAACTCCTGCCAGGCGACGATGCGCTCGGTCTGAACGAGGCGATGGTGCTGGGTGGAGAGCTCGCGGATCATGCGGTTGAAGCCGCGGGCCAGCGAACTGAAGCCGAGACCGGCGGGTATGGCGAGACGCGCGTCCCAGTTTCCGTCCGCCACCTGGGCGACGGTCCTTTCCACATGAAGAAGGGTTTGCGAGAGGGAGCGGGCGATCCAGAGACCGGCGAGGATGGTGAGAAGGACTCCGGCGAGGGCAACAGCGAAGGCGATGTTGCGGATGAAGGCGTCGAGCCGGATCAGCGGCAGGCGGGAGGTGGCGACGATGAGCAGCGCGACGACGCTGCCGCCGGGGCCTGTGAGCGGAAGGGCTGTGACGCTGAGGCTGGCGCGTGTGTCATGGGAGGGAGAAACGGTTCCCGAGGCGGGGCGCCTGAGGGCGCGAGCCTGATTGACGATGGGAGCATATTGGCGCGAGACGGGAAGGCGGCCGGAGGCGGTGAAGTTGCGGGGGTCGAATCCGGGCGAAGTATTCGAGTAGAGCGCGAGCTTTGTGCCGGCAGGAACAGGCAGACGCCGCAGGATTCGCGGGTCGAGCCTGCGGCCGCCGACGAGATAGAGGGGCGGTCCGGAGACGGCGAGGGCGCGGACAGCAAAGATTCCGAGAGCGGACGAGCCGCTGGGAAGCTGCTCCTGTGCGAGGAAAGGGGATTTTCCGGATTCGGAGATGGCCGGCTCCTGATAGCCGTAGCGGGCGGGCCACTGGGCGGAGGAGAGGATCGTACCGCCGGGGCTGACCAGTTCCAGATAGTCGAGGTGATACTGCCGGGCGAACGAAGCCGCGACTGTGACGAATGCAGCCGGGCTTACGGTGGCGCCCGTTCCATGGGCGATTTGGCGGAGTGCCGGATCGGTGGCCATACGGCCGAGGACGGCTGCGACGGCAGCTTCACGCCGGGTGAGCCGGCGATGGAAGGCCGAGGCAACGGCGGCAGCCTGCTGACCGGCCATGGTGTTGAAAGTGGCGTCTGCGCGGCGGGAAACGATCCAGGCGAAGGATGCCACCAGGGAAATGACCAGGATCGAGAAGACGAGCAGAAGGCGCTGGCGAAAGGTCACCTGGCGTCCTCACGGACGGCGGCAGCCAGAACGGCAGGGGAGTGGCTGGTATTCATTCGATGGAGCGGATTATATCGTGTGGCGATGGGGAGGGTCCCAGACGCGGAGGTATTCCAGGGGTCCGGATCTCAGGTATCACCCGCAACTGTTGGTGGCTGGAGCTTTGGGTCGCCACATGGGTTGAGTCCGCGTCGCTTATGACATGGACTTTCTGGCGGGGTGAGCGCGGGGGGGCCACAGCTGTGTTCGAAATTCGTCCAACCGGCGTACTATCTCGTTTCGGAGAACAT
>JBKICP010000295.1:0-2872 GCA_046567085.1 Acidobacteriota bacterium
ACTGATTATTGCTCCAATTCCTTCGGCGCGCGTGGGTGACTGTACCGCACGATCTGAATGCCGACTTCGCTCTCTTCGAGCGTCACTTCGAGAATCTGGTTGGTGAGATCGCCGTTTACGTCGAGTTCGTCGAGCGCTTCGGAGAACAGTTCCCTCTGAAGCGCGAGGTCCACGCCGACTGGGCCGTTGAGACAAATCAGCCCGGCATGGAGCGATACATCTGCATATTGGCCTTTGCTGCCCGGCGACTCACGGGGTCCGCGGAAATCCTGGCTATTTTTCGTCACCAGGACCCAATCCTCGTCCAGCAAAACTCGCTTCAACTCCCAGTCCTTCCAGCCGGACTTGCCGATCCACACGACATGCGAGGCCTCGTGGTGGCCTCGCTGGCGGGCCATCAAAGCAAGTTCTGAACTGAGGCATTCGTCGATGAGGAGTTTTGTCACTGCGCATTGGACCGGAGCTTGCGGCGAGACGAGATGATCTTAGCTCCCGCAGGCGGAACGATGCGCTGCCGAGGTCTGCCTCGCTGCGGATTCGCTTCGGCAAAGAGCGCGGCGAGTTCAACCTGTTCCCGATTAAGGCTGGGATAGGAAGAGAGAATCCTCTCCATCGGAATGCCGGCGGACACTGATGCGGCCACATCGTACACCGGGACCCGCGTTCCCTTGATGACCGGGGTTCCGCTCAGAATCTCGTCATCCACGGAAACCTGGGCGCGGGCCGCATTCAGACGCACCAGGCGCTCATCGACACTCTTCCAAAACGGCGCCAGGTCGATTGTCAGGAATTCATCCTGTATGGTCCTCGTGCGGGACTTCACGTCGGAGGAATTCCGGCTCGCCAGCGTGATGGCGCGCTGCCGTTCCTCTGACGTGAGCCGGTCGGCTGCGCCAAAGTAGAAGGCGATGAACACACAGGCGTGGCTCTTGAACGACCTGGCATCCTGCGTGTCATAGAAACTCTCCGGCAAGATGTGCTCGTCGATCACACGGTGCACATCGCGCACCGACACACCGGACACAACGGCGGCTTCGGTCGGTGTCAGCGTCTCGGTTGGGGTATTCATCGGACTTCCTCCACGTCTCCAAGTATAAACCTTCCGATGCGTCGGAAGCAATACTCTCGACAGAGCACGGTACCATACCGGGGTATCAAGATGACCCGGCAACAGTCTTCCAACTTCTTGCACGAAGGCCAAAATCTGGTGACCGATTTGGTGACCAGTTCGGCCGAGAAATGTGCAGTTGGGTGCAACCCGCTGCGATTTGCTACCTGGTCCTAACTGGCTGTAGATAAAGGATATTTCAGCGTTTTGCAGTGAAGTGCATTTTCGTGCGGAAAAGCCACAAATCAGTTTAGGAAACTGCTGCTCTATCCACCTGAGCTACGGGGCCACTTCTTTCCCATGCTCGGGGAGCACGGAACCCTTCTTTCATCCTTATATCTGACGCGTTCTGACGTGGCAATCGTTCACGCCTCGCAGCGACGGCGACGCCACTTTTCGCAGCGAAGGCAACCGCCGTTGCATCGCCGCAGGAGTCTGCCTGCGTCCGGCACCTATCGTTTGACACCTGAGTGTCGTCACAGCCCCGGATATAATGCCCTCAAGTCCGTGGAACTCCTCTCCAATCTGACCTGGTTCGCGGTGGCCATTTGCCTGTGGTGGTCGTGGCTTGCACGTCATCGACGCGCACCCGGCACCATGGCGCGCCGCGTCGGGATCGAACTGATTGCACTGGTGATGCTGAGCGCCGTGCTGCTGCCGGTGATTTCGGTTTCCGACGACCTGCAGGCGGCGCGCAACCCCATTGAACTGGAACGGACGTCGGTTCGAAGCAATCGGCATCTTTCCGTGCTCGACGCATCGCATCCCATGCCGGCCGGAACGGCGCTGACGGCTCCGGGCTTCATCCATCCCTCGCATCGCTGGCTGGCGCTCCTCGGCACTGACGCGACAGCGCTTCCGCAACTTGCCGGTTCCCGTCGCCCGCACGATTCGCGGCCGCCGCCTTTGGTTTAGACCGCCCTTCCGTACCGCTTTCTTCGTTCGCCAACCGGATTGCTGTTCTCGCGATCCACGGGAATGCACTATGAGATTCCACCGTTTCGGGCTCGGGCTCCTCGTTGCCGTACTGTCTGCATCGCTCGCTGCGCGGGGACAGGCCGCCGCGCCGCTCACGTTGCAGCAGGTGCTGACGATCGCGCGCGCGAAAAACCCGGCTCTGCTTTCCGCCGAACAACACACGCTCGCCACGAAAGCCTCTGAAATCACCGCAGGATTGCGGCAGAATCCCAGCTTCACGCTTTCGGGGGCGAACGTCTCGCTGCCGGCGAGCAACCCCAGCAGCCCGTACACCTACGTGGGAAACGTCTCGCGGCTGTTTGAGCGTGGACAGAAACGCCGCTGGCGACTCAATGTTGCCGACGCCACAACTGCGGTGACCACGAGTCAGTACAACGACCAGGAACGGCAGCTGGTCCTGCAGGTAAAAGACGCCTTCACCAATATGCTGGCGGCCAAAGCTTCTCTGCAGGTGGCACAGGACAATCTCGACAGCTACCGCGGTACCGTCAATCTGAGCCAGAACCGTCTCCATGCCGGGGACATCAGCCGCACCGATTTCGAGCGCATCGACCTGCAACTGGCGGAATTTGAGTCGGACTACGACAACGCAAAGCTGAACCTGGTCCAGGCAAGCGACTCGCTGCAGCTGCTGATGGGCATCGCTCAGCCGGCTCCGGCCTTCGCCATCGCGGGATCGCTCGAACCGCCGGCGATCACGGCGACTCTGCCGCAAATCCAGCAGGAAGCGCTGGCCGCGCGGCCGGCTTATCTTGCGGCGCAGCACTCGGTGACCCTGGCCAACGC
>JBKICP010000296.1:0-15787 GCA_046567085.1 Acidobacteriota bacterium
CTCACAGCGTAACGGTAGCCATCTTTGCGCAGCGCGCGGAGCTGGCCAACCCAGTCCACGACGCCGGTGCCGACCGGCTCCCACTCATATTTGCCGCCGGGCAGGCGGGTGACGTTCTTGGCGTGGCAATGGCCGATGCGGTCTTTGGGGAGGAGATTGTAGGCGGTGGGGTAAGGAACTTCGTTGGGAAAGGATCCGGCGTTGCCGGGATCCCAGTTGAGCATGAAGTTTTTGTTGGGGATGGCTTTGAGGACGGCGGCGGCTTCTTCGCCGGTGCCGGTATTGCAGGACATTTCGTTTTCGAGGAGCAGGATGACGTTGCTCTTCGCGCAGGTCTCGGCGGCCTTGCGGAGCTTCTCGTTGATGGCGTCGCGGAAGGGCGCCTGATTCTCGATGCGCCAGAAGTCGAAGCAGCGGACGCGGTCGGTGGAGAAGGTGTGGGCGAGTTCGATGCAGTGGCCGAGCATGGGGTCCTGTTTGGTAAAGTCGTCGGCAGCGTGGAACTGGTCGCGTTCCTGGGTTCGCTGGCGCGGGGCACCGGGCCAGTCGACTTTGTAGAGGGGGCTGGCGATGTCGGTAACGCGGAGGTCGTACTTCTTCAGGATGCGTTTGGATTCGGCGAGCTCGTTGGCATCGAGATCGGTGACGTTCTTCTTCCACATGCTGCGCAGCTCGATCCAGTGCAGGCCGAAGTCATGCGCGGCGACGTAGCAGGCGTGGTCGAAGTCCGAGGAGATTTCATCGTTGATGACGGAGAGGCGGAAGGGACAACTGGAGGAGACGGCAGCGAAGAGTTTTGCGGAGGGAGCAGCAGCCAGGGTGCCCGCAGCCGCGAGACCCCTCAGGAATTCACGACGAGAAGCCAGCATCTTTTCTCCTGCAAGAAAAACAGCAGACGCCAGTATAGTCCGGGACGGCAACAAATTGCGTGCGCCAGGAATCGGAAAAAATCTCACGATGCGGGACCGTGGCCGATCCTGAAAAGGGAGGGATCGGCAGCGAGAAGGCAGTGCTGCCGATCCTGAGGTGAGGTCAAAGGCAGGAATTTGGAAAGCGGGTAGGGTTAGTCGACGGGGTGTTCGGTCAGGTGCCGGAGGACCTGATCGACGGTATCGGACATCGCGATGGGGATATCGTGGAGGCGTTCTTCCTTCCGATCGCGCGCGTAGACCTCCATGGAGTGCTCGCGGAAATCGAAGGAAACGACGGGTTGTTCCGGCCGCAGGCGCGGACGGCGAGAGCGGGAGACGACGAGCGACCAGATGGACTGGCCGGCACGCAGCTTGCGATCGTATCCGGCGCGGCGGAGCTCGGCGATGAAGGGAAGCACGAGGGTGCGGGGAGGGAAGCGCGAGCCTTCGTAGACGCCTTCCATCTGATCCCAGCTCTCGATGAATTCGCCTTCGACCGGATTGCCCTTTTCGTAGAAGTCGGCAAGGCGGCCGAGGTCGAGCCACGGAAATTCCTTGCGCAGCGTGGAGGGCGGGGCGTTGTCCGCCAGCCAGCGGGAGAGGATCGCGGCCAGAGAGACGTTGTCTTTGGCCTCGAAGCGGAAGAGTTCGCACTCGTCCCAGTGAAAGACAGCTTCAGGGGACTGGTGGCGGGAGATGAAGTGGATGTGCGCCGAACGGGCGGGGGTGCGGAGCCAGAGATGGGAGACGCCGGACGGGGTGACGGTGAGGTCGTTGCGGGCGGCGGTGGCGAGGTTGGGGTGCCTGGCGATGGCGTCATCGCGCAGGCTCTGGAGGCGGCGCTTTTCCCAGTCGACGAAGGCGAAGCTCTCATACATGCGGGAGAGCGGGGCGCCGTCGAGCCAGGTCCAGACGGCTTCGATGGTTTCGGGTTGAGAGGAGGTACGGGCGGTTGCGGTTTTTTTGTCGTCAGCCTCAAAGAAGGTGAGGAATTCGGGGCCACCGACTTCGAAGCACCCGATCCAGCAGGAGCGGGATCCGCGTTGAGCGGAACATCTCCACTGGACGCCACCTCCGGTTAATGCGATTTGGGCCTGTTCCGAGATGGGAGAAAAACGGGCCAGGAGCCCGTCGTAAAGGTCTTGCGCGTACTTTTGTTCGTTTCGTTCCATTGGTGTTTTTCCACAGGGGAGATCAGTGTACCGAAAGTTATCGGATGTCAATCACGAAAGAGTGTTAAGCGAGGGTGACGGTATCCGCCTAGTAACCATGCCCTGGAAGGCGGAGAGGAGGCCGGGGGCGAGGGATCCGGAACGAAGGAAGGGGGTGAAAGAGAGATGGGGGAGGGCTGGAGCGTGGGCCCGTACACGCGGAGAGACCAAAGCAGAAAGGGCCCGCGACGGTGCAAGAGAAGGACTACCGAAGCTGCGATCAGCCGGAGGAGGGTATTGTCTTTACGATGAAAACTCTGCGACCTGCCTGGCTGAATGCTGTCTCGACTCTATGAGAGGGCCTGACACCTTGGTATTCCACTTTTCGGGCGTGAGTGTCGCTTTCGGGTTACCGGAGTTGTAGGTGGAGGCCCGGGGAGCGGGGAGGCATCGCTGCCAAGTGTGCAATAGCGAAGGGGCGAGAATCCTTGCGGACGCTCGCCCCTCCAGGCCGAATTTGCGAAGATCCGGCATTCGGCTACCGGACCACAACTTCGTTCTCCCGGGTGCTGCGGGAACTGCGGGTTTGAGGCCGCAACTCCGAAGCTCCGGCAGTCGAGAGGCTGCGAAAGCCTGCTTGCCGTCTGAGGAACCACCGGTTGCCCGGAGGCCGCGAACGCCGTTGCCGACGATCGTTTCAGTGGCCGGCTTGCTCTCTTCGTGAGGAAGATTGCTCTCCCTGTTGACGAGGATTATGGCACGCGATGCGTGGCGATCGAGTGGAATATTTGTGTGCAAATCGGAGGCGTGGTGTGGAAATGGAGGGCGGCATTTTCAGGGGAATCCGCAATGTTGGCGGTGCGACTTCCTGGTATGGCTGCGGCATCACTACGATAGACGTGGAGGGTACGAGGTGGTGGCAACGAAGGATGCAGCAGAACAACAGGCGCTGAAGCTGAAGGCAGCGCAGCGCGCGCTCGAACTGGTGGAATCGGGGATGACCGTAGGGCTGGGGTCCGGGTCGACGGCTTCGCTGTGGGTGCGGTTGCTGGGGGAGCGGGTGCGCGATCAGGGGCTGAAGATCCGAGCGATCGCCAGTTCCGAGGAGAGCGAGCAACTGGGGCGCAGCTTCGGGATTCCGATCATTACGTTCGACGACTGTGCGCATCTGGATCTGACAGTCGATGGGGCGGACGAAATTGCGCCGGGGCTGGCGCTGATCAAAGGCGGCGGGGGCAAGCTGCTGCGCGAAAAGATTGTGGCGAGCGCGAGCCGGCGCTTTGTGATCATCGCCGATGAGTCCAAAGTGGTGGAGACGCTGGGGCGGGGGCCGCTGCCGGTGGAGGCGATCACGATGGCGGCGCCGCTGGTGAAGCGGGCGCTGATGGAGCTGGGATTCGAAGTGCAGCTGCGGATGAATGCGGACGGTTCCCGCTACGTGACCGACGAGGGCAATCGGCTGTTTGACTGTTCGGGGGTCACGATCGAGGACCCGGAGCGGCTGGGTGGAATCCTGGATCGCATGGTCGGCGTGGTGGAGCACGGGTTGTTTCTGCACTGCGCGAATCTGGCGCTGGTGGCGACGGCGGGCGGGGTAGTGGAGCGAACGAAATAGGCCGAGAAGGCGTGCGGCCTTGCTGTCCTCTTCAGCGGACGATAGTCTTGCGAGGACGACCTGAGAACCCTGCTCGATGAGCCGAACGTTCTACAATCGCTTTCTTCTTTTCATTTCCGGACTAGGCGGACTTCTTTACGGCATCGACGTCGGCATTATTGCGGCGGCGCTGCTGTATCTGGGCAAGACCGTCGATTTGTCGCTGAGCCAGACGTCGCTAATTGTTGCGGCGGTGCTGGGCGGCAGCATGGTGGCGTCGCCGGTGGCAGGTTTCCTGGCGGAGTGGTTTGGGCGCAAGCGGATGATGGTGGTGAGCGGGCTGATGTTTGTGGTCAGCGTGGGCATCATTGTTTTGTCGCAGGGATTTGCCTCGCTGCTCGTCGGTCGGCTGCTGCAGGGGATGAGCGGCGGTGTGATTGCCGTGGTGGTTCCGCTGTATCTGGCTGAGTGCCTGGCGCCGGAGACGCGCGGGCGCGGCACGGCTCTGTTCCAGCTGATGCTGACGTTCGGGATCGTGGTGGCGGCGACGGTGGGATGGTACTACGCGCGCGGGGCGGAGTCGGCCATTGCACATGCGGCGGGGAACGCGGCGCTGATTCGCGCTGCGGAAAGCCACGCGTGGCGCAGCATGTTTCTGGCGGTGATCTATCCGGGCGCGCTGTTTTTTCTGGGCGTTTTTGCGCTGAGCGAGTCACCGCGGTGGCTGCAGCGGCGGGGAAAATCGGACGCCGCGATGAAGGCGCTGCTGCGTTCGCTGCCGGAGAAAGAGGCGGCGCGCGAGCTGGAGGAGATGAAAGCGGTGCTGGCGGGGACGGGCGTGACGGCACAGTCGGCGCCGCGCGAATCGCTGCTGCAGCGGAAGTACGTTTTCCCGTTCATCCTTGCGTGCGTGGTGCTGGCGGCCAATCAGACGACGGGGATCAATTCGGTTCTGCAGTTCCTCGTGGTGATTCTGAAGCAGGCGGGGCTTTCGGTTTCGCACGCTACGCAGGGCGATGTCGCGGTGAAGGTGCTGAACTTTGCGATGACGCTGGTAGCTGTGCCGCTGATCGATCGCAAGGGGCGGCGGTTTCTGCTGCGCCTGGGAACCGGTGGGCTGGTCGTGGCGCTGCTGGCGTCGGCTGGATTGTTCTGGGGCGTGGAGCATCAGCGGAGGGACGTGCGGGAGCAGACCGTCGCGGCGGAGACGGGGAACACGATCCGGGTGCCGATCCGGCAGCTGTCGGATTCCACACGACCGGAGGCGCTCTTCGTTCTTTACTCGTACGGAAAGGGAAGCCGGGTGGCGACGGTTTCTTCGAACGATCCCAGCCCGGTGCTGGAGATCAGCCCCGATGCGGCGGAGGCGGGTGCGCCGCTCACGATCCAGAAGGCGCTGCTGGGGCCGATGCCGGGAGGCGCAACGAGCGTGCTGATCACGCTGTGCATGGGACTGTTCATCGCAGCGTATGCGGTGGGGCCGGGCGTGGTGGTGTGGCTGGTGCTGTCGGAGTTGATGCCGTCGCGCATCCGCTCCGCGGGCATGGGCATTGCGCTGCTGCTGAACCAGGGTGTCTCGACGGGCATTGCGGCGCTGTTCCTGCCGGTGGTGGGGAATTTCGGATATGCGGCGATGTTCATCTTCTGGGCGGCGTGCACGTTCTTCTATTTCCTGGTAGCGACGTTCCTGATTCCGGAGACGAAGGGCAAGACGCTGGAGGAGATCGAGATGCATTTCTCCGCGGGTGCGGCCAGGACTGCGGTCGCCGATGAGGTGTAGCCGGGGGATCGGGCTGCGATGACGAATCTCGATTACGCGCAGGCGGCGAAACTGATTCGGCCGCTGAAGGGGCAGTTGCGGCGCTTGTTGCAGGAACTGGTGCGGACGCGCAGCGTGGCCGTGCTGGCGGGCGGCAACGAAACTCCGGCGCAGCGGGTGCTGGCTCGATTCTTCCGGGAGCAGGGCATTCGGCCGGAGCTTTACGACACAGCGTTCATCCTGAAGTCGAAGTTTCCGCAGGTGCGGCGGCAGAAATCCTATGCGGGACGGAAGAACCTGAGCGTTCGGCTCACGGGAACGGGGCGCGGCCGAAGCCTGCTGCTGAATGCGCACATGGATACGGTGCCGGCGGGGCAGGGCACGTGGACGGACTCGCCCTGGTCGGGCCGGTGGGCGAAAGGGCGGGTCGAGGGGCTGGGCTCGTTCGACATGAAAGGCGGACTGGTTGCCAATGCGGCGGTGGTTTGCGCTCTGCGGCGAGCGGGGCTGCGTCCGGGGGGCGACCTTCTTTTCGAATCGGTGGTGGATGAAGAGTGGGGCGGCGGCGGTGGAACGATTGCTGCGCGGCTTCGCGGCGACACGGCGGATGCGTGCGTGATTCCGGAGGGAACGCAGCTGGAGATCTATCGCGCGACGCGAGGGGGGTTTGTGGTGGACCTCATCGTGGAGGCGGGAGATCCCGCGGCATATTTTTCGAGTGGCGAAGTGGTGAGCCCGGCGATTCCGCTGGGGCGGCTGCTGGGCTGGGTGGAGAAGCTGTCGCGGAAGCGCGCGAAGGTGAAGGCGGCGGGAGCCTATCGCGGGTTTGCCGATCCGGTACCGGTGCAGGTTCTTGCTGTGGAGGCGAATCGGTGCGATCCGGAGGTGCCGCTGAGCGTGCCGTCGCGCGGAACGGTCCGCGTCTACATGCAGTTTTTGCCGGCGGAGGATGTGGACGGGGTGATCGCCGAGACGAAGCAGGAGTTGGAGGCGTTCTGCGCCGCCGATTCCTTCTTTCGCCAGTGGCCGGTGCAGTGGACGCCGCTGATTGGCGGCCCGCTCTATGGGCAGGAGGTTCCGGCGGATCATCCCTGGTTGCGCTGCATGGAGCAAAGTGCCGCGCAGGTGCTGGGGAAGACGGTTACGACGGCGGCGCCGTATCCGTGCGATGCGGGGCTGATCCAGCGGGATTTCGGGATTCCGACGCTGCTGTTCGGTCCGCGTGGAGCGGGTGCGCACAATCCCGATGAGTATGTGGAGTTCGAGTCGGTGCTGCAGGCGGCGGAAGTGCTGCTGACGGCGGCGCTGGCCTGGACGGGCGCGTAGGGCGAGGCGCGCTATCCGGCGAGGCGCGGATTGCCTTTGAATTTGGTGTAGGGCGGACTGAGGTCGTAGCGGATGCCGGGCTCTTCGAGGTCGCGCCGGTGCGAGGTGAAGATCGCGTCGCCCTGGCGGATGAGATAGTCGGCGGTGCGCGCAGCGAGGGCCTGGATGGTGAGTCCAGGATTGGCCGATCCCTGTGTGGGAAGAATGCTGCCGTCGCAGATGAAGAGGTTGGCAATGTCGTGCGTGCGACCAAACTTGTCGACCACTGAGGTTGCGGGATTGTCGCCCATGCGGGCGGCGCCGACCAGATGCGCGAAGCGAGATTCCTGGACGACGTGTTTTGCGCCGGCCGCCGCCATGATCTCCATGACCTTGTTCTTGCCAAATTCGATGAGCTTCTTATCGTTGTCGTGGAGATTGAAGGTCACCCTGGCGACCGGGAGGCCGTGCTGATCTTTATCCGAAGCCAGTTCGACGCGATTGTCTTCCCAGGGCAGGATTTCGCCGAGCACGGCGATCGTGGCCCAGTGGTTGTAGTCCATCATGAGGCGGCGCATGCCCCAACCCCAGGCGCCGGCAGCGGCAACCATGTGTTTGGCGAAGGCGACGGGAAGGGGGGCGACGGTCTGGACGGCGAATCCGCGGGCAAAACCGCGGCGGCTGTCGGTCTCGTAGAACTCTTCGGTGAGCGCGTGGGCGGGGGGCGCTTTGTAGGGACGAACCAGGTCGTCGAAGCGGCCCGCAATCACATTGCCGGCCTGCGCCATGAGATAGCGGCCGAGAGCGCCGCTGGAGTTGGCGAGTCCGTGGGCATGACCGGGGCATGCCGAGTTGAGCAGCAGGCGCGGCGTCTCAAGCGCGTAGGCGGAAACGATGACGGCGCGGGAGCGCTGGAAGTGCTCCCGACCTTCGCGATCGATGTAGAGGACGCCGGTGACGCGGCCATCTTTTCCCAGATCGATGCGCGAGGCCATGGAGTGCGCGCGAATCTCGGCGCCATGGCGGATCGCGTCGGGAACATGGGTGATGAGGGTGCTGGCTTTCGCTCCTACTTTGCAGCCCTGCAGGCAAAAGCCGCGATAGATGCAATGGGGACGGTCGCCGTGCGAGGCCGAGAGGATCGCGACGGGTCCGCCAGCCACGGTGCGAATGCCGAGCTGGGTGCATCCTCGCACCAGGACATCGCCGATGCCGCCGAGAGGATGCGGGGCGTAGGGATAGCCATGCGGATCGCCCCAGGGAAACCATGCCGGACCGGCGACCGGCATCTCGCGCTCGATGAGTTCGTAGTAGGGCTTGAGGTCCCAGTAGGAGATGGGCCAGTCGACGCCGACACCATCTTCGGAGTGAACGCGAAAGTCGGAGGGGTGGAAGCGCGGTGTGAAGGCGGCCCAGTGCACGGATCCGCCGCCTACGCCTTTGCCGCTGTTGTTTTCGCCGAGCGCCAGCGGGTGCGTGCCGCCGGTGATGCGGAGGTCGTTCCAGTAGAGCTCGTGCGAGCCCTTCTCATCGCTAACCCAGTCTTTCTCCGTATCCCAGAAGGGGCCGGCTTCAAGAGCGACGACGCGAAAGCCGGCGCGGGCGAGACGCTGCGCGAGCACGCCGCCGGCTGAGCCTGCGCCGACGATGCAGTAGTCGATGAGGTCGCTGTCGGCGAAGGTGCGCATGGGCGATGGCAGCACCTGCATGGGGCCGAGGCGGTGCGCCATCAGTGCGTTCCTCCGTGTCCATGCAGCGAACCATGCGCCGGCGGGGCGCCTTCTTCGTCGAATCCGGAAACGGAGTCGAGGGGTGGATTCCAGTCGTAGCGCTGCTCGTCGACTTCCCAGGGTTCGGGCAGGCCGTGTTCGAGGCGCATGTAGCCGCGCGGATAAGCAGGTCCGCCGAAGCCGATCTCATCCCACGCCCAGGGATGGGAGTAGTACGCCACGAGGCAGTCTTCGAGCAGGAGGGCCCAGAAACGGTGCACCGGCATTTGCTTCCAGACAGGATGCGGCGGATTGGGTTCACCATCGTGCAGCGACTTGAGGATCAGCTCCTGCTGATGCACGGTCAGCTCGGCGAAGGGCTGTTGAAAGCGCTGGCGGGCCATGGCGTCGATGGCCGCGATTCCCAGGCGATAAGCGTCGCGGTCGGACGGCATATCTTCATAGCGGAATCCGTTGAGGGCGTTTTTGTGCAGGCGCTCGTCGATAACGGGCAGGATGGGAATGGTGCGGTCGGGGGCGCGATCGTCCTGGGGAATAAGGCGATCGACGATGGCACTGAGGATCGTGGCTTCCTCTGCGGAGAAGAAGCGGATGGGCGGAACGGTGTCGACGCGTTCGGTAACAGTTTCGCGGGTGGCTGCGTCCCAGCTCTTCTGCTGCGCGAGGGTGCTGTAGCCGGAGTAGTAGCCAGGCTGACGCAGATTGCGCAGTTCGCCACCGGTGGCGCGGACGGGGAAAGACTTTTTGCTCATCGGCCCGGCTCCCTGCGCAGCAGGCTGGCGAGCACGCCGAGGAATCCGCAGGCAGCGAAAAGCAGAGGCGCGAAAATGGGCGGTCCGTACAGCGCGTTATAGAGGGGCTTGTTCATCCCGCCGGGGCGGCGCGCGATGCCGCGGGCGTGGTAGTAGAAGCCGACGGCTCCGTCGGCCAGCGCGAACGCGGAGACTGCGGGAAGCAGGGTGTTGGCGATGCGGCGACTCTTCACGGCTCCAGCGGCGGCAGCCATGAGGAGAGGCGTCAACAGCACCGGGCTCCACTGCACCTTGTAGCTGAAGTTGTTTTTGTAGTGGGAGTAGAGGGCTTCGAAGCCGCTGAAGAAGGCCCACAGGATCGTGATCACCGACAGATGCCTCTGGAACTGGCCGTGGCGGAGGTCGTCGCGCCAGTCGGACTTCCCAGATTTCAGGTCGGTGATGGTTGCGTGTATCTCGTGCTCGAGGGAGCGATCGTCCTCTTCACGGCTAAGATAAGAAGCCATGAGTCCGAGATAAGCGCTTGTGCCGAATAACAGGGGCGCAAAGATTGGGGGACCCATCACGATGTTGGTGACGGGCAGGCTCCAGCCACCGGGCTTACGGGCGACGCCGCGGATGTGGAAGAAGAATCCGACGATACCGTCGACGAGTGTGGCGACACTTACCCAGCGGAGGACGGTCTGCGCGCCTCTGCGACTGAAGACTCCAACGAAGCCGGCGCCGGCGAGCAGGCCGCTGAGCGCGACGGGCGAGTACATGACGGGGTTGCTGTAGCTGCCTTTGTAGTGCTCGTAGCCGACTTCGAGGCCGCTGGCGATGCTGGTGGCGGAGACGACCAGGCACAGGCTGCGCTGGAAACATCCTTCGCGAATGCGGCGCAGTGCGCCAACGGCGAATGTATCGAGCGGGGCAGGCAGGGTCGCTTTGGCCGTACGCTCGAGTGCATGGGTGAGGACGAAGGTCATGCCAAAGTCTCCTTGCTGGTGTGCTCTGCGGCGATGGCATCGACGATGGGGGCGGTCATGGATCTCCTATGCTGCGAAGCGCTCTGCGTCCTTGTGTTTGAAAATGAGGCCGAGACCATGTCGCGAGCGATCGGGCCGCAGTTGTCCGTCGCGCACGGGAATGAATCCGTCCAACAGCATCTGCTCGATGCGGACGTGATCGTGAAAATACTCGACGTGACGGAAGCCGGGAATGGCGCAGCCGGCGTGCATGTGCAGCGAAGGGGCGCAATGCGCCGAGATCGGGCAGCCGAAGCTGGCCGCGACCGCGGCTCCTTCGAGAAAACCCGTGAATCCCTTGCAGCGCGTTGCGTCCAGTTGGAGAACGTCGACCGAGGCGTGCTCCAGCATGCGCCGGAAATAGAGCGAATCATAGCCGTATTCGCCGGCAGCGATCTCCATGGCATCGGGCGCGCGATCGCGAACGCGGCGCAGGTCGGTCAGATCGTCGGAACTGACGGGTTCCTCGAACCAGCGCACGCCGAACTCGGCGAACTGATCGGCCATGGCGATGGCCTGCCGGGTGCTGAAGGCTCCGTTGGCATCGACAAACAGACTTACGCCTGTGCCGATGGCGGCTCGGGCCTCGCGAACGCGCTGAGGATCGGCGGACGGATTGGCGCCGACCTTCATCTTGACGAATCGGCAGCCCTCGGCGGCCCAGCCGGAAAGCTGGTCGGTCAGCTGCTTCTGGTTATAGGTGGTGAAGCCGCCGCTGCCGTAGGCTGCAACGCCTGGCTGGGCCTGACCCAGCAGATCGACCAGAGCGCATTCGAAGAGCTTCGCCTTCAGGTCCCAGAGCGCGATATCCAGCGCTGCCATAGCCATGGACGCGATGCCGGGGCTACCGTCGTTGCGCACCTGCTGACGCATGGAATGGTGCAGGGCGGGGATGTCGAGAGCAGGCTGATGCAGGAGGCAGCGCTCCGCCAGCCACCGGGCTAACGTGGCGACGGCCTTGTGCCCATAGGTGTATCCGAGTCCTGTTTTGCCGCCGGCCTCGATTTGGGCGAGCACGAGCGTCGTGGAGTTCCACTGCAGAGTGCCGTCTCCCTCCGGAGCGTCCGTGGGGATGGTATAGGCCGAGACTTCGCACTGGTGGATGGGGATCAGAGGCGGCTCCGGAAAGATTGTGCTGCTCTCAGGGCGAACCGGTTTGAGACGCATACGAAGCCGAACCCGGCCGGATTCTGCCTGCTATCGGGATTGGACGCTTAGCGGGGCGCGCGGGGTTGTTGTGGTGGCTGGTGTGCGTGGGCTGGTAGTTCAGGCGCAGGCTGGTTGGGGGGCCTGGCGTGAGTGGGGGGCAAAATTCATGGGTACCGGTGGATCTCGATATAATGGGCGACACCCGTGCAGAGGAGAAGGCTCGTGTCGATTCCCCACAGACCGAGGGTTCTCGTTGCCGACGATGAGCGTCTCATCGCTGACATGCTGGTCACGATTCTCAACCAGAACGGCTATGAAACAGTGGCCGTCTACGGCGGCAGGCAGGCGGTAGAGAAAGCGCGCCAATGGCGACCGGCGCTTTTTCTGAGCGACGTGAGCATGCCGGAGACCAATGGCATTCAGGCGGCGATGGAGATTCATGCGATGCTTCCGGAGTGCCGGGTTCTGCTCTTTTCCGGCGACCCGGGCAGCATGAGCCAGGTCCGCCAGGCGCGCTTCGAGGGGCAGAGCTTCGAGTTTCTCGAGAAGCCGATTCCGCCCGGTTCGCTGCTGAAGCGCCTTCGCCAACTGCATGCTGCCTGACGCCTGCGCGGTGAAGAAGCGATTCGCAGGCCTGGAGTCGTTCGCGGAGCGCTGCGGAGCCGGTCAACCGGCGGCAAAGGCCAGCAACTGGGACATGTCCAGTGGGGAATCGGACTGGACGCCGCGCGGAATGGTGGGGCCGATGGCGACGGCCTGGCTGTGATCCTCGAACCAGGCAATGAAGCCGGACTGCTGATAGCCGGGGAGGCGCTGCTGATTCACCCAGTGATACCAGGCGCCCATGTCGGCATCGACGAGCGAACCGGCGGGATCGAGCTGGGGCGCAGCGGTATTGCCTGAAAGCAGCTCGTTCATCGGCCGCTGGCGCTGGCGCGGAGTGTAATGGGCGATGACGGTGAGGGCCTGGGCGCGGCGCAGCACTTCCCGGGTGGTCCATTGCGCAAACGTGGTGCTGAAAATCTGTGTGCCGGAACCTTCCGTGAAGAGGCTGACCTTGAACCGCTTGAGGACCGAATCCTCCGTGGCATCGAGGCCGAGTTCGGCGGGGGTGAGCTGGGCGAGCCAGGTGCGGAGCTGCTCGGGTCCCATGCCGGGGCGTTCGATCTGTTTCTGCATCTTTTTGAGCAGGCTGGTGCGAAGCGGCTCGAGCGCACTGAAAGAGATCGCGGTGAGTCCGGGATCCACTTTGGCAGGCGGCCCACCGTCGATGTACCAGTGCGCATAGGGCTCGGGATGCGCCTGGGCGCGGCGGCCTGCGGCGTCGAGAAGAAGGCGGAGTCCGTTGTCGGGTTTGATGCGATTGAACCAGGTACCCTGGGCGCGGAGGTTCCGGAAGATCGGCTGGTCCCAGGTGGTAACGCCCTGGCCGATGACGGCGATTCCCAGCCGGGGAACTTTGGGTGGTTCAACCGGGATGACGGCATCGAGATGCCCGCTGAATTCGGTGGCAGCGGTTCGAAAAGCATCGAGCTGATGGCTGCTCCAGAGCCATGCGGACTGTTGTTCGAGAAATTGCGACGGATGGTTGACCCAGTCGGAGTCCCGAAGTTCGCGCGAAAGGGAGATTTGTATGAAGGAATGCACGGACGCGGAGAGCTGCTGGGAAGTCATCGCCGTGAGTGCGGCCAGCTGCTTGTCGATGGTGCGGCGTTCGGCCGGGAAGAGGTCATCGTACTGGATGATTTCGCGGAGGAGACTGGGCAGGAGGGCGAGCGGAAGCTGCCGGAGCATGTCGAGATGGGTGACCGCGAGAGAACGGCCCTGGGGAGGATAGGCGGCAAAGCGATCGGGAGTGAGGTCGCGGGGCTGGATCATCAGATGAGCTCCCGTACGGGCTTGCCCTGACTTTGCGCAGCTGAGAAGCCCAGGATGGCGCCGAGGCTGGGGACGAGGTCGATGGACTGCATGGGGTCGTCATAGACGACGCCCGGGCGGACGCCGGCACCGAGGGCCATCATCCAGGTGGTGCGGCTCGCGACATCGCCGGTACGGTGATGCTGGAAACCATTGCCGCCGGTGTCGTAGTCGGCGTCGCGGCCGAAGTCCGGCAGGATAAACATGGTGGTGTTGCCGGCGTACTCCGGATTGTCCTGCACGGCACGCCACATGGAGGCGCAGAGGCGGTCGGTGCGGCGAATGCCATCGATATATAAGGAGTAGGCGCCGGAGTGGGCGACGTCGATATCGTGCATCGTGATCCAGAGCAGGCTGGGTGCTTCCTGCTGCATGAGGCGAATCGCAATGTAGACCGACAGCTCGTCCGGGCTCGAGAGAGTGCGGGCGTGTGCGGTGAAGTCCGCGACCGAGAGGCGAAGGATGCGGTCGAGCTGCTGCAGCTCGAACTCGCCGCCACCCAGGTGCGGCGTGTAGAGCGGATTCTCGTAGTTGTCGCGCAGGAGGTGGTCGAGGTTCGCGCCGCCGGGATTTGCTGCTTCGAGGAGGTGCTTGGGCAGGATCACGGTGGCGCCGGCTCCATAGGAGCGGCAGTCGCTCTCGCCGATGCGGTTGAAGCCATTGCTGGGGGCAACGACCCATGTATCACTGGCAGGCCGATTCAGGTCGCGGCGGAAATATTCGAAGACCGTGGGATGCTGGGGCGGGACAGCGGCGAAGTTGTTCAGCGTCTCATAGACGCCGGTGGCGAGGCTGGCGGTCGCCACATAATGACCCAGAATGCCGCGGTTGGTCACGTGCGAGAAAAAGCTGGACTGCGGGATGAGTTCATTGAGGAGATGCGGGATGTTTTCCTGGCCATCGGGCGCAAAGGTTTCCTGGTCGCGGGCGCCACCGCCAAAGGTGATGACGATCACCTTGCGTTTTTTGCGGGCGGCCTCGCCGTGCAGGAAGGGGCTGGCTCCCATGATTTTCGATCCGAGGACAAGGCCGGCAGCGTCGCGCAGGAATTCGCGGCGGTTGCGGCTAAGACCGAGGGGAGTTTCCGGTGATGAGAGAAGGCGATTCATAAACGATCAGGGCACCGACGGAGCGGGCGGTTGGGCTGAGTAGACAAACTGGCGAACCTCGGCGCGTTCTTTGTCGACCTGCGCGAGATGGTCGGCACGCAATTTCTGGTACACCGCGATTTCCTTTTCGGCGAGATCCTTCCTGCCAAGATGGACGTAATCCATGCCGAGGCGGTAGTGAGCGTCCGCGAGGCCGGGATCGAGAGCGAGAGCGCGCTCGTATTCCGGAATGGACTGCTCGTACTTGTGCTGGTCGGCATAGAAGTCGCCGAGCTGGACGTGCGCGTCGGTGAAGGAATCATCGAGAGCAACGGATTTCTTCAGCAGCGACTCGACGGCAGGGAGATCGACGGCGGAGCCTGCGGGGCGTTTGGCCTTCCAGAGGTTCATCGCATAGTAGTACTGCGCGCGTGCGTTGTCCGGCTGCTGTTCGGCATAGCGGCGCAGGCACGCCGCCACTGCATCGGCCTGGGCCGGAGAACTGTCGGAGGCTTTGGAGAGGAAGAGGTAGACGCGCGGGTCGGAGGGATCGAGATCGGCAGCGCGGAGAAGGGCCTTCAGGGCTTCGTCGTAGCGAGCGCGCGAATAGAGCGCCAGTCCAAGCCCGATGAAGAGCCGCGGGGAATTGGGAAAGCGCGCTGTTGCATCCTGGAAGATGGTGATGGCCGGTTCGTAGGTGCGGTGCAGAAGCATTTCGCTTCCCCAGGCGAAGAGGTTGTCCTCGGTGGGGTCCAGATGGGCAGCGGTTGCGTATTCGTTGGCCGCATCGACAAACTTTCCCTGTTTCTCGTCGATCTGCGCGAGCAGGTTGTGCAGCTCGCCGGTGTTTTTCGCTTTGGCCAGTGACTGGATGACCTGGCGGGCATCGTCCATGTGTCCGAGAAGGAAGTCAGCCATGGCGAGATCGTAGCCGTTGTCGTAGGCGTCGGGTTTCGCACGGTAGGCAGTGGCCAGCAGCGGCTGCGCTTTCGCCAGCTGCCCGGATTTGGCGTACAGCTCGCCGAGATTATGGTTGATGTCGTAATTGGCGGGTTCCAGTTGCAGAGCCTTCCGGAACTGTTCGCCGGCTAATTCGGTCTTTCCCGAATACAGAAGGACCGTGCCAAGGTTGGTGTGCGCGGCGCCGGAGTTGGGTTTCAACTGTACGGCGGTCTGCAGTTCGCTCAGCGCTTTTTCCGGCTCCGACATGGAAGCGTAGCTGAGGCCCAGGAGTTCGTGGACCTCGAAGTTCTTGGCGGAGTAGGGAAGGATGCTTTCCAGTTGCTGAGCGGCGGCCGCATAGCGGCCAGCACTGTAGTCGGCGCCGGCGGCACGATAGGCAGTCTCGATGCGTTGCTGCGGTGCGGCCTGGGCGCAGAGAAGAGGGACGCAGCCCGATATGCCTAACAGGACCGACCCTTTGA
>JBKICP010000297.1:0-7941 GCA_046567085.1 Acidobacteriota bacterium
CGGGTGTTCCGATGGCGGTGTCCTTCTGGAACAGACGGAAGCATTTCTCCGGCACCAGCAGGGCGGCTTGCGGGGTTATTGCAGGATTAGTTTTCCGATGGTCGCGAGCTGCATGTTCGAGGTGCCTTCGTAGATGGAGCCGATCTTGGCGTCGCGGTAGAACTTTTCCATGGGGTAGTCGCGGACGAAGCCGTAGCCGCCGTAGATTTCGACGGACTGGCTGGCGACCTGCTCGGCGACGCGGGAGGCGAAGAGCTTGGCGATGGCGGCTTCCTTCACGAAGGGGATGCCGGCGCACTTCATCCTGGCGGCGTTGTAGACGAGGGCGCGGGCGGCTTCGATCTGGGTGGCCATTTCGGCGAGGGCGAACTGCACGGCCTGGAATTCGGCGATGGGCTTGCCGAATTGCTTGCGCTCCTTCGCGTATTTGACGGCGAGCGACCAGGCTCCCTGGGCAAGGCCGAGCATCTGCGCGGCGATACCGATGCGGCCTTCGTTAAGGGTCTCGATGGCGATCTTGTAGCCCTTGCCGGGCTCTCCGATGATGTTCGCGGCTGGGATGCGGCAGTCGTCGAAGAGGAGCTCGCAGGTGGAGGAGGCGCGGATGCCCATCTTGTCTTCTTTATGGCCGATGGCGAAGCCGGGGGTGTTGCGCTCGACGAGGAAGGCGGTGATGCCGCGGTAGCCGGCTTCGGGATTGATGGTGGCGAAGACGAGGAAGAGGTCGGCTTCCATGGCGTTCGAGATCCAGAGCTTGCGGCCGTTGAGGATGTAGCGGTCGCCGTCGGCGCGGGCCTGGGTGGTGAGGGAGAAAGCGTCGGAGCCGGAGCCGGCTTCGCTGAGGGCATAGGCGCAGACGGTTTGCTGCGCCATGCGCGGGAGGTAGAGGCGCTGCTGCGCGGGGGTGGCCCAGCGGAGGAGCGCATTGACGGCGAGGGTGTTCTGCACGTCGACAATGACGGCGACGGCGGGATCGACGCGGGAGATTTCTTCGACGGCGAGGACGGCGGAGAAGAAGGAGGCGCCGGCGCCGCCGAGCTCGAGGGGGGCTTCGATGGCCATGAGGCCGAGCTCAAAGAGCTGGCGGAGGACTCCGTCGTCGAGGTGCTGGGCTTCATCCATGGCGCGGACGTGGGGAGCGATCTCCTGCTGGGCGAAGTGGCGGACGGTGTCGCGGAGGAGGGTTTCTTCTTCGTTGAGGGAGGTGAGGGGCAGAACCGTGTCAGGCGCGGCGTTCTCGGGCATGGGGACAGGGTAATGCGGGGGGTGTGGGGTTGTCAGCGTGGCTGGGGGGGATGGGGAGAAAAGAAAAGGGCCGCGCGAGGGCGGCCCCTGAAAAAGGTCTGTTGTACGGATCAGAACTCGATGCGTCCGATGACCTGGAGCACGCGGTAGGCCTGGCCGTCCACAGCAGTGGGGAAGCCGGAGGGGCTGTTGCCGCCGGCATCGGTTGCGATGACGCCGAAGTTGCAGCTGGCGTTGGTGATGTCGGTGCAGGGAGTGCTGAAGTTGGGGTGGTTGAGGGCGTCGAAGGCATCGGCGCGGAGCTTGAGCAGGACGTTTTCCCACAGGGGGAAGGACTTGCCGAGGCCGAGGTCGAGATCGAAGTAATGAGGACCGTAGAGGTTGTTGCGGCTGCCGATGGTGAAGCCGATGGGGCCGGTGTAGTCGGCGTTGGCTTTGGCGGGATTGGCGTATGCGTAGAGAGGCTTGCCCTTGCCACCGCTGATTTTGGTTTGGAGGTCAGCAACGGAGCCGGTGAGGATGGCTGGGGCGTTGTTGGCATAACCGGCGACGAAGGCGTTGGCGGCGGCGAAGTAGGGATAGCCGGTGTGCCAGGTGGGCAGGCCGCTGACCTCCCAGCCGCCGACGATGCGGTCGGCCCAGATGGGCAGGCCGGCGGCGAACTGCTTGCCGCGGCCGATGGGGAGGTCGTAGATGAAATTGCCGTTGAAGGTGTTGGTGATGTCGAAGTCAGAGTTGCCGCGGCACTCGCGGGGACGGAGGACATCGCAGATGAAGCCGTAACCGCCGTAGGCGACGGTGTTGGCGGTAACAGAGACGTTATCGATGGAGTGCGACCAGGTGTAGTTGAGGTCGAACTGGAGGCCGCCGCCGAGGTTCTTGTGGAGGGTGGTGAGCAGGCCGTTGTAGGAGGAGAAGCCCTTGTTGGTGTACATGGTGTTCTCGTCGAACTGCGAAGCCATGCCGACGTTGGGGGGCAGGATGCCGAAGGCGGAGAGCAGGAAGGTGTCGTCGGCGAAGTCACCGCGGATGCCGTAGGGCTGGGTGTTGTCAGCGACGAGCTGAGTATTGTTGGCGTATCCGAGAGAGGCGCCGAGGCCGGCAGGCAGGACGTTTTCGTACCAGGGCTGGGCGTTAACGGCGGTGGTAGCGACGCCGGCGCGGAGTTGCTGGCTCATATTGGCAAAGGCCTGGGAGTAGAGCTGCCCGGAGGCGGTGTCAGGGAAATCGATGAGCTGGCTGGTATCGGCCTGGGCGAGAAGACGGCGGCCCTGGCGGCCGGCGTAATCGATTTTGATGAGGAAGCCGTGGGGCAGCTGGTGTTCCATGCCGAAGTTGTACTGGATGGAATAGGGGGTCTTGAAACCGGGGTCGATCATTTCGTTGAAGGCGCCCCCGTTGGCAAGACCGTTGGGAACCGCATTGGCTCCGCTGCCGCTGACAAAGGGATAGAAGGGTTTGGTGATGGCCGGGGCCGCAGGCGGGGCCGGCGGATTGCTGATGCTGGAGAAGCGCTGATCCTGCTGGAGGGTGGCGGCGGTATTGTGCGGGGTACCGAGGGGCTGGCTGGTGACGGACTGGAAGAGGTAGGAGAACTGGGTCTGCTGGTAAAGGACAGCGTTGACGACGGTGTGGTCGTAGATGATGCCGGCACCGCCACTGAAGACGGTCTTGCGGTCGAAGCTCGGATTCCACGCGAAGGCGATGCGGGGAGCGAAGTCCTTGTTATCGGTGTGGTAGAGGCCGGGAGCGTGGTTGGCCTTGCCGCCGAGGATGTAGTCGAAGAGCGGGACGGCGAGATTGCCGGACTGGCCGGCGGCGCTTTGCGCGACGCGCGCGCTGAAGTAGTGGTCGAAGGTGGTTTGGTCGACGGAGTCGATAGCGCCGCCGGGGATTCCCATCTGATCGACGGACTCGAGGCCGTGCCGCTCATAGGGCACGGTGTAGTTCTGCCAGCGGAGGCCGTAGGAGAGGGTGAGGTTGGGGGTGACCTTCCACGCATCGCCGACGTAGAGCTCGGTTTCGTAGTAGCGGTAGTCGCGGATGGCGCCTGTTCCCTGGGGGATGGGGTTGCCCTGGGCGTCGTAGTTATAGGTCGCACCGACGGAGGTATAGGGAGCCAGGGCGAGCGCGAAGGCGCTGTCGTAGAGGGCGGTGGCGTTGCCGCCGGCGATGTCGGGCGGGCGCTGGGCGGCAGTGAGGCCGCTGAGGTAGCCGCCGAGACCGATGGTGGGGGTGTTGTAGTCGAGGATGGTGTTGTTATGGGGGCTGATCCACTTGAAGGATCCGCCGAAGGTGATGCTGTGCTTGCCGGCCTGCCAGCTGAAGTCGTCGCGGACGATGGGAACGGGGAAGGTGCGGCCCTGGGCATTGATGGCGCGGGCGTAGGGAGCGCTGAGGATGGCTCCGCCGGATCCGTTGCCGCCGAAGGTTTCAAACTGGTTGACGCCTGGAGGATTGTAGGTGTTGGGGAAGTTGTAGTTCTGGAAGGTTTCGCCGATTACGAACTGATTGAGCTTCGAGGCGCCGATGGTCCAGGAATGACCGACCACCCAGGTGTAGCTCTTGTCGAGGAAGGGATAGGTTTCCGGATCGCCGGGGAACTGGATGGCGGATTGGGTGCCGTTGACACGGGTGTCGTGGCCGACGGCCCAGAGCTTCATATTGGAACTGAGGTTGTAGTCGAAGCGGAGGACGTAGTTGTCCTCCTTATAAGGATAGGGAGCGTTGAAGTGGAAGCCGCCGGTATTGATCTGATCGCCGACGGTGGTGTCATTGGCGACCGGATAGCGCTTGTTCACAAAGGCGAGCATGTCCTGGTCGAAGCCGATGCCGGCCGGATCGAGGGCAGCGACCTGGGCTGAGGTGAGGGTCGAGGTTCCGCCCGCGGCGTTGAGATAGGAGATGGTGGAGTTGCGGAAGTTGTTGAGGGGGACGGTGCGGGTGATGAGGTTGGAGAGAGTATCGCGCCGGCCTTCGTAGTTAAAGAAGAAGAAGAGCTTGTCTTTGCGGATGGGACCGCCGAAGGTACCGCCGAACTGGTTGCGGATGAGCGGAGGGCGGGGCACGCCGTCGTTGTTATTGAACCAGTCATTGGCTTCTAGGTCAGTATCGCGGTGGTACTCCTCAACATTGCCGTGGAACTGGTTGCTGCCGCTGCGGGTGACGAGCGTGAACTGGCCGCCGCCACCTTCACCGGCGCTGGCGAGCTCGCCGGCAGTGGTGCCGCGGAATTCCTGGACGGAGTCAACGGGGGCGTGGGCGACGATGGCGCCGAAGTTGCCGGTTTCGTTGTCGTTGACGTCGAGGCCGTCGAGGGTGACATTATCCTGGTCGACGCGGGCGCCGGTGACGGCTCCATCGAGCGTGATGCCGGGCTGCTGGGTGAAGAGGGCGGCCGGGGAGTCACGATTCAGAATGGGAAGATCGTTGACGAACTGGACCTGGAAGTTATTGCCGACGGTGGCGTCGGTGGTGTTGAGAGTGACGTCCTGGCTGGCGGCGGAGACGGCGACGGTGGTGACCACGTTGCCGACGGTCATCGCGGCGTTCTGGGTGCGGGTGGCGCCGATGTTGAGGTACATGCCTTTGACAGCGACGGTGGTGAAGCCGTCGTGGGTAAAGGTGGCGTCGTAGCCGGGGCCGGGCTTGACCTCATTGATGGTGTAGGAGCCTGCCGCATTGGTGACGGCCTGGTAGCGGACCCCGGTGGAGGGATTGGTGAGTACTACTTTGACACCTGGGACGACGGCTCCGGAGGCGTCGGTAACGATGCCGGTGATGGAGGCGGTGTCCTGCTGGGCGAGGAGGGCCGGGGTGAAGGAGAGAACGAAGAGCAGAGACAAGGCGATCAGGGAAAGTTTTTTCAACAAAAGAGAACCTCCGGTCAGGCGTCGTCGGGGCGGGGTCGGGCACTCCTGCAGGTGCGGAGCGAAAAGCTCGGCATGTTGAGGATTGAGGCCGCAAACCGGCCACTTCAGAACGACGCTCTGATCTTTGTTTTGAGTAAGGCACTTCAAGGGCCATCCCAGCGAGCCGTGGTGAGAGCAAAGGCCGGGAGCGGCACGGGGGTGGCAACTCCAGTTTGCGACAGGATGAACGGGGCTTTCTGCGTGACGAAGGTACTGAGTTTTGTGATGAACGGGATGGCAATGACTCTGTAGTAACGGTGGTGGGCCTGGGGAGGGCAGGACCGGGGTGCGGATGGACTTCGGCAAACCGTAGGAGGGGTGGGGGAAATCTATGAGATAGCGGATAGCGGTTAGCGGATAGCGGATAGCGGTTAGCGGATAGCGGTTGGCGGATAGCGGTTAGCGGATAGCGGTTGGCGAGTTGCGGGTTGCGGGTTGCGGCTTGCTCGGAGGGGCTGGAGCGCATCCTATGGGCACGCGGTCGGGATTTTGGCTGGAGCGCGATGCTCCGTTGCTGCGATTGCCTGGCCTGGTCCAGATCGCTTTACCGTTTCGGGTTCCAGCCGCAAGCTCGCTTTTTCAATTAGCAATCGTGTTCCAGCAGCAAGCCATCAGCAGTCCCTCTTCTTTCGGTAATCCATCGTTTTCCGGCAGCCATCAGCAATCCATCCTGCTCTGGCAATCCAGCTTGTTCCGGCTGCAATCCAGCAGCGATCCTTCGTTTTCCGACAGCAGTCCTCTCTTCATGATTCATCGACAAGGCAGATGGCTCGCGGGTGCGAGCCGGGGTGCATGGCGCCTCACGGGAGTGGTGGCGGTGCTGGCGTGCGCGGTCGGCATGGGCGCGCAGGAGCTGAAGTATCCGAAGAAGCCCGATGCGGTGCACGGCGGCGTGGTGTATCACGCGGGATGCGTGGCGTGTCACGGAGAGACGGGCAAGGGCGCTCCGCAGACGAGCACGGAATTTGTGCGGCCGGGGACGTTTCCCGATTTCACGCGCTGCGATCAGACGATGCCGGAGCCGGACAGCAACTGGAAGGCGGTGATCGTGCATGGGGGGCCGGGGTTCGGCTTCTCGACGATCATGCCGGCGTTTGGGGAGTTGCTGTCGGATGAGGACATCAACGATGTCGTCGCGTATCTGCGGACGTTTTGCCGGGAGCCGCACTGGGCGCGAGGGGAGCTGAATCTGCCGCGAGCGCTGGTAACGGAGAAGGCGTATCCGGAGGACGAGTTTGTGCTGTCGACGGCGGCAAATGCGACGGGGGCGCCGGGATTCACGACGGATTCCATCCACGAGGAGCAGTTTGGGCCGGTGAGCCAGCTGGAAGTGGATGTGCCGCAGCACGACGAGGATCAGAACCATCAGTGGCAGAACGGGGTGGGCGACATCACGGTGGGGATGAAGGAGGTGCTGTGGGCGAGCCTGCACACGGGGACAATTGTGAGCGCGCAGGGCGGCGTGCTTCTTCCGACGGGGAAGAGCCGGTACGGATTCGGCGCGGGGACGACGACGTTTGAGCCGTTTGTGTCGGCGGATCAGCTGTTCAGGACGAACACGTGGATTCAGTTTCAGATGGGCGCGGATCTGCCGGTGGATCCGAAGAAATCGCCGCAGTCGCTGTTCTATTACACGGCGCTGGGGCAGACGCTGGCGGGAGATCACCGGCTGGGGCGGCAATGGAGTCCGATGGTGGAGTTGCTGGCGAATCGAGATCTGATGGATGGGGCGAAGACGGACTGGGATGTGATGCCGGAGATGCAGGTGACGCTGAGCAAGCGGCAGCACGTTCGCGTGGACCTGGGGTATCGGGCGCCGTTGACGGATACGGCGGGGCGGCAGGGGCAGGTGGACTTTTACGTTCTGTGGGACTGGGCCGATGGGAAGTTCTGGGAGGGCTGGTGATGACGCGGGCGATGCTGGCCGGTTCCCTGCTGGTGCTGCTGGCGGCGCTGCCGTTGGCGGCGCAGGTGCACGCGAACGATAAGGAGTTCAAGGCGAACTTCCGGACGTCGGACCGGTGCGTGGCCTGCCACAACGGGCTGAAGACGGCGTCAGGGGAGGATGTGTCGATCGGGTTCGAGTGGCGGGCGAGCGTGATGGCGAATGCGTCGCGTGATCCGTACTGGCAGGGGAGCGTGCGGCGCGAGTCGATGGATCATCCGGAGTCGAAGGCGGCGGTGGAGAACGAATGCTCGACGTGCCACATGCCGCTGACGCACTTCACGGCGGAAGACGAGGGGAAGTCGGCGCAGGTGTTCTCGCATTTGCCGCTGAGCGATGTGACGGGCAAGGATGGGCCGGCGGCGGATGGGGTGTCGTGTTCGGTATGCCACCAGGTGGAGAAGACGAATCTGGGGACGCCGGCGTCGTTCAGCGGGCATTTGATTTTTGCGAGCACGGCGGACGAGCACGATCGGCCGGAGTACGGGCCGTTCGATGTGGACAAGGGGCACCAGCGGGTGATGCAGTCGTCGACGAACGGGATGGTGCCGACGCTGGCGGGGCATATCCGGGACGCAGCGCTGTGCGGGGCCTGCCACACGCTGTACACGAAGGCGCGCGGGGCGGGCGGGAAGCAGGTGGGCACGCTGCCGGAGCAGATGCCGTATCTGGAGTGGCTGCAAAGCGACTACACGAGCAAGCAGACCTGCCAGGACTGCCACATGCCGGTGGTGACGGAGCCGGTGGCGATCACGGCGGTGTTCGGGCCGCTGCGGCGGGGGATGCATCGGCATGTGTTTGTGGGCGGGAATTTTCTGCTGGAAGAGATGCTCGACGACA
>JBKICP010000298.1:0-10072 GCA_046567085.1 Acidobacteriota bacterium
CCAACTGGGCGCGCTGCGCTGCGACCTGCGCAAGGATTTCCTGCTGGTCCAGCTGGGCGAGGACCTGGCCCTTATGGACCATCTGATTGATATCGACGTAGAGCTTCTCGACCAGGCCCGAGGCCTTCGATTTGAGCTCCACCTTGGTGATGGGCTGGATGGGGCCGGTGGCAACAACGGATTTGGCGATGTCGCCGCGGGTGACCTTCGCAAGGCGAGCGTCGGGAATCTTCGTGCCGCCGGAACGGAGGGCGAAGCCGGTTACAGCAAGAATGACGACAACCAGGGTGACAAGGCCACCCCACAGCCAGATGCGATTCTTCCGTTTGCCGTTGCGACTCACTGCCAGCTTCCTCCCCAGCGGGTCTCATGGACCGGCTCACCGTGTAAGACGGGCGAAGGTTTTCGACCGTCATCCGGGAAAAGCCGCATCCACGAGAGACGCTTCCGGGCTGCGGTAAGAGGTACGCAGGGAGGGGTGGGGAAGTTCCGTGAGGCTTTCGGTACGCGCGTTCGGGTCTCGGGAAAGGGTGACGCCCGCAAAAGACACTCTGAGCCGATCTACCGGCCGGCTTTGGATGTACTGCCGGCGAGGCCAAAGCGTTGGGTCATTTCCGCGTAAAGGAATCCACGGCCGGGACGGTAGGGCTGGACCCATTCTCCGTCGATGACGAACTGGGGGATGGCACGTTTTCCGGCATGCGCAAGGACTTCGTCGGCGGCGCCGGGGGTGTCTTCGATATCGATTTCTGTATAGGGGATGTTGTGGTGTTCGAGGAAGCGTTTGGCCTCACGGCAATCGCGGCACCAGGAAGCTGAGTAGACGACGACCTGCATCGACGTTCATCGTACAGCAATCGACGCGAAACAGGAGTTGCACGGGAGGGGAAATCTGAGCAGCATACCCAGGGGCGCCTCAGTTCCTCGGATCCTTGCTGGTTCCCGAAGATGGTTTTCTCTACTGCGAAGATTCGTGGTTCCCCAGGCCCGGGACGACATCGATCATGCTTTCAGCATTCAGGGTGTCACCGTCGAGGGGCGAAGTGCGGTATTCGAAGCGTTCGTCGCGCACCTCCTGACGAACGGAGCTGAGAGCGATCGTGACTTCGCGAATGTAGAAGAAAACGCCGGCGAGCAGGGCGATCATAGCTGCGACGAAAACCGCAGCTGCGCCGAGAGCAGCCGGCCTCCAGTAGAGGCCGAAGCCGAGGAGCAGGCAGGAAAGCAGGTTGCCAACCAGGGCAATCAGGGTAAGCAGGAAAGTACGGCGAATGATCTCCGCGCGTTGCTCCATCGATTCGATCTGAGCGGTGCAGGCTTCGGCTTCGGCGGTGCGGCCATTCCTGACAGCTTCGTGACGCGCCTGCACGTATTGGCGGAGGCGGCTCACGATACCCATGAGGCGGACGTTGATGGAGAGGATGAACAGAGCCGTGGCGGAAAAGAAGATGGCGGGCGCCACGAACGCCTGGAAAAGCCGGCCGATGTCATTCATAAAAAATTCCCCCGTCATTCATCGGGAGACTCTCCCGCAGCGTCAGGCTACCGCGAGTGAGCCGCGCGGGAAAGGTGACGATGGGAAATTACGGCCGGGCGTTTTTGCTGAAATTATTTCTTCCTGATGTCCATTTGCGGCCGATGTTCGCGTTTGTGGCGCGCAACAGCCTTCGCAATTTCCTGGGAGGTGAGATGGCTGTGTGTTTCCGAGTGCAGGACCTCGCCGGAAGTCACCATCGGGGACGGCGGCGGGGTTGCCGGAGGTGTCTGGGCAGGAACAGGGGTTTTCATAGGTCCCTCCGAGTAAGCACTATACGCGTACGGAAGGCCAGAAACCTGGATTCGGAGAGGCCTTGTAACGATATCGAAATTGCCTGAATCGCCAACGCGGCAGTGGGATCACGGTCTAGGTTTTCAGCTTGTCCAGATGGCGGAACCAGTCGGTTTGGTACAGGAGGCCGGAGAAGAGAGTCAGGTTGTAACAGGCGTGGACGAGGACGCCGGCAGCAACCGAGTCGGTCGTGAGGCGGATGATGCAGAGGAGCACGCTGACGCAGCCGATGAGAAGGACGGGGCCCCAGGAGTTGGAAACCTGCTGCGAGTGCATCAGGGCAAAGGGGATGGAGGTGAGGACGATGGCGAGCGGGAGGCCAACCACGCGGACGGTGCTCTCGCTGATGGCATGGCGGCGTTCGAGCCAGCGGAAGATATTGACCAGGCTGGGGAGCAGGAAGCCGCGAAAGGCAAGTTCTTCGGTGAGGGGCGCAAGCGTCACGCCGAAGGCCATCAGGGTCCACGCCCCGGCTGCGGATTTGGTCAGGTCCTCGAGAATCGGCGGCGCCTTCGGCATGGGGAGGAAGTTGCCGGCGATGGTGATCGCCAGGCCGGTGACCACGCCGAGTCCGGCAAAGAGGAGAAACCAGCGCGTGGCGACGGAGAGATTCCAGTGGATGCCCTCGGCGAAGGGCCGGTCCCACCAGAGAGAGAAGACAAGCCCGGCCAGGCCCCAAAGCACTATATAGCTGGCCGCCTGCATGGAGATGGCGTACATCACGTTGCGACCGATTTCCTGCATGAGGATGGCAAGGCGCACATGCGGGTGTGCCGCATAGATGCTGAAGAGCGCAACGAGGTAGCCGCCGATGAAAGCGGGAATGAGCAGCAGCAGAAAAACCACGACGTTGCCGATGTTGGGGATCAACTTTGGAGGCTTCGGCGGCGGCGGAACGAGTTCGAGCAGAGGCGCAGGGCGCTCGATGGGGTGCCAGAGGTAGCCCGAGGGCTCGGGCTCCTGAGGACTTTGCGGCATCTCCTGCGGGTTGCGCGGTTCCTCAAAACCGGCTTCGCTGTCGCTCATTGAATGGTCTCTTTCCCTTTCGCCTTTCCGGAGGATTTCACGCGCGATGTCCGGCTTCCATTCACAGACGATTTTGTGCCATTGCCCGCGCCGGGCCCATTCAATCCAGCATAAAAGGGGCGCAGGAATTGACCAGTATACGAATGGGGGATACGGGCCACCTGTTCGGGAGGACCTTCGGCGACAACATGGCCGCCACCTTCGCCTCCTTCCGGTCCGAGGTCGATGATCCAGTCGGCATTGCGGATCACGTCGAGGTTGTGCTCGATGATGATGATGGTATTGCCGAGATCGGTGAGGCGGTGCAGGACCTCGAGCAACTTGCGCACGTCGTCGAAGTGCAGGCCGGTGGTGGGCTCATCGAGCAGGTAGAGGGTCCGTCCCGTCTGGCGTTTCGACAATTCGCGGGCGAGTTTCATGCGCTGCGCTTCGCCGCCGGAGAGAGTGGTGGCCGATTGGCCGAGATGGATGTAGCCGAGGCCAACGTCGACCAGGGTCTGGAGCTTCTGGCGCGCCTGGGGAATGTCGCCCAGCACGGGCAGGGCGTCCTCGATGGTGAGGTCGAGGATATCGGCGATGGAATGGCCGTTGAATTTCACAGCCAGCGTCTCCTGATTGTAACGGCGACCGTTACAGACTTCGCACTCGACGTAAACATCGGGGAGGAAATTCATCTCGATGCGGCGCTGGCCCTCACCCTGGCAGGCTTCGCAGCGACCCCCCTGGACGTTGAAACTGAAACGGCCCGCTTTGTAGCCGCGCTCGCGAGACTCGGGCAGCATTGCGAAGAGGTCGCGAATGGCGGTGAAGACGCCTGTGTAGGTCGCAGGATTAGACCGCGGCGTCCGGCCGATGGGCGACTGATCGATGCGGATGGCCTTGTCGATCAGGTCGAAGCCTTTGATCTTGCCGTGTTCGCCGGGGGCCTCGCGCGAGCCGTAGAGTTCCTGCGCCAGAGCGCGATAAAGGATGTCGTTGACGAGGGTGCTTTTTCCTGAGCCGGAGACACCGGTCACGACGGTCATAATTCCAAGAGGGAATTTGGCAGTAATGTCCTTCAGATTATGGCTGCGCGCGTCTTCTACTGTGATCCACTTGCCGGTGAGGTTACGCGGCACGAGGCGATGCAGCGTGGAGATTTCTCCGGCAAGATAACGGCCGGTGAGCGACGCCGGAGTGTGCATGATGACATCCGGAGTGCCTTCGGCGACGACCTGGCCGCCGAGACGGCCGGCCCCCGGACCGAGGTCGAGGACATAGTCGGCGTGGCGGATGGTTTCTTCGTCATGTTCGACGACGAGGACGGTATTGCCGAGGTCGCGCAGCGACTCCAGCGCCTGGATGAGGCGCTGATTGTCGCGCTGATGCAGGCCGATGGAGGGCTCGTCGAGGACGTAGAGGACGCCGCGCAGGCGGGAGCCGATCTGGGTAGCGAGGCGGATACGCTGGCCTTCGCCGCCGGAGAGCGTGGCGGCGCTGCGGTTGAGCGAGAGATAGCTGAGGCCGACGGCATTGAGAAACTGCAGGCGCTCCACGATTTCCTTGCGGAGGCGTTCGGCAACGAGGGCTTCGCGGGGGGTGAAGGTGATGGCGCGGGCGCGGTCGAGCGCGCGCTCCATGGAAAGCGCGGTGAAATCCGCGATGGACAGATTGTCGATCTTCACAGCGAGCGATTCGGGGCGAAGCCGCCGGCCATGGCAGACCGGGCACTCGGAGGCAGACATGTACTGCATCATCCATTCGCGATATGTATCGGAGCGCGCCTCTTCGAGGGAATCGCGCAGATACGCCAGGATGCCGTGGAATCCTGTGCGCGGAGCCTCCGACTGGGGAGGACCAACGAGGAGCAGTTCCTGATGTTTGAAGGGGAGCTGTTCAAAGGGGAGCTTGAGGTCGATCTTGTATTTCTGCGCTGCGATGTTGATGAGGCGGATGAGGTATTGCGAAGAAGAGCCTGGACCGAGGCCTCCATCGAGCAGAGGCTTGGACCAATCGGTGATGACCCTGGCCGGGTCGAAGTCGTAGATGCTGCCGAGGCCGTGGCATTCGGGACAGGCGCCGTAGGTGGAGTTGAAGGAGAAGCTGCGAGGCTCGAGTTTCGGCACATCGAGACCGCAATCGGGGCAGGCCATGGAGGAGGAGTAGAGCTGCTCGGCGGATCCGGAACCCCCTTGTGTCGCAACCAGGACCAGGCCGTTCGCCAACTGCAGTGCCTTCTCGACGGAGGCTGTGAGGGCTTTCTCGATGCCAGGCTTCAGGACTGCACGATAAACGATGGCCTCAATCGTGTGGTTTTTGCGCTTCTCAAGATTGGGCGGATCGGAGAGGTCGCGGATCTGGCCGTCCACGCGGGCTCGGAAACCCTGCTGGTCCAGTTTGTCGAGGAGATCCCTGAACTCGCCTTTGCGCCCGCGGACCACCGGTGCGTAGATTGTGACGCGCTCGCCGGGTGTGAGGGCAAGAATGCGCTCGACAATCTGCTCGGCGGATTGCCGCGAGATCTGACGGCCGCAGCGCGGGCAGTGGGGCACGCCGACCGAGGCGTAGAGCAGGCGGAGGTAATCGTAGATTTCCGTGATGGTGCCGACGGTGGAGCGAGGGCTGCGGCTGGTGGTCTTCTGCTCGATGGAGATGGCGGGTGAAAGTCCCTCGATGGAGTCGACGTCAGGCCGCTCAATCTGATCGAGGAACTGGCGGGCATAGGCGGAAAGGGTTTCTACGTATCGGCGCTGGCCCTCGGCGTAGATGGTGTCGAAGGCGAGGGAGGACTTGCCCGATCCGGAGAGGCCGGTGACGACGGTGAGAGTATTGCGCGGAATCTGAACATTAATGTCGCGGAGATTGTGCTGGCGGGCGCCGCGCACGGTGATTTGGGTAATGGCCATAGCACAGGTAGGAGAGCTTGTAAATCGAAAAGACGAATATACGCGTGGGTATCACGGATAGCACTGTCGTACCAGTTCCAGAACAGGACAATGCGGTTATGATTCGGGAAGCTGATCCTTTTCGTATCTTATTCGGCAACAGAAAAGTGGGTCAATGTGTCGCCCCTTCTGTTAGGAATAGCATCGGAAGTATTGGAAGATGCGCGCTGTTGCGCATCCAATCCCGTGGAATGAGGGGCCCCGTTCGAGACGGGGGGTCGACTGAGGATATGCAGGAAGCGGTGAATTCGCTGATGTTGGTTTGCGCGGCGTTCGCGTCGCTTGCTTTTGGCGTTTTGCTGGCCTATGGCGTTTGCCGCGCCTCGTTTGCGAGACTGTTCCGGCACGCCGGCCAGGTAGCGGCGCAAAGAACCAAGGCTCAGATCGCCGCTGCCGTTTCTCAGCCGGATTCGCTCTAATCTCTCCCACGATCTCCTCGTCGCTCCCTGGCCGTGTTTCGTGCGCGAGCGCACGAAGTTGCGTTTTGCGAGATCCCATCCGGAATTCAGGTCCTGACCGCCTCGGCGGGAGTGCGTTCGAGGTTGGCCACAATCTCCGCCACCCGTCGAAAAGAATCGAGCCGGTCCGCGTGGTCCCACGTATCGGTCACAGCGATGATCTCGTCGGCTCCAGTTGCACCCACGAGGGTCTCCAGTCCTTCCCTGACGGTTTGATTCGAGCCGACAATGGCCGCGCGGAGTTTGCTCTCGACCGCGGTACGCTCCCATTCCTGCCAGACCGCGTCCATGGACTCGACGGGTGGCAGCAATTCAACGGGCTGGCTGCGAATGAGGCGCAGAAATCGTTGTTGTGCGGTGGTGAAGAGTCGGCGTGCGGCGGCATCGGTTTCCGCGGCGAGGACGGGCACGCCGACGATAAGCCAGGGTCGATCGAGGGCTTCGCTGGGCCGGAAATTTGTTCGATAGAGTTGTGTGGCCGGATAGAGCAGGTCGGGCGCGAAGTGGGCGGCGAAGGCGAAAGGCAATCCCAGACGGGCGGCCAGTTGGGCGCTGAAATCGCTCGATCCGAGCAAAGTGATGGGGACGTTCGTGTTCTGGCCGGCGATAGCTTTGACCGGTTGGCTGGGGTGCCCGGGTCCGAGATAGGTGCGCAACTCGTCCAGCAGAGCAGGGAAGTCGTCGCCGGTTTGGCGATGGTCGCGACGGAGGGCGCGGAGGGTGTGAAAATCGCCGCCGGGTGCGCGCCCGAGGCCGAGGTCGATACGGCCGGGATAGATGGCGGCCAGCGTTCCGAACTGCTCGGCGACGACCAGCGGCGGGTGATTGGGCAGCATGACACCTCCGCTGCCGACGCGGAGGGTCGTTGTGGCTGCAGCGATGTGTCCGATGAGAACCGAGGTTGCGGATGAGGCGATGCCCGCGATGGAGTGATGCTCGGCGAGCCAGAAGCGGCGATAGCCCCACTGTTCCGCGTGGCGGGCGAGATCGACGGAACGGGCAATGGCGAGGCCGGGGTTTTCACCAGGGCGCAGACCGACGAGATCGAGGATGGAGACGGGCAGGGCCACGGAAGTTGGATGAAGTACGGGTGCCGGAGGGTGCGAGGCGGAAATCCGGCAGGTGGCGACGTTGCTGGAGTGCGAAGGGGCTATTCGGTGCGCAGCGCATCAATGGGATCGGTGGCAGCTGCACGGCGGGCGGGCAAATAGCTGGCTGCAACGCCGCAGACGCACAGAATAGCCACCACGGCCAGGATTGTGGCAGCGCTGTACCCGGCAGCGCCGTAGAGGTATGAGCGCATGAGGCCGCGGGCGATCCAGGCAACTCCAAGACCGATACTGGTTCCAAGGGCGAGCAGCGCAAGGGCGTGACGCAGCACCAGCCAGAGGATGTCGGATCGCCGGGCGCCGAGCGCCAGCCGGACGCCCATTTCGCGTGTGCGCTGGCTGACGGAGTACGCAAGAAGTCCGTAGATGCCTGCCGCCGCGATGAGAAGCGCCGCGAAGCCGAAGAGAGCGAGCAGGCGGGCTGCCAGGGTCTGTCCACCGAGAGAGTCATCGACGACCTGCTGCATGGGTTGCAGGTCCTGGACTGCGATCTGCGGCTGAAGATCATGGACATCGCGCCGGACGGAATCCTCAATCGCGCCAGGGGCTGTGCGCGCGCGAATGGCCAGATCCATGTGAAAAGTGGCGAGCAGAGGATAGAAGTCATCGGTGGGACGCAGTTGCCTGAGGTTGATATCCATCTCGGGAAGGGCGACCTGACCGGGGCTGTCCTGTTTGGCATTGTCGACGACGCCAACGATGGTGCCCCAGCGCCGCGGTTTGCCTTCATCGCCGATTTCGATTTGCCGTCCGAGGGCCGTGGTGCGAGGGAACTGGCGATCGACAAAGGCGCGGTTGACGATGATGGCGACGGGGGAATCGGGTGTGTCCTCGCTGGAGAAGAGACGGCCGGAGAGAAGGCGGATGCCCATGGCCCCGAAGTAGCCGCTGGTCACCGCGCGAACCTGGGCATGGACCACCTCGTCCCGCGGCGGTACGGGCATGCCGTTCACCTTAATGCTGTCGTCGAAATTCCACGCTGGCTCGAGGGGCCGGACGGTGGTAAAACCCGCGGCCAGGACACCAGGGATCTGTCGCAGTTTTTCTTCGAGCGGATCGTAAAACCGCTCGACGATGTTGGGAGTCGTCGCGGGGTGGGCTGGATTCGTCCACCAGAATCCGTGCGTAGGAAGATACAGCGATCCGGTAAGGACGTTCGCCGCGTCGAAGCCCAGGCTGGCGCGGCGCAGGCTGAGCAGGGTGTGCATCATCAGGCCGGCAGCGATCAGGAGGGTCAGGGTAAGCGTGATTTCCACGACAACCAGGCCGTCGCGCCAGAGAGCCTGTCTGCGGCTGTTGCCCGCTGCGGCTGAGCCTTCGCGGAGGCCCTCCTGAGCCGGAGCGCCGGTGGCGTGCCATGCCGGCGCGAAGCCGAAGAGCAGGGCGGAAAAGCAGGAAGCGACGAGCAGGAAGGCAAGGACTCCCGCATTGATGTGTATGTCTGCACCGAATAAAACTGCGTTGGCAAGGTAATGCTGCAGCAGCCGCAGGGCTCCATAGGCGATGGCAAGTCCGGCGGCCGCGCCGGCAAGGCTCAGCAGGAGACTCTCCGTGAGAAACTGCCGTGTGATGCGGCCTCGCGGAGCGCCCAGCGCAGCGCGCACGGCAATCTCCCGCCGACGTCCGTTGGTGCGGGCGAGAATCAGGCCGGCGATGTTCGCGCAAGCAATGAGCCAGACCGCAAGCACGGCCCAGTCGAGTGCAAAGAGTGCACGACGCGAATGCTGCGTGATGAAAGTGCGATAGTCGACGAGGCGAATGGCCTCGTCCTTCACTTCGTCTTTCGGGTAATCGTGGACGAGTTGCTGGTGGATGCCGGTGAGTTCCTTCTGCGCCTGAGGGATGGAGACCCCGGGGCGGAGGAGAGCCACGGCCTGGAGGACGCCGCTGCTGCGATCCTGGAGGGACTTTTCGTCGGGATTCAGGGGAGCGATGATCTCGTCCAGCGCGCCCATCGGGAAACCGGATCCGGCAGGGAGCACGCCGATGACGGTGAACGGGTCGCCATCGATGGGAACGGTGCGCCCGACGATCGAGAGATCGGAGCGGTAGTACTTCTTCCAGACGCTGTCGCTGAGAACGAGCACACTGCCACGGCCGGGCTGGCTGTCGCTGGAGGTGAAGCCTCGGCCGACTTGCATGCGAAGGCCGAGAACCTGAAAGAGGTTCGGAGTCACCATCGCCTCAGGCACGAGTTGGGGATTGTCGGTTCCTCCGAGGGTCGGGAACTGGAATGTATAGGCGGCGAAATCCTGAATTGAATGAGCGCGTGCGGCATAGTCGCGGAGGTCGGGCAGGGAAAAAGAATCCGATGTCGCGGCATTGCCGGTCCGGTGAAGGTTCTCGATGGCGGCGAGCCGTGCGTAGTTTCGATAGGGCAGGGGTCGCAGGATGACCTGCTCGATGACCGAGAACATGGCGGCATTCACGCCGATGCCGAGGCCGAGGGTCACGACAGCAGTGACGGTAAAGGCAGGAGACTTTCTGAGTTGGCGCAGGGCGTACCGCAGATCCTGGGACAGAAAAGTCATGCGGGGCATCTCTCCGGGTTTGGATCAGCCATTGTAGCCCGGAGGCTGGGACGGGCTGGCGAAGGCAGAGTCTGCCCTTTATTTCGGGAGCGGTTTGGATGGAAACGGAGGCTCGGGGCTGGAGAACAGTATCCGCAAATGTGCAGTAAGAAACCCACTCAAACTAAAGGCAATTGCAAAGTGCCGGCAAGGGGGT
>JBKICP010000299.1:0-12076 GCA_046567085.1 Acidobacteriota bacterium
AATGGACGCGCGAGACGACGTTGCGGACCCATCGATCGGAGTTCCGATGGCCTTGCAAGGTTACAGCCGCACGCCGGGTTGCAGGAATGGGTTGGACTGGCGCTCTTCGCCGATGGTGGTGCCGGGGCCGTGACCGGGGATGACGCGGGTCTCGTCGGGCAGGGTGAGCAGGCGATCGTGGAGGGAGCGCAGGATCTGCCTGGGGTTGCCGCCGGGAAGGTCGGTGCGGCCGATGGAGCCGGCGAAGAGCGTATCGCCGGCGAGGAGCAGGTTTTCTGGCACAAAGTGGAGGCAGATGCTGCCCTGGGTATGGCCGGGGGTGCAGAGCACCTGCGCCGCGTGGCCGGCGATGCCGATGATCATGCCTTCGTCGGCGCTGACGTCGGGCGGGGCGACCTCGGGCGGCTCGACGCCGAGCCAGCCGGCCTGCTGGTCCATGATCTCAAGCTGTTCGAGGTCGCGCTGGTTCATGAGGACGGGCGCGCCGGTGGCCTTTTTCAGGCGGGCGGCGCCGCCGACATGGTCGATGTGGCCATGGGTAACGATGATCTGCTTCAGGGTGAGCTTGTGGCGGGCGAGGAAGGCGAGGATCTGGGGGATGTTGTCGCCGGGATCGACGACCATGGCCTCGCCGGTGGTCTCGTCGCCGAGGATGGTGCAGTTGCACTGGAGGGGGCCGACGGGAAAGGTCTCGAGGATCATGGGTCTATTGTCGTTCAGGGAAGAGGAGCGCGGAGAGGACGAAGCCGTGCCCCTTCACCGGTGTGCCGCGGACCGTGTTGCGCCGACGATCCGGTAGAATCGCAGACGTTATTGCTGCTCACAGGAGCTTGCTGTTCCCCTCATGCAGTTCTCTTTTCTCGCGTCGTATCGTTGCAGTCTTTCTCTGAGCCTTGTCCTGCTGGTCCCGATGGCGGTGCGGGCGGAGGGCGTTCCCACCCGGCGGAAGCAGGAACCGATGCACCAGGAGTACGTGGTGAAGTCGCTGGATGGCAAGTTGCTCGCGAAGGGCGAAGAGGTGACGACGGCCGAGGGCGATCAGGTACGCTCCGACCTGACTTTCCGCTTCCTCGATGGCTCGCTCGACGAGCAGATCACGACATTTACGCAGGGCAAAGTCTTCCACCTGATCCACGACTGGCATGTGCAGAAGGGGCCCTCGTTCCCGACGCCGCTGGATATGACGGTCGATGTGCCGAGCCGCACGGTTTCATGGCATCAGCAGAAGAAGGGCGCGGACACCGTGTCGACGGTGCACATGGCTTTGCCCGACGATCTGGGAAACGGGCTGGTTCCGCTGCTGGTGGAGAAAATTCCGCCGGGAGCGGCGGGCGTGCGGGTTTCCTGGGTAGCGGTCGCCATCCGGCCGCTTGTCGTCACGGTGGCCATCCATCCGGATACGACGCGGGTGGATGGGTTGTCGCCGCTGGCGCACGCGCACCAGTATCTGCTGCACGTGGAACTGCACGGCCTGGCTTTTCTGGTGGCGCCGCTGATCGACAAGCAGCCGGCGGATCTGCACTTCTGGGTCACGGACGGGGCGCAGCCTTCGTTCCTGCGGCTGGCGGGGCCGTTCTATCAGGGAGCGCCGGTGTGGGTGGTGGAAAGCGTGGGACCGGAGATCCCGTCCGGCGCGCGGTAGCTTCGGCACGTTGAGGGGCCATGAAAAAGGGCAGGCTTGAAAGCCTGCCCTTCCTGATTCGTGCGTTTTCTTCGTTCCGGCCTGGTGCGCGAAATCTACTTGCTCTTTGGCTGGCTCTGGGTGGCCGATCCGGAGAGGACGGAGTGGCGGCCGGCGGTTTGATGCTGCATGAGCACCGTCAGCGAGATCGAGGTGATCACGAAGATGACGGCGAGCCATGTGGTGGAGCGGGTGAGCAGGTTGGCCGCGGAGCGGGGTCCGAAGGCGGTCTGGGAGCCCTGGCCGCCAAAGGCTGCGGCGAGATCGGCGCTCTTGCCCTGCTGGAGCAGGATGATGATGACCAGGAGCACACAGACGATGACGTGGATCGTGGTAACGAAAATAATCACAGGATTTCTGAGAACCTCAGGGCGCGCCGGGCAAACGGGCGAAGAGAATTTTGGTGCGGAAGGGGGGACTTGAACCCCCATGCCTTTCGGCGCCACCCCCTCAAGATGGTGTGTCTGCCAATTTCACCACTTCCGCACGGAAGCGTCCTTCAGAAGTATAGCAGCTGGGGAGCGGATAGCGGATAGCGGATAGTCTAGTGGGCTCCGGCGGGGGGGCGGGCGCCGGGGCGGGCTTTCTTGAAGAACCAGACGAGCACGACGCAGAGGAAACAGATGAGGCTCATCCAGCGGAATACGTCGACAAAGGCCCAGAGGAGGGCCTGCTGGCCGAGCTGGCGGTAGAGGGTTCCGGCAGCGGCGTGCTGCGCGTTGGGCGCGGCGGTGTGCTGGGTGAGGTAGCCGGTGAGGGCGCTGAGCTGCTGCTCGAACCAGTACTGGGTGCGGGAGACGTAGCCGGTGATGTAGGTCTGGTGGGCGGCGCTGCGGCGGACGAGGAGCGTCTGCGCGATGGAGATGCCGATGGAGCCACCGATGTTGCGGACCAGGTTGAAGATGCCGCTGGCGTTCCCGATCTGGTCGTTGCGGAGGGTGCTGTAGGCCTGGGTGGTAATGGGGACGAAGACGAAGCTGAGGGCGAAGCCGGTGGCGATGATGGGGACGAGCAGCGTCCAGGGGCTGATGCCGAGGGTGAGGTTGCCGAGGAAGAGGCTCATGATGCCGAAGCCGACAAAGCCAAAGGTAAGCAGGTAGCGGGGATCGACTTTGTTGCCGAGGTAGCCGATGACGGGCATGCCGATGATCGAGCCGATGCCGCGCGGGCCCACGACGAGTCCGGCGGCAAAGGCGGTATAGCCGAGCAGCTCCTGATAGAAGAGCGGAAGGACGGTGATCATGGAGTAGATGCAGAGGCCGAACATGAGCATGAGGCCGCAGCCCAGGCCGAAGTTCCAGTTTTTGAGGGTCTTGAGGTTGACCAGCGGGGTTTTGCTGCGCCAGGAGTGAACGATGAACCAGGTCAGCGCGACGATCAGGATGAATACGGCCCAGCGAATCCAGGCGGCGCCGAACCAGTCGTCTTCCTGGCCCTTGTCGAGAACGATCTGGAGGCAGCCGGTCCAGACGGCGAGGAGGCCGAAGCCAAGGTTATCGAATTTCGGCGCTTTGCCTTTGGTGATGTACTCGGGATCGTGGACGAAGCGGCCGATCATGTAGACGGCCAGCGCGCCTACGGGGATGTTGATGTAGAAGGCGTAGCGCCAGCTGTAGGTATCGGTGAGCCAGCCGCCGAGGGTGGGGCCGAGGACGGGGGCGACGACGACGCCGAAGGCGAAGAGGGCCATGGCGGCGCCGCGTTTTCCGGGGGAAAGCTTTCAAGGAGGATGGACTGGGAGAGAGGCTGGAGCGCGCCGCCTCCGGCGCCCTGGATGATGCGGGCGATGAGGATGAAGCCGAGGGTGGGGGCGGCTCCGCAGAAGAACGAGGCGACGGTGAAGATGATGACGCAGGTGATGAGGAAGCGCTTGCGACCGAAGCGGAGGGAGAACCAGTTACTGGCGGGGAGGATGACGGCATTGGCGACGAGGTAGCTGGTGAGGACCCAGGTGGCTTCGTCGTTGGAGGCGGAGAGGGAGCCGGCGATGTAGGGGAGGGCGACCGAGGCGATCGCGGTGTCGAGGACCTCCATGAAGGTCGCCAGCATCACGCTGACCGCGATGAGCCAGGGGTTGACCCCGAAATTCTGCGCCTGCTGGCCGCTTCCGCCTTCCGCCATGCCCCTCTGCCAATCTGTTGATACGACGTGAGATGCCTGGGGATTCGATCCGCGATTGTATCAACCGCCAGGGATACGGGTCGCCCGGTGCTGGAACCTCAATGCTGTGTTTTGGATACCGCGCCTGCCCCGGTGGATGCAACGGGGCTATGGAAAAGTGGGTGAGGGGTGCGTCATCTGACGCCCAAGCCGCAGAAAAAGATAGGCTTACCGATCTGAATCGCGGCCTCCATTTTTAGCATCAGATAGATTGACAATAACACACTCAAGTGCGATGCTGGCCAAGCAGGCACTCATTCAGGAGCGGCAACACAATGGCAAAGATTATCGGTATTGACCTCGGTACGACGAACTCAGTCGTGGCCGTGATGGAGGGCGGTGAGCCCAAAGTGATCGCCAACGAAGAGGGTGGCCGGACGACACCCTCGGTGGTGGCGTTCACGAAATCCGGCGAACGTCTGGTCGGCCAGGTGGCGAAGCGGCAGGCGATCACGAACCCGGGCAACACGGTGTATTCGATCAAGCGGTTCATGGGACGCCGCTTCAACGAAGTGAACGACGAGATGAAGATGGTGCCGTACAAGGTGGTGCAGCAGGGCGACCACGTGGCGGTGGAGGCGCAGGGCAAGCTGTACACGCCGCCGGAGATTTCGGCGCTGATTCTGCAGAAGCTGAAGAAGGCCGCGGAGGATCATCTGGGTACGACGGTCACCGAGGCGGTGATCACGGTGCCGGCGTACTTTAACGACGCGCAGCGGCAGGCGACCAAGGATGCGGGCAAGATTGCCGGGCTCGATGTGAAGCGCATTGTGAACGAGCCGACGGCGGCGGCGCTGGCGTATGGGCTGGACAAGAAGAAGGACGAGACGATCGCGGTGTACGACTTCGGCGGCGGCACGTTCGACATTTCGATCCTCGAAGTGGGCGAGGGCGTGATCGAGGTGAAGTCGACGAACGGCGACACGCACCTGGGCGGCGACAACATCGACCAGCGGATCGTGGACTGGCTGATCGACGAGTTTAAGAAGGAAGAAGGGTTGGATCTGCGGGCGAAGGGCAACGAGATGGCGCTGCAACGGCTGCGCGACTCGGCGGAGCGGGCCAAGATCGAGCTGTCGACGGCGATCGAGACGGAGATCAACCTGCCGTTTATCACGGCGGACGCCTCGGGTCCGAAGCATCTGGTGAAGAAGCTGACGCGCGCGAAGCTGGAGCAGCTGGTGGAGGACATCCTTCAGCGCTCGGTGGAGCCGTGCAAGCGGGCACTGGCGGATGCGGGCGTGGACGCGAGCAAGATCGACGAAGTGGTTCTGGTGGGCGGGCAGACGCGCATGCCGCGGATCCAGCAGCTGGTGAAGGATCTGTTCGGCAAGGAAGGGCACAAGGGCGTCAATCCGGATGAGGTGGTCGCGGTGGGCGCGGCGGTGCAGGCGGGTGTGCTGGCGGGTGAGGTGAAGGACCTGCTGCTGCTGGACGTGACGCCGCTGACGCTGTCGATCGAGACGCTGGGCGGAGTGGCGACTTCGATGATTCCGCGCAACACGACGATTCCGACGAAGAAGACGGAGACGTTCTCGACGGCGGCGGATTCGCAGACCGAGGTCGAGGTGCATGTGCTGCAGGGCGAGCGGCCGATGGCGGCGCAGAACCGCACGCTGGGCAAGTTCAAGCTGAGCGGGATTCCTCCGGCTCCGCGCGGGATTCCGCAGATCGAGGTCACGTTCGACATCGACGCGAACGGCATCCTGAACGTGACGGCGAAGGACAACGCGACGGGCAAGGATCAGAAGATCCAGATCACGTCGTCTTCGGGCCTGAGCAAGGAAGAGGTGGAGCGCATGGCGAAAGAGGCCGAGGCGCACTCCGCCGAAGACAAGCAGAAGCGGGAGGAGATCGAGGCGCGCAATCAGCTCGATGGGCTGGTCTACAACATCGAGAAGATGCTGAAGGAGAACGGCGACAAGGTGTCGGGCTCCGAAAAGGCCGAGGTCGAGACAGCGCTGGCCGATGCGAAGAAGACGCTGGAAGGAAGCCCGAGCCCGGCCGAGATGAATGCGGCGCGGGAGAAGCTGACGCAGGCTTCGCACAAGCTGGCCGAGGCGATGTACAAGGCCAACGCGGCGAATCCGGCGGGAGCAGGCGTTCCTCCGACGGACGGGCAGGCAGCGGCGGCAGGCACGGCCGATGGGAAGAAGGACGAAGGCGTGATCGACGCCGAGTACGTGGACGTCGACGAGAAGAAATAACAGGGCTCAGGGCTCAGGGCTCAGAGCTCAGAGCTCAGAGCGCAGAGCTCAGGGCTCAGGTGGGGCGTTCCTCGGAACGCCCCGAAATTTCAGGGACAAAGGAGCAGCGGTCTTGCAGTTGAGGAGTTCAATCGGGATGACGAACCGGGTTTGGAAGTGCGAGCAGTTGCGCGCGGGGCAGATCACGAACAAGGTCATGTTCGACAGCGAGAACCAGGCGCGGGATTTTGTGCGGGAGATGGGGAAGGTCGAGCCGGATCTCTTCTGGCGGATCGAGCCGGTGGATGCCAGGGTGGTGTGGAACTAGCGGAGGACGGTTTAACGTGCGGCGTTAAACGTGCTACGCTAAGGAATGATCCAGTCATTCGGGGACAAGGAGACCGAGAGGATCTTCGGGCGTTTTCACAGTCGCCAGTTTGCCTCGATTGAGCGGATTGCTTTCCGGAAACTCAGGCAAATCGCCAACGTGGACCGGATTGAAGAACTGGCGGATCCGCCCGGAAACAGACTTGAAAAACTTCGCGGGGATCGTGAAGGTCAGTGGAGCATCCGGATCAACGCTCAGTGGCGAATCTGCTTTGAATGGAGGGATGGAGATGCCTGGCAAGTCGAAATCGTCGACTACCATTAAGCCCGGATCGCGGAAGATGCCTCCTCTGCATCCCGGTGAAATGCTGCGTGAGGAGTTTATGGTGCCACTAGGCCTTTCGGCCAACGCGCTTGCTCTGGCGCTGCGCGTGCCGGTTACACGCATAACGGAGATCCTCAACGAGCGCCGCAGCATTACAGCCGACACCGCGCTGCGCCTCTCCCGCTATTTCGGCATGTCGGCAAACTTCTGGTTGCGTCTGCAGGCACAATACGATCTGGAAGTTGCTGAGGATGAAATTGCCTCTCTTATCCGCCGCGAAGTCCGCCCCGCGCCGCGTGACGCCAAGACAGGAGAGTTGAAACCCGTGGCCTCGGCCTGAATCGAAACGAAGAAAAATGCCACCAACCCAGCACAAAGACTATTACGCGACGCTCGGGATCAAGAAGTCGGCCTCGACGGAGGAGATTCGCAAGGCGTTTCGCAAGCTTGCGCGCAAGTACCATCCCGACGTCAATCCGGGGGATAAGAAGGCCGAGGAGAAGTTCAAGGAAATCTCCGAGGCCAACGATATTCTTTCCGACGAGAAGAAGCGGAAGATCTACGACCAGTTCGGCTTCTACTCCGATCAGATCGATCCGGCGACGGCAGAGGCGGCGGCGCGCGGCGGCTACGGGCCTTCGGGGGCGCGCGGCGGGGGCCAGGGGGTTCCCTTCGACTTCGGCGGCTTCGATTTTTCCGAGGAGGCTGCTGGGGCGGCTGGATCCGGGGGCCAGAGCTGGGGGAATTTCCGCGACATCTTCTCGGGGATGTTTTCGCGCGGGGGAGCGCAGGCGCATGCGCAGGGTCCGCAGCCGGGCACCGATCTCGAGTACCAGGTGAACGTGGATTTCTGGACGGCGATCCGTGGCGGCGTGGCGCGGCTGGAGATCCAGCGCCAGGAAGTGTGCGCGACGTGCCATGGGCGCGGCTCGATGGGCGGCACGCAGAGCTGTCCGGAGTGCCACGGGTCGGGCCAGGTGACGCAGATGGGCGGGCGGATGAAGTTCAACATCCAGTGCCCGCGCTGCGGCGGGAGCGGCAAGGTGCAGAACGCCTGCCCCACGTGCCATGGCGAGGGCGTGCTCTACCGGACCGAGCCGCTGGAGTTCCGCATCAAGGCGGGGACACGCGACGGCCAGCGGATTCGACTGGCGGGCAAAGGCAACGCGGGCACGCACGGGGGCGCGGCGGGGGACCTGTATCTGATCATCCGCACGGGGTCGCATCCGGTGTTCACGCGGACGGGCGACGACATTTATCTCACGCTGCCGGTGACAGTGGCGGAGGCGGCGCTGGGCGGGCGGATCGAGGTGCCGACGATCGATGGGCGGGCACAACTGCGCATTCCGCCGGGGACGCAGAGCGGGCAGAAGCTGCGCATGCGCGAGCGGGGAGTGGCGTCGGCGACGAAGGAAGGCACGCGCGGCGACCAGATTGTGACGGTGGAGGTATCGGTGCCGCAGCTGCGGGACGAGCGCTCGCGGGAGATCCTGCGGGAGTTTGCGAAGCTGAATCCCGAGGATCCGCGGGAGGAGATCTGGGCGAAGGTGTAGAGGCAGGCCCGCAAAGACCCACGTTCCAGGCACCAAAGGCGCGGGGCACCCGAAAGGTTCAGGTACTGTGACGGTTACAAATCATTCAGGAAAGGCGGCAGAGTAATGCCTTTATTTCGGGGACCGTGGCCCACACCCGTAGCCGATCCGCCGCGCGATCCGGATACGCGGCACGCGACGGATCTGCTGAATGCGGCGATGGCGTATGCGCGGCTGATCCTGCGGCGCTACGGGCAGCTGGCGCCGTTTGCGTTTTCGATCGATCGCGAGGGGCAGGTGTCGCGGGAGACGATGGAGATACCGCGGCTGCCGCGCGATGCGGAGCGGTTGTTCCGGCTGCTGACGGATCACATCGCGGAGAGGATCCGCCGGGGCCGCATCCAGGGGGTTGCGGTGTGCGCGAATGTGAGCCTGGCAACGCCTTCGCAGGAGGGCTACACGGATGCGGTGGATCTGAGGATCGAGCAGGAGTCAGGCCATGCGGTGCAGGTGACGGTGCCCTACAAAATGTACGGGGGACATCTGCATAATCTGCTGCCGCGGAGGATCTCGATGGGGCAGCTGGTGTCGGAGGAGACGCAGCCGCAGCTGTTCGCGCACAGGCACTGAGCCTGGCGGGATTTTGTCACGGTTCTCGAAGTTCAGCAGTGCATAATGTGAGTCGGATATGCCCACCAAACGCAAATCCAAAGGCGCTTACATGATCTCGGCGGTGGCCGAGATGTACGAGATCCACCCGCAGACGCTGCGGCTCTACGAGCGCGAGGGGCTGCTGAAGCCGTCGCGCACGGAGGGCAACACGCGGCTGTACACGGACGAGGATCTGGAGCGGCTGGAGTTCATCCTGAACCTGGCGCGCGATCTTGGGGTGAACATCGCGGGGATCGCGATCATCCTGCAGATGCGGGAGCGCATGGAAGCGATGAACCAGCAGATGCAGGACTTCGTGAACTACGTGCGGACGGAGATGCTGACGCGGATGCAGCATGCGGCAGAGCCGAGCGCGGCGATGGTGCCGCTGCGGCGGCCGGCGATTATTCCGACGGAGAAGGCGGGGAGCGGACGGAAGTAGGGAGTAGGGAGTAGGGAGTAGAAGAGAAAAGCGTGCCGTTTGCGGCACGCTTTTCTGTTGGACAGGGAGTTCCCTGCTTCAATGGGGTTTGCGGTACTCGATCTCGTCGCCTTTGAGGTAGTACTCGGCGGAGCAGGCATCGCCGCCGCAGATCATGGATTCGAGGCCGACGAACTGCGCTTTGGTGATTAAGCCGAGCACGCCGCATCTGGGACACGCGAGCACCGCCACGAAAGGATTGCGCGCATCGCCCATGGGCGCCGCATTCTCCAGCACAAAGAGCGTTCCTGGTTCCATCTGCTCCGGTATCCACTCGTCCAGCATCTGAAGATCTTCCTGCATATAACCTCCTGGGGTGTGCGTGGGCAGTGCGGGTTGCATCCGGTTGTGGTGCCGTTGCCGGATCGAATGGCGGTGCTCAGAGTGTGCTGATTTTGGCGCAGCCTCCTTCTGGAGCGGAGCGATGCTCCGGACGGGCAGGAACTCCTGCTCTGTTAGACCTGAGTTTTCGGGAATAATCTCGGTGCCGGAAAGGGGCGATTCCGGCTCGCGCCGCGTGGGCCGCGGAGTTCGCGGCGGCCTTGCTCGTGCTCGAATCTCGCTCGGGCATCTCAGGCGGCATCCTGACGGGTCGCCTTGATCCGATACGATGCAGAATTCGGAATCGCGGCTGCGTCAATTGACGCCATTCTCCGTGGCGCGCGGCGCAGTGTCAATGCCAACTTTGGGGTCAGGTTGTCTGCCCAGGTTCGCCTGGGGTGTGGATATCTTTGGTGTTCATGCAGGATTCACAGGAGGGGGTGCGGGGGCTGAAGCCCGACTCCTTTTGGCCCTTGTACGGCATGGCTGAAAGCCATGCCCCTTCACTTTTTCGTGCCATGCCCGCTTGATTTTTTGGTGCCGAGGCGCTTCCTCTCTTTGTGCCCGTGGAGCGTTTGTGAGGGGTTGGAGCTTAGCGGGCCAGGTTGGAGGCGCTGGCGCCGACCGAGCCGGCGAGGGCGAGCCTCACGGCATCGGCGACGCGCTCGATTTCGGCGGGTTCGAGGTAAGGGTGCATGGGGAGGCTGAGCACGCGCTCGGCAGCGCGCTCGGAGACGGGGAAGCTGCCGCGGCTCCAGCCCATCTCGTGCGCGAGGTCCTGGTAGACCGGCTGGAGATGGAGCGGCATGGGGTAATGGACGGCGGTGGGAATGCCGGCGCCTTTCAAGGAGGACTGTACGGTTTCGCGATCGTCGACTTCGATGGTGTACTGCGCCCAGGCGCTGGTGCGGCCGGGGAGGATCTGCGGGGTGCGCACGGAGTTCCGGAGCAGGGCGGTGTAGCGGTCGGCGATTTCGGCGCGCGCGGTCAGTTCCTCGTCGAAGACTTCGAGCTTGGCGAGCAGCACGGCGGCCTGGAGGGTGTCGAGGCGGCCGTTGATGCCGATGCGGGTGTGGCGGTAGCGGCCGTGCTGGCCGTGATTGCGGAACTCACCCATGGCCGCGGCGAGCGCGGCGTCGTTGGTGAAGCATGCGCCGCCGTCGCCGTAGCAACCGAGGGGCTTGGCGGGAAAGAAGCTGGTGCAGCCGATGGCGCTCAGGTTGCCGGAGTGGCGGCCCTGGTCGAGTGCGCCGAAGCTTTGCGCGGCGTCTTCGATGACGATGAGGCCGTGGCGCGCAGCGATCTGGTTGATGGCGTCCATTTCGGCGGGCTGGCCGTAGAGGCTGACGGGGAGGATGGCTTTGGTGCGGGGGGTGATGGCGGCTTCGATTTTGCCGGGATCGATGTTGTATGCGGTGGGCTCGATGTCGACGAAGACGGGGCGGGCACCGGCGAGGGTGATCATCTCACCGGTCGCGAAGAAGGTGAAGGGCGTGGTGATGACCTCGTCGCCGGGACCGACGCCTCCGGCCCACAGCGCGAGGAGCAGAGCGTCGGTGCCGCTGGCGCAGCTGATGCAGTGCTTTGCGCCGATGCGCGCGGCGAGGCGCTCTTCCAGCTCGGCGACTTCGGGGCCGAGGATGAAACGCTGATGCTCCATCACGCTGGCGATGCGCGCATCGACGCGCTCGCGGATGTGCCGGTACTGCGCTTTCAGGTCGACGAATTCCATGACTTTTTATTGTCGCGCATCGGACGCCGGCACCGCAGGCGAGGCGGGCGTGGACGGAATGGGGCCGAGGCGCTCGATCTGCTGCTGGACTTCGTTGCGGAAAACGAGGGGTCGGGCGATCTTATGGAACTGTTCGGAGGTGCCGCCGGTTCCGATCATGGTGATGGAGCCATAGCCCAGCATGCGGCCGAGGCCGGGTTCTGCGACCTCGATGGTCTCGACCTTATTGAGGAGCATTTCGATGGTGCGGCGGCTGGCGAGGCCGGTCTTGACGACGACGCGGCGGGTGGTGACCGCCATTTCCGTGACATTGCGGCGCAGGCTGCCGGCGAAGAGCAGGATGAGGCCACAGATCAGCAACGCCGCGCCTCCGTAGGCGGCCACGTGGCGGTTCGAGACGGTCATCTCCTGATGCGCGTAGACGTACCAGAAGACACAGATGCCGAGCGCCCACAGGACGAGCGCGCCCACGATGTGCCCGAACATGACGATCCAGTGCAGTTTGGTCTGGTAGACGACTTTTTCCCCTGGAACCAGCGTTTTGCTGATGTAGCTCATGTGCCTCCCCCCGCCCTCAACCCTCAACTCTAATGCCTGCACGCTTCGCGCAGGGGATTGGATGGAAGGCGGCTTCCGGAACGCCGAATGCGGGCCTGGGCCGTCCAATCCTGAGGGCATCC
>JBKICP010000300.1:0-18270 GCA_046567085.1 Acidobacteriota bacterium
GCGAAGGCTGTTGCCGTGCTCAGCTTTTGGCCGCCTCGAAGATTTATTGCCGCCCGATGCCGCGCGCACTGCCATAGGAGAATCGTTCGTCGCTCCTTCGATGGGATTTTACCCTGCGGTTCTGCGGGCTAAATTGGAGTTCAAGCTTACACCAGAGGATCAGCCGGTACCCAGGATTGTAGTCAATTGACGCTCACTATGACTTATGCGCCTGATTGAGATGGTGCTGGAGCAAAGCAGGAAGCGATGGAAGGTCACGTGCGAGGACTCCTTCGGTCCCTTGGGCTCGGGATGACTCTCATCCTTTGGCTCGGCCCACCGGATTATGCCGGCGGATGTCCCGCATCGCCGATGGGCGTGATGTTGTGCTCGAGGAGCGTGTGGTTGAAGGCCGGGACGTCGTTGCTCATCAGGTTTTTGTAGTCGGCTTCCGCCTTCGCGAGCTCTTGCTCGATGTCGCTAAAGATATGAACCTCGGTATTGGTGGGACGGTAATCGCCGCCGCCGGCAACATCGCCCGCGCCGGGACCGATCTCCGCGGCCAGCCAGAGCAGGTTGTAGTAGACCTTCCAGGCGGAGACGTAGGTCTTGTCGTCGCTGGCGGCGAGGGGTTCGGACAGAAGCTCGTACTCGACGGCCTGCATCTTCTTATCGGTGTCGTGCGCGGCCTGCGCCAACTCCTTCTGGCCGGGTTCGCTGTCGAGCATGTTTTCTGCGTCGGAGAGCTGTTTGCGCATCCACTCGATGCGGTTGACCATGTCGGAGGTCTTGTCGACATCGGCGTCGATGCTGCGCTGAAGCTTCACGGAGGCTTCGATGTCGGCCTGGGTCCCGTGGCTGTGCGGATCCGCAAGGATCGTTACGGGCTCCGTGAAGGTCTGCCCATCGACGGTGAGTTTGGCGGTGTACTTGCCGGGCGCGGCCATGGGCGTCGGGATTCTCTCCATGCCCCAGTGGGTGACGGGGCGCTCATCTTTTCCGAAGAAGCGGCCTTCGAGGAAGATGTTTGGATCCTCGGGTGGAAGGGTGCGCAGATCGATCTGACGCGGCGCGTCATAATGCATATCCCACGCGATGCGGTTCATGCCCTCCTGCGCGAGGCCAGTGATTTTGCGCACCAGCTTGCCTCCGGCGTCGAGGATCTGCACTTCGATGGGTTTGGCGGGCGCGGTTTTCAGATTGAAGTTGAGGAAGACCGACTCGTGGTGCAGGAGCCGGTAGGTGGGACGTGGCGTAAAGAAGCGGACATTCTCGGTGGTCGACTGGCGCGCCATCTGCTCGAGCGGCGTGATGTCATCGAGGATGTAGAAGCCGCGGCCGTAGGTGGATACGACGAGATCGTGGAAGCGCCTCTGTACGACGGTCCAGGTGACGGGGGACGGCGGCAGGCCCTGATTCAGGTGAGTCCAGTTCGCTCCGTCGTCGAGCGAGTCGTAGAGGGCGTTGCCGGTCCCGGCGAAGAGCAGGCCCTTGCAGTTGGGATCTTCAGAGACGTTGCGGACGTAGGCGAGCGGCCCCTTGGGAAGGTTGCTGGAGATGCTGGTCCAGGTTTTGCCGTAGTCCGTGGTTTTGAAGATATAGGGATCGCGGTCGTTGACGAGATGGAAGTCGATCGAGACATATGCCGAGCCGGCGTCAAAGAACGAAGGCTGGATGCTGGTGACGGTGCCCAGCGGAGGCATGTGCATGGCGGCGGTGACATCGTTCCAATGGCCGCCGCCGTCGCGCGTGTACCAGACCTTGCCGTCGTTGGTTCCGGCCCACAGCAGGCCCTTCTGCACGGTCGACGGAGCGAGTGCGAAGACAACTTCGCCGTAGAACTGGCCCAGGTTATCCGGGATCAAACCGCCGGACGAGACGATGTGGGCGGGATCCTGGGTGGAGAGATCGGGGCTGATGACGGACCAGCTCTGGCCGCCGTTGCTGGTTTTGAAGACGACCTGGCAGCCGTAGTAGACGGTGTTGTTGTCGAAGGGGTCGATGGCGAGGGGTGGCGTCCAGTGGCAGCGGTATTTGGCCTGATTGGGGGCCGAGTCAAGGGTGTGCATCCCGGGGCTCACGGAGCGAGCCTGGTGGGTGAGCGCATCCCAGCGCGTCACCTCATCGCCGTAGCAGGAAGCCCAGACGATGTTGGGATCGCTGGGATCGGGGAGGGTGAAGCCGGATTCGCAACCGCCCATACCGTGGTCCCAGCCAGCCTCGGGCGCACCTTCGTTGAGGGGAATGCTGGGGCCGCGCATGGTGCTGTTGTCCTGCATGTTGCCGTAGACGTAGTAGGGGATCTGGTCATCGACGGCGACGTGATACATCTGGCCGATCGGCAAGGTGACTTCGTTGAAGCCGCGGCCATCGACGTTGGTGATGGCCAGGCCGCCGTCGAAGGAGATGGCGAAGCGGCTGGCGTTGGTGGGATCGATCCAGATGTCGTGGTTGTCGCCGCCCCACGGCTTGTCCTCGAAAGTGCGGCCGCCGTCTGTAGAGACGAGGAAGCTGCTGTTCGAGACGAGGACTTTGTCTTCATCCGCGGGGGAAACGGCGATGCGCATGTAGTAGCCGGCGCGGCCAATGAGGGTGCGGTCGCGGCTCATCAACTCCCAGTCGACTCCGCCATTGTTCGAGCGCCAGAGCGATCCCTGCTTGTCGGTCTCAATGAGGGCGTAGACGCGATTGGAGTCGGTGGGGGCGACCGCTACGTCGATCTTGCCGACCGGAGAATGGGGAAGGCCGTGGCCCTCGATGCGCGTCCAGGTGGTGCCGCGATCGTGCGAGACAAAGACGCCGCTGCCCGGGCCACCGCTGATCTCCGCCCAGGTATTCATCGAGACCTGCCACATGCCGGCGAACATGGTGCGCGGATTTTCCGGATCCATCGCAAGGCCGGAGCAGCCAGTGTTCTCGTCGACGAAGAGGACGTGCTCCCAGGTTTTGCCGCCGTCGGTGGTGCGGAAGACGCCGCGCTCCTTCTGCGTGCCGCCCAGGCGGCCGAGCGCACAGACATAGACATTGTCGGGATTCTGCGGATCGATCAGGACGCGGCCGATGCGGCCGGTCGCGTCGAGGCCCATGTGCAGCCAGGTTTTGCCGGCATCGGTGGATTTGTAGACGCCGTCGCCGATGACGTCGATATCGCGTATCGCCCAAGCCTCACCCGTTCCGGCCCAGACGACGTTGTGATCGGTGGGTGCGACGGCGAGCGCGCCGATGGCGGCAACGGGTTCCTTATCGAAGATCGGTTGCCAGTCGTTTCCGCCGTCGGTCGATTTCCAGACGCCGCCTGACGCTGCGCCCGCGTACCAGGTGCTGGGATCGCCGGGGACACCGGCCACGGCTGCGATGCGATTGCCGCGCCACGGTCCCAGAAAACGGAAGCCAAATTCGTTGGGCCCGCCGCGATGACGGCGCTGTGCAACGGCCGGGCTGACGGCCATGGCAAGAGAAAGAATGCACAGCAGGAACTTCCGCGCGGTCGGAACAAACATTTCGGATGTGCTCCCGGAGGGGTGAATGAGGAACGAAGATTGTACACTATTTGCAATGCAATCGAAAGGCGCGCGGGGCTCCAGGGAGGGCGGAGTTTTCAGACCAGCACGGACGACGCAGCCGGGACGGCGCGGGATACGCAGATCCAGATTGGCGATGCGTATTTCGCTATAGATCAGTGAATGGGAGAGCTACTTCCAGCTTGCATGGCCTTCGGTGATGGTGATGTAGCGGTCGATGGGCAGGCCGGTGAAGCGCTGGCGGCTGCCGCCGGGCGCGGGCCATTCGACTTCGAGCCAGTCGATTTGTGAACGCGCGCCGAGGCCGAGGACGATGCGCGGATCCTGCGAAGAGAGATAGCTGCCGCCGCCGACCTTGCTGCGATGGCGGAGCAGATCGCCGCTTTTCCAGGTCACCCGGGCACCGATGGCGTCGATGTTGGAGTGGGTGCCGATGAGACGAAGGCCGAGCCAGTGTTGGCCGCGGGCGGCGTTGTTCCTTAGAAGCAGCGGAGGGCCGTCGTTCGTGGTGACGAGTACGTCCACGGCGCCGTCGTTGTCGAAGTCGCCGAGAGCGAGGCCGCGACCCGCGAGAGGCTGGGCAAAGGCCGGGCCGGCCAGGTCACTGACGTCCTTCCACGTTCCCGTGTTCTGCTCGAAGAGGAGCAGGGGCTGGAGGTAGCGAAGTTCGGGGTGGTGCTGCTGGATGGCCAGATCCGGATGGCCGTTGGCGACGACGAGGTCGAGGTCGCCGTCGTTGTTGTAGTCGAAAAACTTCAGTCCCCAGCCGCTCATCAGGCGCGTGATGGGCCCGATGGGGGTGCGTAGCGAGACGTCGTCGAATCCGCCCTGATGGTTGTTGTGGTAGAGCGAGTACATCTCGTGATCGACGTTCGCCACGAAGAGATCGAGCCAGCCGTCCTGATCGTAGTCGGCGGCATCGACGCCCATGCCGGACCGGGCGACGCCGAAGGGGTTGTAGGCCACGCCGGCGAGGAGCCCGTTGTCCGCGAAACGGCTGCCGCCCTGATTCATGAACAGGGGATTGGGCGCGGTGTCGCTGCCGACAAAGAGGTCCATGCGCCCGTCGTTGTTGATGTCGGCCGCGACCACGCCCCAGGCTTTTGCGAGCGAGGCGGCAATGCCGGATTCGCGGCTGACATCGGTGAAGGTGCCGTTGCCATCGTTGTGGAAGAGCCAACTCGGCACGGGTTGGTACACGCTTGGCTTGCAGTAGTAGCGCTCTCCTGGGCCGTGGCCGCCGCACCAGATGTTCTTCTCTTTGCTGAAGTCCGCAAAGCGGCAGACAAAGAGGTCGAGGCGGCCATCGTTGTCGTAATCGAACCAGACGGCGCTGGTGGCCCAGCCGGGGGCGGTGAGGCCCGCCGTGGCGGTCACGTCGGTGAAGGTACCGTCTCCGTTGTTGCGGTAGAGGATGCTGTGCGGATATTGCGTTACGTAGAGATCGGGCAGGCCATCGCCGTTGTAGTCGCCCACTGCGACGCCCATGCCATAGGCGTTGCCGGGAACGCCTGCTTTTTCGGTCACGTCGGTGAAGGTGCCGTCCCGGTTGTTACGGTAGAGTGCGTTGCGCAGCGGCTTCGCCGGGCTGTAGAAGTCGCAGGGGCCGCTGTTGACGAGATAAATGTCCATCCAGCCGTCATTGTCGTAATCGAGGAAGGCACAGCCGGCGCCGACGGTTTCCGGAAGATACATTTCAGCAGAAAGGCCGGCGGTGTGCGTCCAGGTGATGCCGCTGCGCTGAGGAGGAATGGATTCGAACCAGAGCTGTGCCGGGTCAGCGGCGAACGCGCGCGCCAGCGCAGAAGAGGACAGCAGACCGAGCGCGGAGGAGCGCACAAACTCTCTGCGGGAGAGGGGGCGTGGATCTGGCTGCGAACGAGAAGACATCAGAAGGGAAGTGGCGTTGCAGCCATGGCGGGGACTGCCGCGCGTAGTGCGTGTGAGAAGGCGATCATTGCTGGACGGGGTGCCCCTGAGTGGTGTCCATGGATTTGGAGCGGGCGGCGGCCTGGGCCTGGAGAGCCATTTCGCGCTGCGCTCCTGCCTGGTCCCCGGTGTGGGCATCGGCGATGGCCAACTGATAATGGCCGGAGGGGTCGTCGGGTTCGAGCTGCACGTAGTGCTCGAGGGGCGGTTTGGCTTCGGCATAGCGACCGCTGGCTGCAAGCGACATGCCGAGGGCGAGCCAGGCTTCTGAAAAGCCAGCATCGAGATGGGCCGCCTGGGCGAAGTGGCGGATCGCAGGGTCCCAGTCACCTTTGCGGCGGGCCAACTCGCCGAGAATGAACTCGGCTGAAGCGTTGCTGGGATCAATGGCGACTTCTTTTTCGAATTCCGCCTGCGCCGCATCCGTGGGCCCCGCATCGCCGGCCTCGGCGAGAGCGATTTGTCCAAGACGATAGTGAATGCCGGGCACCTCGGGATGGTCCCTGAGGATGGTGCGGTAAATGGTGGCCGCCTGATCCTCTTTTCCCTGGGACTCGAGAGTTTCGGCCTCGAGCCGCTGTGCCTGATAGGAGGTGGGATCTTTCTCCTGCAGTTCTCTGGCGGAACGGGCGGCGAGATCGGAGAACATGTGGGTCTGGATGTAGAGAACTTCGGGATTCCCCGGGGATTCGCGTTGCAGGCGGAAGAGCGTGTCGGCGGCAATCTGGCGATCGTCCACGGCCATGGCACAGCGGACCTCGGCCATCTCGGCGCGATAACGAAGGGCTTTGTCGGTGATGTGAGGCAGGCCGCGTTCGAGAAGTGGAAGGGCCTCGGTGCAGCGGCCGGTTTCGACGAGATGGATGCCGCGCTGGATGGGATCGGCTGCAGCGTTCGTCTGCGCGGATAAGACCACGCTGCCGGAGAGCGCGGCGCTGCAGAACCACGCGAGATGTCGGGTTGCGCGTCGGACGATCATGGCTGCTCTTCGTTATTGATGCGGTTGGGGTGAGGCCTGGAGCACGATCTCGGTCGGTTGCGGCCGGAGCGGAACTACCCAGGCGCCGCGTTCCCTGGTGAGAGATTCGACCGGCTGGTAGTTGCCGACGCCGGCAATGGCAGAAGGCTGCTGGATGCGCAGGTACGCGCTTGGCGTGATCTCGGTGACGGGATCGAAGGTGAGGCGGACGGCGTGAGTACGAGGATCGAAGTGCACGCTGCGGATGCGCCCGGCATCGAGTGTGATCCAGAGACCGACGGGCGCGAGGTAGAGACGGCTGCGCGCGGCATCGAGGGGCGTGACGTCGATACTGCGGTGCTTCTGCTCGAGATTCCCGCCGAAGCAGAGCCATCCGAGTGCGGGATCGTGCGTGACGTAGGTCGCCGTGTTGACCGCGAAACCCCAGAATCCGCTGCCATAGTCTCCAGAGTACGGATCGCCGGCGAGCATGTCGGGGAAGCCGTGGAAGGCGGCCGAGCCAAATCCGTTCTGGTCGATATTACTCAGCTCTCCCATGGTTCCGCCATAGCCAACCCGCAGGAGGTAAAGATCGGCAGGATCGCTGCGGTAAGCAGTGAGGAGCGGCACGGCATTGATGCCCGAGCCATAGTGATGCAGCTGGCGTTCCAGGCGGCGAATCTTCCCGCCGAAAAGAAAGTCCCAGTAGCGGCGGGCGCTGCCGTTGTAGCCCCAGCTCGGGATCGTGGGATCGTAGCCGAGGATGGCGTCGATGCTGGTCCGCGCCTTGGCCTGGAATCCAAAGTACTTCGTCCAGGCATAGACCTCCTCCTGGCCAGTGGAGTCCCAGGGCATCTCACTGGCGAACGGATACTCTTCGGTATTCCAGTGATCGGCGCGCATTCGCATCGCGGCCTCCAACGGGTCAGCCTCGGCGGTCATGCCCTCGCGCCGCAGGTCTTCGAGGATGTAAAGGAAGACATCGCCCTCCATCTGACCGAACTGCGCGTAGTACGGCGCGAGGCGCGTCATGGCCATCGACGTTTCGTATGCCCGCGTGAGATACCACTGCCAGGGGTGGCTGCTCACGAGGCCCGGATGGTTCCGCGCAAGACGGTACAGCACCCACCACGCCGAGGCAACGTGGGGATAGTTGTAGGAGCGGTCGACGGCTTCGGAATCCTTCTTACTCCAGCTGGCCCAGCTCTTCCAGTCGAAACTGTTGCTATAGAAGCCGGGCGCTAACTGGTCGGGCTGATAGTAGAAGAGACTTTTGCGAACGCCGTACTGCTTGGGGCCATCTTTATATTGGATTCCACCCCCGAGCACTCCGTCGGCGAACTGCTCGAGTTGCGCAACTTCTTTCGCATCGGGTGCGATCAGCTCCTTCATCGCGAGGGCGAGCCACGAGCCGGCGCCGGCTTCGTCGCTGAGGCCCGCAATCCAGACGCGGTTGTCCTGTGTTCCCTGCTGATGTGCCTGGTTGTCATATGTGATAGCCGAAGGCGCACGGTGAAAAGGATCTGCGGAATTGGTGAACCACTGTTGGGTGGTAAGGAAGTGCCCGAGGTCGGCAACTGCTTCAGACTCCGGCTTGATGACCCGGTAATTAATCGTTTGCAGCAGGCCATTCCCGTAGGTGATCGTGAGCCGCGCGCGGCCCCAGGTCTTTCCTCGCAGCGTGTAGTTGCTCCAGCCGTTAGCAGTGGGCTGGGCTTTGCGAACCTCGATGGCGGCGACCGGCTCAACTGTGATGGAGCGGACCGCCTCGCTGGAATTCAGGAAGAGGTGAGCCTCCATATCCGTGGGCAAGATGTATCCGGGAACGCCAACCGCAACAGGCCTGTGGTCGACGGCGAGGGTCTTTTCGATGCCGGGGATCGAGTCAGCCAGAAGAAAGCGGAGCGCGTAAACACGAGACTGGCCCGGTTGCAAGGTGAAACTCGTTGGCGGATTCCAGGGCTGCGCGTTCTTCCACTCGTTCTGCTGGTAGGCGGCGCTGTGCACCATCCATTCGTAGAACCCTTCGAAGGTGATGCCGCGCGGGGTCGGATCGTGGGCCATCGCGAGCTGACCCGGCCTTTCGCCCAGAATGGGATTCCAAGCCTCGAAGGGTGTGTGGCCATCGGGCACGACGAGGAGGGCGGGACCGTGGCCGCTGAGCCGTGTGACCTGGAGGTAGCCGGCATCTTCGCCGATGTAGGGGTCGTCAAAGCTACAGATCTCGTGCGCCTGCGCGAGCGTGCGATCGGTCATGATGTTGTCGAAGATCATCGGAATCCCGAGGGAGCCGATCTCGACGGGCTGCTGTGTTTTGTTGCGCAGCGTGAAGCGGAGAACCAGCTGGCCCTGATCTACCGCCCACGTGCGGATGATGGTGAGGGGGATGTCCGGAGGCAGTGTGGGCGCGAGATCTGCGGAGGCGAGGGCGCCTTCTGTGGCAGGGAGCGCCGCGACTGGCTCGCGAGCCAGTGCCGTGGAGTAGTCGTGCCACGGGCCAGAGTTGCCGGTTCGCAGGCGGAGATCAAGATCGCCCAGCTGGTAGTAGCCGTTCTGAGAGCGGGCAACGAGCTGGTCGCCCGGGGTAAAGTCGAAGCCGTTCGACCCTTTCGGCAGCAGAGCCGCAACGGTCTGGGACGAGCGGACCAGCTTCAGGGTGAACTGCCGTATATCGAAGGAGACGGTACCCTGGCTCAGCATGGGGCCGGGAACCGGAGGCTTGGGCGGCTTTGGTCGCTGCGCGGCGGCGAGCGACGACAGGCTGGATACCGAGAAGACAGACACGGAGATAAAGACAAAAGCACCGCGGCGGACACGCGACCGGAGTTTGCTTAACGGCAGAAGCCGCCCTCGATACCCACAACTCTTCAAGCTTTCCTCATTCATTCAATCCTATTGTGATGGCCGCATGGCCGATGCGCGTGAAGAAAAAAATGCCGGACGCACAAGGCGTCCGGCGCTCACGAGGCTAACTCAGAACCGGAAGGTTCCGCGAAATTCGATCTGTCGTCCAAATCCTGGAATGGACGTGGCGCCAGACTGAGCATTCTCATTCGTAGGTCCGCCTTCACCGAATCCAAAATCCTGAACCCCGGAATCGAAAGATGTGGCAGATGTGCCGGGCACATAGGGCCCGAAGCCATCAGCATTTCCGAAGACCGGGTGATTCCATAGATTGAGGAAGGACGCCTGGAGGTTGAAGTTAATCTGCTCGTGGATCGGGAATACCTTCGTCACCTCCATGTCCTGATAGAACTGTCGAGGTCCATGGAGATAGAGAATCTGGCCGAAGGTTCCAGGCGTCGTGTTCGGGGTGATGAAGTTCGAGTTCGCGCCTCCGCCAGTCGGGCTTACCAGGTACTTCGGATTGATCAGATTGGCAAAGGGCTGGCCCGGCATCTCGTGCACGCCGATGGCACTCTGCAACTGGCTGGGTGTTACTCCGTGCAACTGAATGCCACCGTCGCCGTAGTCGTTGTAGGTGTAATAGCCTCCACCCAGCTGTGAGGGGGCGCCGCTCTGCCACGTCACAATGGTTCCCAGGGTATATCCACCCAGAACTGCATCGAGTGCGCGATTGTGGGCAAGGTAGGTTCGTCCATGTCCGACCGGGATATCGTAGGTACCGTTGGCATGGAAGACGTTCCGCAGATCAAAGATCGTAGGTCCGTAGCTCTGCCGGAGATTGCGCAGGGTAAATGCGTTAGAGGAGCCAGTCCACGAGTTAGCCGACTCAACACCGAGTGTGTGGCTCCAGGTATAGTTTGCGTCGAACTGCAGGCCGTGCCAGGAGCCCTGGCGAAGATCGACCTGCAGGCCGTTGTAGTTGGAGTAGCCTTCCGATAACAGCTCTCCGCTCGAACTTCCCCCGGCGTAGGGGTTCGCCTGGAAGAAGTTAATCGGGTAGCCGGCACCGGCGCCGGTATAGCCAGCATTGTTGGCGCAGGGAGAGAAACTGGCACCCACCAGATTGCAGAAGTACGGCACAGAGCCACTGATGCCGGAAAGAACCTGGGCCATGGCGCCCGCCTGTCCGGTATTCAGGTAGTTGATGTACTGCGTGTTGGTGTAATCCGAGGCGCCGGGGCCGCCGAACGCCGCATCGAGGATTGGCGTGGGATTGCCGTTACTGCTGGAGAAGGAGGTACCTCCCGAGGCTGCCAGGTTCGCCTGGGCATTCTTGAAATCCTTCAGGAATCCGTTTTCGAAGATATTGACTTCGTTGGGATTGATCGAGATCCACTGATGGAGGGTGCGATTGCCGTTGTAGCGGACCTCGAGAGCCATCGAATGGCCAAGCCCACGCTGAATGCCGATATTCCACGATTCGGCAACGGGTTCTGCGAGGTTGGGCTGGATGCCGTTGACTCCCGGTCCACCCGTGTACGTGAACTCCGACTCGGGCGCCGATGACTGATACGTTGCCGGCGAAAGGATGAATCCAGGCAACGTGCTGCCGAGGGAGAGACTGCCGGGAGCGAAGGTTCCCGGTTGCCCCGTGTTGTTCGGGAGGAGATTGAACTGCTGATAATAGAACTGTCCGTAGTCCGTGGCGAAGTCCCAGAAGTACTGGTACGGCTCGGTAAAGCGGCGCAGCGCGTATCCTCCGCGGATGACCGTTTGGTCCCCACCCAGAAGACCTTTCAGCGCGCCGGAGCTAACGTGTGGATTCCAGGCGAAGCCGAACGCGGGCTGCGGCGTGACCTTCCAGGGCTGGTAGGGCTGCGAATGGACTGAGATGGTTGGGTTGAGATTGCCGTTGAGGGCGCCGGGATGGAACAAATCGCCGACGGCAGTGGGTCCGTAGATCGATGCCAGATCTGCGGAATGGTAAAAGCCGGTGAGATCCTGTTCGGCGCCGAAGATATCCCAGCGCAGGCCGTAGTTGAGCGTCAGGGTCGGAGTCACGCGCCAGGAATCTTCTGCAAAGAGACTCCAGGCCGAGGAGACCTCGTCCAGAGGATATTCGCTCATCGTGCCGGTTGGGGCGTAGGTCTTTGTCTTGATGTTATAAGAGTTCTCTCCGTTGACGCCGCTGCCGCCGGGGCCACCATTGCCGATTCTGCCGGTGAGGATTGCGTACAGCGCGTCGGCTTTATTGATCTCTGCCTGGGTGGCATCGGGCAGGGTTGGGTTCGCTCCGGAATTCGTGAAGGCATTGATCGCCGGGTCACCAGTTGCCAGACCCAGATAGTAATTATAGAAGCCGCCTGGCGCGTTCCAGTAGTGATCCTGTTCCTTGTACCAGGAGACGCCGTATTGGAAGGTATGTTTTCCATGCTGCAGAGTCATGGAATCGGAAAAATCATAGATTGGGTAATAGGTATTAATCGGAAGCTGATAGCTCTGGCCGGACATCGCCGTGTTTACCCCTGGATAGTCCCAGTTTACGGTTGGCTCGGTGGTGTAGAGCGGAGCGGCATTGTAGGCATACAGAGTGGCGTCATACAGGTATCCCGCCTTGAACTGGTTAATCAACTGCGGCGAGAAAATGTAGTCCAACCCATAGGTTCCGGTAAAGTTTTTGGTTTCGTTTCCGGCTTCCTGATTGGCAAAGCCGCTGCCGGGAAAGGTGGGCGCAGTAATGCCGGGCTGCTCGTATTTCGACATCATCCAGGAGAGGTACATTCTGACCTTCTGCGAGACGTCGTAATCGACACGGGCCACCGGGTAATACGAGGTTTGCGGTGAGGGCTGGGTCCAGCCAACTTCGTTGTAGTTCGGATCGGAGGTTGGCCCCAGATGCCCGGAACTGATGCCGGCGTTGATCGCCGCGAACTGCTTGGAGATCTCAGAATTCACCGTGTAGGGGATGTTCAAACCGCTGTTTTGCGCAATGGTGAGAAGATTTGCGGTGTGGGAGGTGCCATCGGATCCGATGTAGCTGAAGTTGCCGGCCTGGGCGGCGCTGGTGAACGCGTAGTTGGTTGCGGTAAAGCTTCCCGGTATTTTCTGCATGGCATAGGTGCCAAAGAAGAAGAGTTTGTTATGCAGAATGGGACCGCCGAGGCTGCCACCGAAGTCGTTCAGGATGAGCTTGTTCTTTTTCACCCCCAGCGCATCGTTGAGCCAGGTGTTGGCATTGAGGCCGCCGTTGCGGTAGTCCTCGTAAGCAAGTCCGTGAAACTGATTGGAGCCGCGACGGGTGACAAAATTCACCTGGGTGGTGGCCTGACCGAATCCGGAGTTGAGGCCGAGCTGGTCGGTCTGCACGCTCATTTCCTCGATATCTTCGAGGCGGGGCGAGACGGCCGGCGTGATATTGGCGTCGAACTTCATGCGGCTGGCGTTGCCGACCATGCCGTCCATGTTGCTTCCCTGATCCATGATGGGCAGGCCGTTGAAGGTGCCCTGGCCGCCGGCGCCGCTGTACCCGGGCACGATCTCAGCCAGCGCCGTGACGTCGCGGCCGTTGAGCGGCAAATCCTGAATCTGCTTCACATCGATCACGGACCCGACGGCGTTGGAGGTCGTCTGGAGCACGGGTGAGGTCTGGCTTGCAACCTGCACCGTCTGGGTGGTCTTGCCAACCGAGAGGCTCGCGCTGAGATTAGTCACCTGGGATGCCTGAACGATGACGGCGGAGTAGATTTTCGTGCCATACCCGGCGCAGGTGATGGTGAGCGTGTAGGTACCGATGGGCAGGTTGACGAAGGTGTAGCTGCCGGTGTTGTTTGTGCTGGCGGTGTAGGTGTCGTTGGTCTGGTGCTCAACGATAGTGAGCGTGGCACCGGGCACGACGCCGCCGGACACGTCTTCCACCGTGACCACGACTTTGCCTCGGGTGCCTTCCTGGGCGTGAGCCTGGAACGAGGGAAGCGCGAGGATGACTCCCAGGATTGCCCAAAGGGAGAGAATCCGCCGCATGACACTGGTGCTCATAACTGACCTCCTGAGATCGGTGAAACGTTTTCCCGCCCAGAGAGTTCTATGGTTTGGTTCTGGGGACACGACTTCCTGGGCTGCCTGGGGACCGAATGGGTGCACGCGGGCTCCGCAAGCGGGGAGTCCTGTGTGCGCCATTGAGTCTCATCTTGTATTGAAAATTGTATGCATTGTCAAGAACCAAGTGACATAAAGGGTGCGCTGGGAGCGGCGGACGGGAAGCGGCGGATACCGCAATGTTTGCCGGCAAACCAGCGGAATCCGCGAGCTTCTAGGGCTGCGGGGTGGGGAGGGGTGGCGCGGATTTCTCGGTTAGCAGACGGCCCATCTCCAGCCGCATGAGACGCGCCTGAGCGTGGTCGCCGAGCTGGTCGTAAGCACTGGCCAGACTGGCGTAGACAGCGGGATTGTCCGGTTCCAGGCGGCGCCCGATTTCGAGATGATCGACGGCCTGCTGCGGCTGATGTTCCATGAGACAGATCTTGCCGAGGGCGATCTGCGTGGCCGAGTACTCCGGGTTTTGCCGGGCAGATTGCTCGAGAGCTGTTTTCGCTTCGTCGAATTGAGGCTCGCCTGGCGCAGCCCCTTCGTGCAGCAGGACGGTACCGAGCAGCGAGAGCATCCGATAATCGCGGTGTCCGGATTGAAGGGCCTGATGCAGGACCTTGTCGGCTGCAGAGAGGTTGTCCTGGTACAGGTCCTTCTGAACGAGGGCCAGATATCCGATGTAGCTGCCCGGACTCAGCTGCACCGCCAGGTCGAACTCCGGCTTCCCCATTTCGAATCGGCCCATTTGGCTCAGGAAAAGGGCCTTCTCGTAGTGCAGGCGGGCCGAATCGGGGAGCTCGACGAGACCCTCGTCGACGATCTCCAGTCCCAGCGCGTAATCCTTGTGATCGGTGCACGTGTCGGCGAGGTAGTCGTAGAGCTTTTCGTCTTTTGGGTTCAGGGCCGCAGCGCGACGAAAACTGTCAAGCGCCTCCTGCGGTTGCCCATTCGCGATGTATGCCTGGGCGATAAGATTGTCGACGGTCGCATTGGCCAGGCCGGACGCGGCGAGCGCATGGAGCACACGGATGGCCTGCGCAGCGTTGCCCGTGCCGAGGTAGCAGATCCCCAGGTTGACGCCCGTCGCATAGGGTTCGATGGCCGCCGACTGAGCCGCGAGCAGATGCGGAATCGCTTGTTGAAGGTAGCCGTGAGCAGTGAGCTGCGCTCCGGTTTGGAGTTCGTTGAACGCCGTTGTATCAGCGCCGGGAGCCGCGGGTGCAGAACCGGAAGCAGTGGGGGCGCGCAGGGGTGGGCTCGACTGGGAGTGGCTCCAGGGAGCAGCAGCCATGCTGAGAGCCGCAAGACCAAGGCCGATCCGGATTCGGAGCGCATGCATGGGTCCTATTGTAGGCACAGGCGGCGGACGTTTTCGGACCGCATTCAGCATACGAAGTTGTATACATCGGCCAATTTGCTGTATAAATCAGCGCGTACCTTCAATCCCCGAATCAAACCTGCAAGATCGAAGTGCGGCACTTCAGGGAGAGCACTCTGATGCTGTGCGGCGACCCGAGGGCAGAGATGAACCGAAGACGATTTCTTCAAACGGTGGCCGCCGGGACAGCCGCGTTCCACGAATTTGCTTCGCCGGCAGAGACGACCGATGCGCCGGTTTCCCCTGCGGCTCCTCTTCGCGGTGCGGTGCGCGCCAGCGAAGTCTCGGTGGAGGGACACACGCCGTTAAGCAGCTTCACGCGTGGCAGCGAGCACTGGACCGTTTACGAAGACCTGCGCACGCGGGATGGCGCCATCACGTTTGTCTCGTCGGACGGCTCGGCGCGGTTGTTGCCCAAGAGCGCGGAGGCGGTCTTTGCCGATGCGGGGCCGCAATACCTCGGGCTTGAACTGGGCAAGATCGGGATGTCCGGGCCGGATCTGCTGGCGGACCAGCTTTTATCCCAGGGGGAGCCGGATGAGGAGCAGGTCCGGCGCGCGGCGCCTCCCATGGACTCGGCGGTGCCCGAGGGACGATATTTCCGGCCGCACTGGAACGCGATTCTGGGAACGCGGGAATGCAGCGACACCATGCCCGTATATCCGGCCGGCAACACGCGGACGTGGCATCCGGTGCAGTATTTTCCGGAGATGACGAACGAGCGCGCCCGGAAACGCTATGAGGGCCTGGTGGGTGGATGGATGCCGGCGGTGCGGAAAGTTCTTCCCGGGGACGACGGCTCGACCTTCGAGACGATTGTCTTCGGCGATGTGCTGGCCCACGATCGGTTCATCGTCCAGACCTGGCATCGTGTGGTTGAGATCCGTGATGGAAAAATTCTGAAGGCCGTGTACGGCTACAGCTATCCGGCCTATACGCAGCGGCGGCAGGATCCGGATGCGGCGGAGTTTTACCGCGGCATGCTTGAGTTCGCGGAGTATTGGGATCGTCAGATGTGCGACGTTGCGCCCGTGACGCTGCCCAATGTGAGTTGGGCCAACCTGGCGCAGCACGCTTTCGTGAAGGAGCAGATTGTGCGGCCGGGCGGAGTCTATCCGAAGTACGGAACCGTCGATCGCGACTATTACGGGCCGGAGTACGACGGGTTCCAGGATATTTTCACGATGTCGCTTTACGCGAACCTGGAATGCGGCCGATTTGCGCAGGCGCACGACGTTTTCGATGGCTATTTCACCGGCTTCGTGGACGCGAAGGGCATGGTGAACATGCGCGGTCCGGAGACGGCGCAGTTCGGGCTGACGCTTTCGCTGATCGCGCGCTATGCCCGCTATACCGGTGACATCGCGCTTCTGCGCAAGCATCGGGAGAAAATCGAAGCGACGGCGTCGCTTCTGGCGGAACTGCACGATACAGCGCTGCAACTGCCGGTGGACAACCGGGGACATGGGCTCATTCATGGCTGGTCGGAATCGGATTCCTGCCTGACTCAGGACCCTTCGGTTTGGTGGAAGCCGTATTTCTCCAACAGCGCGTTCGCGGTGCGGGGATGGCGGGATCTGGCTGGGGTGTGGACCGAGGTCGCTGGAGCGGACGGCGGGGTGAGGTCGGGCGAATGGCTGCGGCGCAGCAAGGAACTGCGCACGACGCTGGTGAAGAGCATCGACGCCAACATCCGGCGCGACCAGAAGCCTCCTTATATTGGTCCGTTGCCGGGAACGAAGCTGACGTTTTGGGAGTCGATGGAGCAGGAACATCCGAGCGAGCAGGGATGGCCGCATCGCGCGTATGCAGAGCTGCTGCAGCCAGGGGTTTTGCCGGACGAGCAAACCGCTACGATCATCGATTGCATGCGAGCCTATGGTGCGACCACGCTGGGCGTGGTGGCGAATGTGGAGCGGCCGCATCCGCAGGGCCGCGACATTCTGGGATTCATCTCGTATGGCTACGCGCAGGCGCTGCTGCGTCTGGATCGCATCGACGAGTACCTGCTCTTCCTCTACTCCCACCGTTATCATGACCATTCGCGAGGGAGCTGGATGGCGGGCGAGGTTTCGGGAATCACCGGCGACGGCACGCTGTTCTGCATTCCGGCGCAGCAGACGATTCCGCTGCTGCTGCGATGGATGCTGGTCTTCGAAGACCCCGATGGCGAACGCCTGTACTTTGGGCGCGCGGTGCCCCGGCGCTGGATCGGGGCAGGGAAGCCGATTGCCATTGAACAGGCCCCCACACGCTGGGGCCGCGTCGATTATCGGCTGGAGCCGCAGGGCAAGAACCAACAGGTTGCGACGATCGCTCTGCCGCATACAGGGGCGTTGCCGCCGGAACTGCAGGTGACGTTTCGCGTTCCGCAGGGTCGATCCTTACAGGGGCTCAACGTCAACGGCCGTGCCGTCGCGCCTGCCGGACGCAATAAGGATGCAGCTGTTTTTGCCACGGGGGGCAAGCGCAGCTTTACAGTGGTGGCAGACTTGACCTGAGCAGAAAATCGAGCCTGGCGCCCTGGCAGGATCGTCTCAGAAACCCGACCGGCACTGCCGAAACAGTTTCACAAACAGAGAAATGGGGAGAAGAGCATGAATCGCAGTCTGAGTCGCAGAACATTCCTGAGCAGCGCGGCATGTGCGGGAGCCGCCGCCCTTCTTCCCACGGGAGCTATGGCCCTGGCGTCACAAAAGGCCGCGAAAGCAGCGGCCTTCACAGGTGGCGATACGGCCGTCCAGTACCTGACGAACGCTGCGGTGGCCAGGGTGCAGTGGAAGGTGAAGCCGTTCCCGATGCCGGATGTGCGCCTGCTGCCGTCCTTCTGGAACGACACGATGGAGCTGAACCGCAGCTTCCTTTACTCGCTGCCCAACGAGCGCCTGGCCTATAACTTCCGGGTGACGGCGGGCATTCCGACCGAGGCCGATCCACTGGGGGGATGGGAAGCTCCGGACTGCGAGCTGCGGGGGCATTATGTAGGGCACTACCTGTCGTCGTGCGCCCTGATGCATGCCAGCACTGGAGACGAATTCATTGCAATCAAGGCGAATGAGCTGGTGAGCATGCTGGGGGAGTGCCAGGCGAAGGATGGTTATCTTGGTGCGTATCCGACGACCTTCTACGACCGGCTGCGGAAGCACGAGCGGGTGTGGGCGCCCTTCTACACCTACCACAAGATCATGGCGGGTCTGATCGACATGTACCAGCACACCGGCAACCAGCAGGCCCTGGAAATGGCGACGCGGATGGCCGACTGGGCTTACACCTACGCCATCAGCTTCAGCGACGACGACTGGCAGCGTGTGCTGCTGGTGGAGCAGGGCGGCATGAACGAGGCTTCGTTCAATCTGTATGGGATCACGAGCAACACCAGGTATCGCGATCTGGGATTCCGCTTCGAGCATCACAAGATTTTCGATCCGCTCGCGGCCAATCAGGACATGCTTGCCGGCAATCATGCCAATACCAACATTCCGAAGGTGATTGGAGCAGCGCGCGGCTACGAACTCACCGGGGATGATCGGTACCGGCAGATCAGCGAAAACTTTTATCGCATGGTGACCGAC
>JBKICP010000301.1:0-29283 GCA_046567085.1 Acidobacteriota bacterium
GTCGACAATCGTCGCAGCGCCCGACGACGATACACCGACACCCATGTCGTCGTTATTGGTTCCGTCCAGCTTCGCGCGGGTGGTCGCGATCGCCTGCGAAATCTGCTGCGCTGTCGCTCCTGCCTGAAAGATCCGGGTTCGGATACTTGCCGCGTGATAGGCCTCGACATTGTGGATGCCGACGGCTTTGTCCAGATAGGTCTTGCTGCTGATCAGACCCGCGGCGCCCTGATAGGCTGTGACCCCCACATCCTCGAAGATGAAGGCGCCCAGGAGAAAGTTGGTCTCGCTGGCGAACGGATCGAAGGCGCTGCCCAATCCCGCCGCCTGAGCGAGCGCGTTAAAGCTGTTCATCAGATCGATATTCGGCTGCGCCACCGCGGAGGCGGCCAGCGCCTGCTGCAGGAATTTGACATGGTTTTGCTCGTCCATGGCCACTTCGGTTGCAAAGTCCTTCAGGAACTGCGTGGTGAACGGGACCGCCGGGTTCGATTTCACGGTCACGGTTCCCCCGGCGCTTCCATCGCCGCCTTTGATGGAAATGCCGGCGGCCACATCGATGGTCTTTCCGGTGGTGGCAAGCGTGTAGTACTGGGCTTCAAGGAACTCCAGGTTGAGGGCAAAATTCAGAATGTCGGGATCTGTAACGGTTGACTGTGCAAATGCCGATTCGGCGCGGCTCAGGACCATGCCGGCGAGTGCGGCCCCTCCGATCAGGAGAGCGGACCGGCGAGTCGATCTCTTCTCTGCGAGTTCTTCCGCGGACCGCAGCTGCTCTTTCTCTTCAATGAGAACCATAAAGTCTCCTTAGGAAGCCGTTGCTGTGATTTTGCCGTTCAGACCGCTGGGGAAAAATCCGCCTTTGGCGACGACGCCCGCCGATGGACTCAGATAGACGATGTGCAGCACCTGATCCGTGGTTCGATCGTAGGAAATCGAATTCGAGTCAGCCGCCACAATCGAGGTGCTGGACACCATGGTTTCGTTGCCGCCACCCGCGGTCGCGCGAAGGTTGGAGATCTTGTTCGCTGCGACAAGGGACGCGCCGCCAAGCTGGGCGATGAGAGTGCGAATCTCGCCGGCATGGTACGCCTCCGTACCGAGGATCCCCGCCGCCGCAGCCAGATTGGTCTTGTCGGTGAGAAGCGAGGCGGCGCCGTGGTACGCGGTCACCCCGACATCCTCGAAGACAAAAGCTCCAAGGAGAAAGCTGTCCTCATCTGCAAAGGGGTTGAATGAACTTCCGATCCCGGCTGCCGATGCCGCCGCATTGAATGCATCCGTGAAGTCGATGGCCGGGCGGCTCACGGCAGCGCTGCCCAGCGCCTTCCGGAGAAACTGAACGTGCAGCTGTTCATCGTTGGCGATCTCGGTTGCATACTGCTGGATGGCGGGCGTTTTGAACGTCACCTGGGTGCCGCCGGTGACACTTCCGGCATTCGATCCAGTGTCGGAAGACTGCAGTCCGGAGCCGGTCACGGCCCGCAGGTAGAACTCAGCCTCCAGATACTCCAGGTTCAGTGCAAAGTTGAGGATGTCAGTGTCGGTAATGGAGGAACCTGTCCCGGTTCCCGTGCCGGTGCCGCTTCCTGTTGAAGAGTGACCGTTCCCGCCACAACCGGCCGCGATCGTCAGCGCAGCGACGCCGCCGGCGCCGACTATAAAGTTTCTGCGCGACAGAGATCTGCCGGGCAGGTCTTTTGCATGGCTCATTGCTTCCTCCTCCGGGAGACTGCTGCTCGCTCGCAGTCAAACTCCCGGGAGAGGTACGGAGGGAAGTGGCGTTTGGATGGGTGGGATTTTGCAATTTCAGGAGCGATGTCCCGCGGGTGGAATTTCCTTCTGCGTCTGCAGCGGCGCTACTCGCCCGGCGCCGCGCCAGAGAGGACGATGGGCAGCGTCGGAGTTTTCGAGCCGCTGGCTCCCTCCACCGTTATTCCAAAGGCCTTTGCCTGGACACCGGTCGGCAATGGCGGCAGCACAAGGCTGGCGTTCCCCGAGGCATCGGGCCGGAACAAGCCCGCGGGTACCGGGGGCTCACCGTTCGCCGGGATAATCCACAGTTCGTAGGTTTTGCTCTCCGGCACACGCGCCAGGTTGGTCGCCTGCAGGATCAGTTCGCCGCGTGACGCAAGATAGACTGCCCTGGCGCTGGGGACCGGGTGCGTCTGCGCTGCAGTCAGCATTACATGCTGCGCATCGCTGGCGGTGAGCAAATCGAGTACCCGCCGGGCCCTCGCATTCGCCTCGGCCTGTGTCCTCGCCGTTTCCGCCTGCCGGCCCATCTCGCGGGTCAGGTTCTGTACTTTTGTTTCCAGGCCCGCCACCAGAATCAGCATGGCGGCCACCAGCGCCCACGGTATCCAAACAGAAAGCCTGGGGCGCCGGAGCACAGATACCGGCTTGACACTGATGTTTTGTGGTTCTGTTGAGCCTGCGGTCTGTGCGATCCGCGCCACGAACCGGTCGCGCACGCCCGGAGGGAGCGTGGCGTCATCCACACTCATAGTGAGGAACGCCAGTTCGCCGCGCGCGCCGGCTAAGGCTGCACGGCACTCCGCGCATTCGCGGAGATGCGCCTCAATCGGAACACGCTCCTGAGGGTCCAGCACCTGCATGGCGTACAGGTCCAGGTCCTCGCGCGAGATGTGTGTCCGGTCGATCATCCCTGCAGCGCCTTTCGTACGCTCATCAAAGCAGAACGAATCCGTGTTTTCACCGTACCAAGAGGATCGCCGGTCTGCTCGGCGATCTCCGAGTGAGTCAGGCCCTCGAAGAAAGCCATCTCTACGCTATTGCGCTGTTCCGGCGGCAGCCCGCGAAGCACACGGCGAACCCTCTCCACCGTCGCACGCAGCTCCACATCGCTCGCCACGTTCGTATCGGCCGGCAGCACCACCTCTTCCACAGAATCGCAAGGCCTGCGTTTCCGCAGCACATCGATGGCGCGATTGCGCACCACAACTGCCAGCCAGGCCGCAAGCGAGCCCCGCCCAGGGGAAAAGGAATCGGGGTTTTGCCACAGCCAGAAAAAGAGGTCCTGGATGACGTCTTCCGTCTGCGCCTGATCTTTCAGAACGCGAAACGCCACAGAGTAGGCCATGCCCGCATAACGATCGAAGATCGTTGTCATGGCCGCCTGATCCTTTTCGTGGACACGCTTCAGCAAGAGCGCATCCTCTGCTCTGTGGTCATTCCCGGGCTCACCTTCCCTGGAGGAACGTGTGGCGGGGGAATTCGGATTGGATGGCGAGCCGTACATGCGATCGCGGGGTCGAGTGAGGATGCTCCCTGGTTAGTGCGCTGATACCCGAACCGTGAAACGTTGGTTCTCCGGCTCCTGGCTTAAAGGGTTATTTTCCCCACATCGCTGGCTGCGAAACGCAGGGCTGCGATCTGTCCCGTGGTTCCTGTGCTGGGTCACTGGCATTTTCTTCATATGTATTTATGCCAATCGCCCTTCACGCGTTGTATGTCATGTTGTGCCGAAGAGATTTCCGGGCTTGTCCTGCCTCGTCGAAGGTGACCCACATGTGACGTACGGTCTCAAGGCCCTGATCGGATTTGTGGATTGCAGGAAATTTTGCAGACACTCGATCCGATGAGTCCAGGTTCGTACTCCAGTCCGTCATCCTCCAGCACCGAGATCATGAGGTCCAATCCCTCCCGCGTTGCGGGTCGGCTCGCGGCCATCCGCTCCCGCTTGGCAATCATGCGGGGTGCCTGGATCGGTCGATGTTGACGATGAGGGCCTCGCACGATAGGGTCATACACGCAACAGGAGCGCTTCAAGGAGTGCGGTGGAGTTGTCGTGCATGCCAGGCGAGCCGGAGCGCGAGCTTTTCAGTTGAACGGGAATCGGGACGGCAGCGGCACGCGATGCGCTGTTCAACGAGTAAGCGCTTCCGTCGCTCTTGCGGATCAGACTCTGGTGGCCGGATGCCCGATCCCGCTGCACCGGGTTATCGCTGTTCCTCCGAGGAGAGGATGACAAGCTGGACGATCGATCGAATTGCGGTATTCGACAAGCGGTATCCGCTGCCGGAGGGTGCCGGCACTGATGCCGTGCACACCAATCCTGAATACAGTCTTGCTGTCACGTGGCTCGGTACTCCTGGCGCGGACTTCGGCACCGGCATTACGCTCACGCTCGGCGAGGGGAACCGTTTGGTCTGCGATGCCATCCAGATTCTGGCGCGGCCGCTGATCGGCAGAGACATCGAGGATCTGATGGCGGAGTTCGGAACCGTATCGAACCGACTCGCCAACGATCCGGCCATGCGCTGGCTCGGACCCCACAAAGGCGTGGTGCACCTCGCTCTGGCGTCCATCACCAATGCCTGTTTTGATCTCTGGGCCAAGAAGCGTGGTGTTCCGCTCTGGAAGCTGCTGCTCGATCTCCCCCCGGACCAGCTCGTTAGCCTCCTGGATCTGACTTATCTCGAGAGTGAGCTTTCCGCAGAGGCGGCGCTGGAGGTGCTGTGGCACGAATGGGACAGCCGGCCGGATCGCGAGGGTATTCTGCGGCGAGGTTACCCGGGCTACGACACCTCTGTGGGCTGGATGGCCTACGAAGATGCCAGGGTGCTGGAGCTGACACGACGTGCGATGGATCAGGGCTTCAGCGCCTTCAAGCTGAAGGTCGGATCGGCGGATCGCGAGCGCGACCTGCGTCGCGCCCGTATGCTGCGCGACCACGCCGGCGATTCAGCCACGCTGATGTTCGACGCGAATCAGCAATGGAATCTGCCGGTCGCGCTGCAGATGTGCCGCGCACTCGCTCCACTAAAACCTCTGTGGATCGAGGAGCCCACCCATCCCGACGACCTGATGGCTCATCGCCAACTCGCCGAAGCCATCTCTCCCACGCGGATCGCGGCCGGCGAGCATATTCCCAACCGCGTCGTGTTCAGCAACTTTCTGCAGGCAAAGGCGCTCCACTTCGTGCAGGCGGATGCAACCCGTCTGGCCGGGGTGAGCGAATTCCTGGCTGTGAGTCTGCTCGCGCGGAAGCACAATCTGCCGGTGGTGCCGCACGTGGGAGACATGGGGCAGATCCACCAGCATCTGGTGCTTTTCAATCACGTAGCGCTCGGACATGACGTTCTGTTTCTCGAACACATTCCGCATCTTCGGGAGCACTTCGTTCTCCCGGCCATTGTCGAGGGAGGCGTGTACCGGACGCCTCAGGAACCCGGGGCCTCGTCCGACCTGCGCGATCTCCGTGGTGCGGAAACTGCATGATTCAATCGACTGGGGACTCTTCCAGATATTCATGATCATCGCCGCAAGTCTGTCCGGGTTCCTGGTGGGCGAGTGGAGGCGGGCCTCGGCGCGCTCGCGAGTGTTTCTCCCGTCCGACACGCTGCTTCTGCTGACCGCAACCGTACTCCTTGCGGCGTCGAATCGCCACTGATCTGAAGAGGCGGCCGCATCCAACGCTGCAAACGCCAGCGAAGACAAGAAGAGTTCAAACTGAGAATGGAGACGAGGAGCGATGCCGGTATTGTGTCGGAAAGTTTTGGTTCTGCTGTTGGGCAGCACGGTGGCCCTTCCTCTGATGGCCCAGAAAGCGGTCAGCCTTGCCGAAGAGATTGAATGGACCTGGGAAGTGCGGCCGCCGCATCCGGATTCGAAGCTGCCCAATGTTCTGCTGCTGGGCGATTCGATCACGCGCAATTATTTCCCTGAGGTGCGCAAAGATTTGAATGGGGTCGCCAATGTCTATCTGATGGCGGACTCGACGTGTGTGGGGGATCCACGGATCGAGCATCAGATCGAGGAGTTCGCGAAGCTGGAGGGGGTAAGCTTCCGCGTCGTTCACTTTAATAACGGCATGCACGGCTGGGCCTATACGGAAGAACAGTATCAGACGGCCTTCCCCGCCTACCTTCGCGCAGTGAAGAGGCTCACGGACAAAGGCGGCGCTTTGATCTGGGCCAGCACGACGCCGGTACGTTCGGACGACAAGGAAACGAACAACCAGCGTGTCGAAGCGCGCAACCGAATCGCCGCCCGGTTGGTCACGGCCGCGGGAATTCCGATCGATGACCAGTTTGCCCTGATGGAGAAGCATCAGGACCTGCATCAGGACCCCGTCCACTTCAATCCCACGGGCTCGGATCTCGAGGGCGACCAGGCGGCGTCGGTGATTCGTCAGGCGCTGGAACGAGCTCGGTAGCTGCCGAGACGGGCCAGTGCTACGGATGGCCGCGGCGACGAGCGGCCACCCGTGCTCGGCTACGCCAGGCTCGATCACCTTGGGCCCGAAAAGTTCACGCGCTCCATCGAAATCGGCATCACAAAGAGCGGCACCGGCACCGGAAGTCCAGGCAGCTCGAACGTGTTCACGTTCACCGCGTAAATCGCCCTCCCATCCTCCCCGATATAGAAGTTGATGTAGAAATCGGGGTCCACGCCTGTATCGTCTCGAACGACCATGGTTCCGCTGCAATCCTGGCGGTTGACCTTATACCAGCCCCACATCTTTCGGACTATCGGTACATAGACGGATGGATTCGCGGGGGAGGGCAGTCCACCGTTGGCATTCAAGGTATCCCATCCGGTCATCGCGCTTGCCCCTTCCGGAACATCATCAAATCCGGCCGCGGGCGGGAAGCCTGGAAAAAACTGCATCCCGCCTGTCATCGCTGCCGTGATGTACCCGCCACACTGCTGGACGCCGTCGGTCGGCTGGATGGACGGATCCAGAGCGGCCAGGGCCCAGCCCGTCGTGCTATAGGTATAACTTCCGCCAATCGTGCCGTTCCGGCAGCCGTGAGTTTCGGCCGGGCGTGCGACGGTCTGTACGATGAGACCCGGATTCGTGTGGATCATTTCGACGCGACTGCCTTCCGGGGTCACGGTTATCTGAAAGTTGTCCGTGATCGCGGGAACGCCATTCACACCGGTGCCGTTCAGCGTCGCGCTGATCGTTCCCGCGCACAGCAGTGGGGTTTTGCTCGTATCAAATTTGAGGCTGTACGTCCCGGTGAGGCCGCCCGTCAACGCGCCAACCTGGCCGATGACGAGGGTCTCTGTCATCTTCACCACCCCGCCGGGAAGAAACGTGACGACGCCGGCCCCGGCATTGGGCACCACGCCCAGTTCCACCGGCAAATTCAGATCGCGGTACTTCTTTGCGTTGATGTAACCGCCAAACACGTTGGCATAGGAATGCCCGGCAACCAGGTACCTGCAGTCGGCACTGGTAGTCTGCGCGCGCGCCGCCGGCGCCGTGAAGGCTACGGCACAGCCGATGCCAAGGAGAGCGGTGAATCGAATCTTCGTCAACATAGCTGGTCCTCCTTTTGAGGTTGCAGCCAGATTGAGCGGATCAACGGCCGTCGCAAAAGTGTCTTACGGTAAGGACGTGCGGTCGAAAAGACACGCAACCTGCTGTACGTGCGGCGATTGACGCAGTTCGGTAATCCGAAAACGGCAACGAGAAACCGATTGTCTCCATGCGGATGCCGGCCTACAATCCAGGCCGGTGTGGCATGGACCACGCGAGCTTCGGGCCCGAGCGCCGGCGACACCATGATCGAAGCTGAGGTGGCGAAGATCGTCACCAGCGAGATCTTTATTCGCTCGCCGCGCATGAGCCGATTCCTGCGCCTCGCGGTGGACAAGGCTGCGACCGGTCTGAGGAATACACCATCGCAAGGGAGGTTTTCGATCGGCCGCCCACGTTCGATCCGCGACTCGATCCGCTGGTACGGGTAGAGGCGCGCCGGCTGCGTCAGAAGCTGGCCGAGTACTACGCGACTCTGGGGCGGGAAGATATGGTTGTCATCGACCTGCCGAAGGGAAGTTATGTCCCGGACATCCGGATGCGAACGCAGGTGGCTCCTGCTGCGACTCCACCGAGGTTATTGGGACGCGATTCCCGATCCATCGTGGTCCTGCCGTTCCTGAACCTTGGCGGTGACGCGGCAAGAGACTATTTCGTCGACGGCTTGTCCGAGGAACTGACGACAATTCTTGCCCAGGTGCCGGACCTGCGAGTGATCGCGCGCACCTCCGCGTTCTCTCTTCGCGGCAGGAGTGGAGATGTTCGCTCCATTGGACGCACGCTGCATGTGCGCACTCTGGTGGAGGGCAGCGTGCGCTGGTCGGGCACCAGAATCCGAGTCACGATCCAGATGGTGGACTGCAACGACGGGTACCACTTCTTTGCTGAATCATTCGATGTTGAGGAGGGAGAGATGCTGGCGCTGCAGAGCGAAATCGCCCAGACAATTTGCGATGCCATTGTGCCGCGGCTGGGAGATCGCGGCAGCCTTCTTTCCCGGCCGCGGCGCGTCGATCCGGAGGCCTATCGTCTGTATCTGCGTGCGCGCTATCACTGGAACCGCCGAACGCTCGCCGATTTTGAAAAGGCGATCGATTACAGTCAGAAAGCGATTGCCATCCAGCCGGACTATGCTCCGCCCTACGCCTGTATTGCCGACTCGTGCTGGTTTACGCTTTTGGACATGCTTGCCCCCGGTGGTGAGCCTCTTAAAAGGGGGAAACATGCCGCTGCCCGGGCAATGGAACTTGATCCGGAACTGGCCGAAGCTCATTGCGCTTATGCGGTTTCCTGCCTGATGGACAACTGGCAGGTTGAAGCCTTTGGGGAGCATCTGAGACGTGCTATCAGACTGAAACCAAGCTCTTCCACCGCTCACTATCTGTATGCCTGTTATCACGCCATTCGGGAAGAGGCTGACGGTATGCTCTCGGAGATGCAGTTGGCCCTGCAATGCGATCCGCTCTCTGTCATGGTGAATCGTGCGATGGTCCTGGCTCTTCTCCAGGCACGGCAACCGGATCGCGCTCTGGCTCAGGCGAGGGAGACAATCGAACTGGATCCCAGCTTCTACGGTTCACACCTGTATCTCGCGTGGACCCATATGGCACTGGGGCAGCATCAACTCGCAAGTGAAGCTTTGGAGCGCGCACGTCAGCTCGGCGGCAATGCCCCTGTGATGCAGGGGTACCTGGCTGCCTGTAAGGCGCAGCTCGGAGAAACGCGCGAAGCCGAGCTCATCCTCTGCCAGTTGCTCGAGCCCACGCAGCCGGGCTATGTTCCGCCTCTTGTTGTTGCCGCGGCGCTTGTGGCACTGGACCGCACGGAGAAAGCGCTGGATTATCTGGAACGAGCCGTCGAAGAGCGCTGCGGCTCCATCGTGCATATCCACGTAGATCCCTTTTTTCTGCCGCTTCATGGGATACCCCGTTTCGACGCTATCTGTCGCAGTATGAACCTGATCTGAATCTGGATAAGTATCCAGTAAAGTCGGAATAGTTTGAGCGGTCCACCCCTGTGGGGGCGCGCGCCGTAAGCGGGTCCGATCCATCCGTTCGCCAGGTTATAAGGATTCATTCGTAACGTTACTTTGGATATTAGTTGACGTTATAAAGCATCCCTGCGCCTGAACATCGGCTTATTTATCGCCGATAGAGGGTCAACATTTTGCCGGATGAAAGGCCTTTTGCTCCATCATCGGGCAGAAATGTACCAGTCGCAGCCGGCATACGATCCCCGAGAGCCAGGAACCAGGGAAACCGGTGCCAGCAAGAGGTTGGAAACTGAAGAGCGAAAGGTAGGCCAATGGAAAGGCGCAGCGGTTCAACAGTTACTAATGGAAATGGCAAAACCCAGGATAACCCAGCTGTTTTGCTGGCGACAAAAACGATCTCCCCGGCCCGGCGAGAAGACGGGCTGCTGTTGTCGGAAATCCGGCGGCTGGTCGCCGCGGCGAAAGAAGGCCGTCTGAATGAACGCGGATGTACCACAGAGTTCGATGGCGCCTCGGCTGAGGTCATTCGAGGTGTCAATGAAATGCTGGATGCCATTCTGCTGCCGATTGCGGAAGGAAACCGCATTTTGGCCCAGATTTCTTCCGGCAAGATCGATGAACTGATTGCTTTTACCTACCAGGGCGATCACGAAAAGATGAAAGTAGCCGTCAATAACGTGGCCCTGGTCCTCCAGAATATGCGTGGAGAACTCGACCGACTGACGGAGGCCTCGCGCAAAGGCCAACTTTCGGAGCGCGGTCGCCCCGAGCAGTTTCAGGGGTCCTATGCGGAGATTGTTCGCGGCGTCAATACCATGCTGGACGCCATTCTGCTGCCCATCGCGGAGGGGAATCGGGTTCTGGCTCAGATTTCCGCCGGAAAGATCGACGAGCGAATCGCGGAGACTTACCAGGGCGACCACGAAAAGATGAAAGTCGCGGTCAACCATCTTGCGGTTGTGCTGCAGGAAATGCACGGGGAACTGGAAAGGCTGACCGAGGCGTCAAGGGAAGGCAAGCTTACGGAGCGAGGCAAAGCCGAGCATTTTCATGGAGCTTACGCGGAAATCATCCGCGGGGTTAATACCATGCTGGATACGATCCTCCTGCCGATCGGAGAAGGGAACCGCATTCTCGCCCAGATCTCCTCGGGGAAAATCGATGAGCTGATTGCCTACACCTACAAGGGCGACCACGAGAAGATGAAGGTCGCTGTGAACAATGTTGCCCTGGTTCTTCAGGGACTGCACAAGGAACTGGACCGGCTCACCGAAGCGTCGCGCAAAGGGCAACTGTCGGAGCGGGGCCGGCCGGAACAGTTTCAGGGGGCCTATGCCGAAATCGTTCGCGGCGTGAATGCCATGCTGGACGCGATTCTCCTTCCCATCGCGGAAGGTAACCGGGTGCTCCGGCTCATTCGGGGCGGCAACCTCAGGGAGAGGGTCGAGATCGACTGCAGAGGTGACCATGAGGTCATGAAGAACGCCGTGAACGGCGTGCATCAATGGCTTACCGAACTGATCGCGTACGTAACGAGCATCGCCAACGGGGATCTCACCGCTTCAACGGCGAAAGCGTCGGACGAGGACCAGATTCACGACTGGCTGGTTTTGCTCAGGAAGAATATTGAAGCTCTGGTGACCGATGCGGGCGAACTGGCTCGTGCTGCTGCTTCGGGTCAGTTCAACGGTCGCGCGGATGCTTCGAAGCATCATGGCGGATATCGAACCATCATTGAAGGGGTGAATCAGACGCTGGATTCCATCGTTGCCCCGCTGAAGCTGACCGCAGAGAACGCTGGCACGCTCGCCTCGGCCTCAGAGGAGCTGACTGCAGTGAGTCAGGCGATGTCCGCCAGTGCCGGCGAGACGCTGGCGCAGGCGAATGTTGTTTCGGCGGCGAGCGAGCAGGTTTCCCGGAACGTCTCCTCTGTCGCCGCCGCCACGGAACAGATGCAGGCGTCGATCCGCGAAATCTCCAGCAACGCCAACGATTCCGCGCGGGTAGCAAAGAACGCTGTTCTGGTGGCGGAGTCGACCAACGACGTGATGAAGAAGCTGGGCGTGTCCAGCACAGAGATCGGAACGGTCATCAAGGTCATCAATTCCATCGCGCAGCAGACAAAACTGCTCGCGTTGAACGCCACGATCGAAGCCGCTCGGGCCGGCGAAGCAGGGAAAGGATTCGCCGTGGTCGCCAACGAAGTGAAGGAACTGGCGAAGCAGACCGCGCAGGCCACCGATGATATCGGTCACAAAATCGAGGCGATCCAGGGGGACACCAAAGGTGCTGTTTCCGCAATCCAGGAAATCGGCTCCATCATCGGTCGCATCAACGACATCTCCAACAGCATCGCTTCTGCCGTCGAAGAACAGACAGTGACCACGAGCGAGATCGGCCGGAGCGTGGCGGAAGCCGCGCAGGGTGTCAGCGAAATCGCGAAGAATATCGCGGGAGTGGCCACCGCGGCGCAGAAGACGACGGACGGGGCGGGAGACACGAAGTCCGCCTCTCTGGAGTTGAGTCAAATGGCTCAGCGGCTTGAGGCTTCGGTGTCGAGGTTTACGTTCTGAAGAGGTACGGTGCCTTCCACAACCGCGAGGGAAGGGAAGGCATCCTCCGGGGCAGGGGCAGGCACTGACGATGGAGGGCGATTGTTCAGGCCGGATCGTTCCATTCGGCCTTGACTCGTCGGGCGCGGATGCCAGTTGCACAGGCCCACGCAGCATCGGCAGTATGCACGGATTCCGGCACATTCGGAAGGGAGCCTACGCCGGCAATTTCACCTCTCGGACCTGCGAATCGGCGAAGCGGCGACCCGCCCGGAGCCTGAATTCGAGCCGTGCGTCGCGTCGGACATGGTAGACCAGAGCCGGACGGAAACAAACGACGCACGTCCCCCGGGATCGGCGCACGCTGGGATAGAGGATTCCGTTCGAACCCTCGTCGATCAGTTTCGATGCCAGACGCTGCGATTTTGCATAGCAAGCCGGGATCGGTCCCGGCTTCAGATACTCGGCAAACTCGTGCGACCGTTTCTCCGGCAGAACCTCAAATTCCGCATAAAAGTCGGCCAGATAGTCGTCGCAGGTCGGTCTTTCTTCCTCGGCAAAGGCCACGCTGCGTCTATTTCCCGGCGGTGATCGTCTCCATATTCATCTCCATTCAGGATTGAGGCCAGGGAGCGGCACCCGTGTGCCAGGGAAGTTCCTGTATCCTGTGCGCTCAACCATCCCTGGTCCCTGCGAAAGGTCCTCACACAGGCATGCGAAAGTCGTGGGCAGCTTATAGCGCGCTGTTTCTTTCCGGCGTCATGGCATCAACCCTGAGCGCGACGGCTCAGGTGAACTCGAGCCTGTACGCCGGGCTTCAGTGGCGGAGCGTCGGGCCGTTCCATGGAGGGCGCATCTCCTCGGTAAGCGGGGTGGTCGGCGATGCGGGGACGTTCTACATGGGCACGCCTCTGGGCGGCATCTGGAAGACAACCAGCGCCGGCGTGACCTGGGTTCCGATCTTCGATCGGGAGACGAGTGTGGACAGCATCGGTGCGATCGCCGTTGCTCCCTCGGCTCCGAGCATTGTTTATGCGGGCGCGGGCGATCCCATCGGCGGCAGCCTGGGCAACGGCATGTGGAAGTCGACCGATGCCGGCAGCACCTGGCAGCACATCGGCCTCGAGGACACGGTGAAGATCGACAGCATCGTGGTCGATCCGGCCGATCCGAACCTCGTCGTGGTCTCAGCTCTGGGCGATGAGCATCACCCGGGTGGCGGCGTTTACCGCTCGACCAACGGCGGCGCGAGCTGGACGAACGTGCTGAAGCCCGCGAATTACGAGGGCATCCGGGACCTGCAGTCGGCGTATGACGATCCGAGCGTCATGGTGGCGGCGACGCAGGGGACGGGCACTCCGGGCCGGCCCGGCGTCGGGGGCAGTCAGGCCAAAGCAAAACCGCCGCTGGTCTTCAAATCCACCGACGACGGCAGGACCTGGACCGAGATCAAAATTCCACCATTCCCGGGCCGCGTTGCCCTGGCGATCGCCATGCACACGGGTGGCAAACGGATGTACATCGTTGGGAACGACATCGAAAAGGGATCGGGTCTCTACCGTTCCGACGACGGTGGCGAAACCTGGCAACACATGGCGGGAAAGGACCTCCGCATCAGCAACGGGCAGGGTGCCTACAGCAGCGGGGTGTTTGTCGACTCTCAGAATCCGGACATCGTTTATACGATGAGCACGGCGATGTATCGCTCGACCGATGGCGGCGTGACGTTTGAACCGTTCAAAGGGGCGCCGGGTGGGGAGGACTATCACAAGCTGTGGATCGATCCGACCAACGGTCACCGCATGGTTGTGGGGTCGGATCAGGGCGCCAGCGTGACCCTCGACGATGGAAAAACGTGGAGCCTCTGGTACACGCAGCCGATCGCGCAGGTGTACCACGTGGCGACGGATCACCAGTATCCGTATCACATTCTGGCGGCACAGCAGGACACGGGCGCAGTGATGATCAGCAGCCGGGGCAACTGGGGGCAAATCAACTTCAACGACTGGAGCCCAGTGCCTTCTTCAGAGTTTGGGGTTGTGACGCCCGATCCGAAGAATCCGAATATCCTCTACGGCGTCGGCTACGGTCCGGGAGGCGGAGGCAGCGGCATCGTCAAGATCGATATGGCCACGGGGCAGTGGCAAAACGTTGCGCCGAACTTTGGTTCCGAATCCGCGAAATTCTTTACGTCTCGCGACTTCCAGAAGAAGTTCGATCTTGGCTTCGACCCCGGTGCGCTCTACGTCGCTTATCAGTGCCTGATGGTCACGCGCGATGGTGCTCACTCCTTTACGGCCGCGAGCCCGGATCTGACGCTGGCGAAGGGAGCCCCGGCGGAGGACTGCAGCCAGCCGCGGCCGCAGCCCGCGCGGCCACAGCCCGGCCAGACGCCTCCCCCCCCACCGCCCGCCATCGCGGACTTTTCAATCTCGCGGGTCAAGCCGGGCGTGATCTGGACGGTGAGCACCAACGGCCAGATCGACACAACCACCGATCACGGCAAGGTCTGGAGCAACGTGAGCAACATCGAGGGTCTGCCGGCCCACACGAATTTCAACACCGTCGAAACCGGACACAACGCCGAGACCGCGTATGTCGCGGCTCGTATCGGAGGGGTACGCGGCGAGACTGTGCCGCCGGAGGAAGACGCCGATGTGCCCCTGATCTGGCGCACGGTGGATGGAGGAAAGACCTGGACCAGCATCGTGAACGGCTTGCCCAGGGATGAACGCACGGGAAGCTGGGTGAACAGCCTGCGCGTCGATCCGGAACAACCGGGTCTGCTGTTTGCGGGAACCGAAACCACGGTCTACGTCAGCTTCGACAACGGCGATCACTGGCAATCCCTGCGGCAGAACCTGCCCAGCACGTCGATCCGCGACCTCGATGTGCATACCGATGATCACGAGAACGACCTGGTGATTGGCACTTACGGCCGCGGCTTCTGGGTACTGGACGACATCACTCCGCTGCGCCAGATTGCTGCCCATGCGCAGGCGATCGGATCCTCGCAGGCCTATTTCTTTGAGCCGGAAGATGCGATCCGCGCCCGGATCAACAGCAACTGGGATCAGCCGTTTTCGATTGAAGTGCCGCATGCGCACAACGTGCAATATGGCGCGATCCTCGACTATTTCCTCAGCAAAGAGCCCAGCGGACCGATCCAGCTTCAGGTCTTCGACTCCGACGGCAAGCTGGTTCGCACGATGACCAGCACGCTGCCGCCGCCCATCGAAGGCGCGGCCTATCCTTACTACTGGCTGGCGACGCCGGAGTCGCGGGCGCTGAGTGCGCACGTCGGACTCAATCGGGTGAACTGGAACCTGGAGTACGACGACCCGCCGGCGCTGCGGCACGATCTCGAAAACCAGATGAACATGACGCCGGGTGCGACCAACCCTGGCCCGCACGGGCCGCAGGTGATTCCAGGCGTCTACACGCTGAAACTCACGGTGGACGGCCAGGTGTATACGCGTACGGTGACCGTCGTGAACGATCCCCGCGTCGGCCAAAGCCCCGAACTGATGGCGGCTCTGCGCTCGCAGAACAAGCTGACGATGCTCTCCGTTGAAGGCATGAAGCAGAGCTACGCAGGCCATGAAGAAGTGAAAAGCGTTACCGATCAGCTCGCAACCCTGATGCACGGCGAAGTGCCGGCCGATGTCAGCACGCAGGCGAAAACACTGGATGCCGCTCTGACAAAAATTGGAGGCGCGGTCCCAGCAGGCTTCGAAGGTGGACCGGGCCGGCCTGCGGCTGCGGATCCGAAAGCGCTCAAGACCTTCGTGGATCTGAACAATGCGTACAACACCATGGTGAGCATGGTGCAGGTGGGGCTGGATATGGCGCCGACGCCAACCCAGATCGCCACCTGGGAGAGCGACTGCAAAGACTACGATCGCACCGTGGATGCATGGAAGAGCGCGCAGCAGCAGATCACGGATTTCAATGTGCTGCTGGTCAAGAGTCAGATGAAGCCGCTGACCCTGACGCCCACAAAACTGACGAGTGCCTCGTGCAGTTTCGACCCCGAGAGGGGGAGGAAAGGCAATCGGGCGGGGACGTCACGCTAACGCGTTTCGTCCGTTGGGTCCTCTTCCCCCCTCCCCATGAGGCTGGATTCAGGTAGCCAACGCCACCGGAGCGACGGCAGGCGGCTGGGTGACTCGAGTCAGCTGAGCCGTGACTCGCATCGCACCGGGCCAGACCCTGAGACAGAACGGCAGAATGGCGCGCGCGAGTGCGTTGTTCAGGCCGCTGGCAGCGGCTTCGGCAAGACGCATCTGGGGCAGCATGGCCGAGCGAAGCTTCGGCTGAAAGACCGGGGCCGGCTCCGCGGCAAGATAAGCAGCGGCCGCACGCCGGGCCGTATGCAGGGCGATCGAAATGCCATCCCCCGTGAATGAGGGAATAACGGCCGCCTGGTCGCCGATGCAGTAGAGCCCGTCCTCGGTGGTACGACGGAGATAGCCATAGGGGATGTGCGTCACCGTGATCGGCTTGTCGAGCAGCGGTTCCGCACCGTTCAGGCGCATGGCGAGGTGGGGACAGTCCTGCTGCATCTTCGCCAGAAGGCCCTCCCAGCGAAGGCCCGCACGGGCGAAAAAGCGCCGCTGCACGACACAGCAGAAATTCGTGACGGCATTTTCCACCGGTTGGATGCCACCGTAGCCTCCGGCGTAGAGCGTCAACTCGGAAGCTCCTCCCAGGTCAGCGGTCTGTGCGGGAGACAGGCGGTAATACATTTTGAAGCCGATCCATTGCTCAGGGTCCCGAGGACGGCCGTGGCCGCGCAAATCGTGTTTGCCCGTGGCGAGGAAGGCGGTTGGAGCTTCGTAAGTGGTACCGTCGTCGAGCTTTGCCTGCCAGACATGGGCGGTTGTGCGGCTAAGGGACTGCACGCCGCGGCCACGCTCCACCCGGACTCCCGCGGCGCTGGCCTTCGCGATCAGCGCCGTATCGAGCGCCTTGCGTGTGAGCGACTTCGCAGGAAACGGCAAGGGGGCCGTCGCGGCGCGCCTGGCGGCGGCCAGCCGCACGTAGTCGATGGGCACAGCGCCCAGCGAGGCCACGTCGATATCCAGTGCGTGCAGATCTTCAAGGGCCTCACCGCTTAAAAACTCTCCGCATACCTTGTGGCGAGGCGTGGGTTCGCGCTCAATCAGCGTAACGCTCCGCCCCTTCCGGGCAAGGGCGATGGCAGCTGCACAGCCGGCAACCCCACCACCGATGATCAGTACTTCGTCCTGCAATGCATTGCTCCTGAACTGCTGGGTGTTGAACCAACCTGCAGAGAAGTTCCATCTCTTTCCAGTAGACGTCTAAAAACCAGTTTGGCGCGCCATTCTGAACGAATCGTCATGGTGGAGAGGGTCGTTCTCTGATTTGACATTTCATAACGCTAAACTTTGAACGAGGGAATGGATGAAGCGAAGCAATTTCGTTGTGGCTGCCTGGCTGGCCATCGTGCTGGGAGCCGCAGCGCAGGCAGAACAGATCACGGTGAAGCATGTCCAGGCCCCTATGCACCGATTTATGGTGGCGCGCTCCGAGGCTGGAAAGATTATCGCCAACGTCGAGTTTTCGCAGGCCGTGCAGAGGGATGAAGTGACGATGCACGTGATCTATCGCTTTGTCGATGGCTCCATCGATGATGAGGAGACGACGTACACGCAGCATGGCAGGTTTCGGTTGGTGCGCGATCATCACGTCCAGAATGGGCCTTTCTTTGCCAGGCCCATCGACTTTACCGTAGATGCCGCTACCGGCACTGTGACCAGCCGCACTGTCGACAAGAATGGCAAGATCCGCATCCAGCGCAAGCACATGGACCTGCCGGATGACCTGGCGAATGGCTTCGTTGGCACGCTGCTGCTCAATGTTCCTCCTGCGACCCGCCCGTTTCGGGTGGCAATGCTGGCGCCAGTCGGCGGCGGCCGCTTGATTCAGCTCCTGATCTCCCCGACGGACGAGCAGACCGTTCACCTGGCAGGACAGAGCTTTCCGGCGACGGTGTTTCGCATTCATCCTGAGCTGGGCGGCATTGTGAGCTTGATTGCGCGACTGCTCGGCCTTCAGCCGAAAGATGTGATGGTGTGGGTCCTGGAGGGGGAGGACCCCGCGGTGGCGGTCATTGTCGGACAGCTCGGAGGCTCCGGGCCTGTCGTCAGCTCGGACCTGGTGGGAACCAGCTTCGGAAAATAGCACAATTTGAAAATCCATTTCTTGTTGAACCTTCATCGCTTCTGGCCGAAGTTCAGTCACGAGTTGTGGTGAGTTCGCGCCAATTGAACCCGATATCGACAACCAGCAGCGACACGAGAGTGAAGGCGATGACGCCCACGGCCGAGAGGGTGTCACCAAGATGGCTCCAGTAGCGAGGCCACAGGTTCAGTACGCGGCTGGAAACGAAGGTAAAAGTCACGGCGTACGAGCGAGCCATCCACTGACGGTGCTGGACGATGTGGCGGTTGCGCGCCGTTATGAAGGCCGCTGTCGTGCAAACGACCCAGGCGGTGGCCTGCATTGCAGTCCCGGGAAAACCGGGACGGCCGCTGGCGAGAGCCACTCCGGTTGCGGCGCCGACAAAAACCGAGACGACGTAGATTTTTCCCAGAACGCGATGGAGACTGAGGTGTTTTGCGCGAATTCGCGAGGAGAAGTTGATCGGGCCGATGAGGAGCGCGAAGGTTCCCGCGATGGTATGCGGGATCAGGAGATGACGGTCCGCGATGACCTGCAATCGGTAGGCGTGGTACATCGGGTAGTCGGTAATCAGCAGCAGCTCTGAGGTAATGAAGACAAAGAGCGTGGTGAGACCCAGCGAAAGCCAAACGAAGACCTTAAACCTGGAAGCGACGGATTTGGGAGCCAGTTGTACAGAAGTTGCCATGGTTCGTTTCTCGATCGATTAGACGAGATCCAGTGCGCCAATGGTGCATGCAGCTGATATGGCGCGATCGGGTAAAGCCATCACGTTGGCGGTCGTTCTATTCACAAGGCTTCATTTCCACCGCCCCACACACAATCGTCCAGGCCGCCAGTGCTCGATTGTCACTGCCTCCCGCGGGACCTCAGCGGTCGCCAGTAACCCTGCCCAGTCCGCCTCCCGAAAGGAGCGGCGGAAGGACACGGGTCCATCATGGCGGACAAAAGGGTGCCATCCCACCAGCTGTGCCAGCCTCTCAAATGCCCGGCAGGCCCGCTCCGATCGCTCCAGATCATTAATAAACCAACCTCTCTGCGCAGCCACTTCCATCCACTGCATCAGCCTGACGATTTCCTCATCCTCCAGATGGTGGGTCATCAGCGAATTCACGACAATATCGATAGGCTTCTCCGGCTGATGATCGAGAGCATCGCCTGCCACCCACGCGATACCCAGCTCCCCGGGCGTCGACTCCTTTGCCGCCCGCACAGCATAGGGATTCAAATCGATTCCCGTCAGTTCGACAAGGATTCCTCGTCGCCGGGCCCAGCGTGCAATTTGCCGCAACAGATCGCCACCGCCGCTCCCGACATCGACGATGTGCACCGGCTCCCGGCGGTCACTCGACAGTTGTTCCAGCCAGGCCAGGGTGGGGCGATATCCCATCAGCCAGCGGTTGACCTGTTCGAGGCTGCGAAGGCAGTCGCGGAAATCCTCATAGCTGCAGTCGCCATCCATCAGCTCCGGCAGCTCTCGCGGAGGGATGCGGCGACTGAAATCGAGTGCGGCACTAGACGGCATGGAAACGCATCGTCTCTGCTGTCAGGCCCGGTCCAAAGGACATAGCACACCCGTTTTGTCCGGCCCGCGCCTCCTGCATCATCCGCTGCAGCACAAACATCACCGTCGCCGAAGACATATTGCCGAAGCTCGACAGCACCTCGCGTGATGCCGACAGGGCATTGGGCGACAGTTCCAATCCGTTTTCTACGGCGTCCAGGATCGATCGGCCGCCCGGATGTACCGCCCACAGGTCAATGCCTTCGCGTTCGCGCATCAGCTCGCCTTCATGGAGTGCGCGGGCCAGTTCTCCCGGCACCTGTCCTGAGAGCAGCATATCGAACCCGAGCTCGCGAATCTTCCACGTTATCAGCCTCCTTGTCCCCGGTACCGTCACTGCCCTGAAGCTGTCCAGCGCAAAGCCCTGGTCGCGCGCGGTGATCAGGCTTGCTGCGGCGCCGTCGGCAAAGACCAGGAAGGCGAGCATCTGCTCCAGTTCCTGCGTTTCCTGAAAGTGAAGCGTGCACAGTTCCAGGTTAAGCATCAGAACCCCTGCCCTGGGATCGGAGCGCACAATGTGCCGCGCCAGTTTCAGCGCATTGATCGCCGCATAGCACCCCATGAACCCGATCATTGTGCGCTCGACGCCGGCCGAAAGCCCCAGATGGTCGACGATCTCAAAGTCCAGTCCGGGTGCATAGAGCCCGGTGCAGCAGGTGACCAGGACATGCGTTATACCGGAGCGCTCCGCTTCATCGAGTGCGAGCCGATCCACGGCCTTCTTCATCAGCACCGGAGCGCTCTGCTCGAACAGTTCCATGCGACTCGCCGTATTGGGAAAGCTGCCTGGCTGGTAAAACCTGCGCGCGTCATGCAACGAAAACTGGCCGTGACTCCTTTCCGGATCGAGGAACGAATAGCGATGTGCGATATTGGCGCGGCTGGCCATACGTCGAAAGACAGCACGGAGGCGGGGGTCGGCAAGCATCGTCTCTGCGAAATCCACGAAGGCGTCATGCACGTCGTGGTCGGGTACGGCAGTGGCGATTCGGTTCAGATAAGCCGCCGTCATGGGCAATACATCCTTAGCCCGGATTACCGGGGGAGGTTCTTAGGTCTGTCCTGGGAAACTGGACCACGAAGAGGCGACGATCCAGCGAGAGTCGACAACTTGAGGGAGCAGGCTCCGATTTTCAGCACAACGGCTCTTCTTTGAGACGAGACCGCTGTTCTTTTGATAGCACCTCGCAGGGACGGAAATGAATGACGATTTGTTCATGGAGAGGGCGAATGACCCGAAGCGAGACTGCAGGCTTCGAGCGACCGCTCTGATTTTTCCTCGAAGCCGCCCGCATGGAGGCAGAGGCCGTGTTGCCGGCCATCACCGCGACCTGCCCGCCCACCATGCCAACGCCTGCGTACCCCGATAAGGCACACCATGGAGACGAGTCTCGTTGACAGGCTGACGATGGCCTCGCTATGCTCCGGCCGATATGAGGATTCATTTTCCCAATCGGCGTGAGTTTTTCAAAATGGCTGCCGCAAGTTCCGGTCTTCCCCTTCTTCGCCGCGCTTCCTGGGGAGCGGTGCTGGAAACTGAGCAGGAGCGTACGCGATGGTACCGGGATGCGAAGTTCGGCATGTTCATGCATTGGGGCCCTTACTCGCTGGCGAGCGTCGAGGCGTCCTGGCCGATCATGAGGCCGAAGCCGGGAGGCATTACGCAGGCGGAATACGAAGCACTGCCGCAGCGCTTCGATCCCACGCTTTTTGACCCCGAGGCTTTCGTCGACCTGGCGCGGGCCGCCGGTCAGAAATACATAGTGTTCACGACCAAGCATCACGACGGCTTCTGCATGTTCGACTCGCAATTCACCAGCTACAAAATCACGAACACGCCGTACAAAAAAGATATCGTAAAGATGCTTTCCGACGCTTGCCTCCGGGATGGTATGCCGCTGGGCTTCTATTATTCGCCTCCCGATATGCATAACCCGAACTTCAGGGATACGAGCAAGCCTGCGAGCGAGAACTGGAATGGGCAGCCGGAGCGGCCGCAGTGGCCGCTCTATCTTGAGTATATGCAGTTGCAGTTGACCGAACTGCTGACCCGCTACGGCCCTGTGGCACTGGTGTGGTTTGACGGCCTGAACGATCAGGCGAAATATGACGGTCAACGCGTGCTCAGCCTGATTCACGATTTGCAGCCGGAGACTCTTGTCAACGATCGCATCGGCGTACCGGGTGATTACGAGACGCCGGAGCAATTTATTCCAACGCGCATTCCTACCAGGGGAATCAAAATCTCCGGCGTGGATGCCAGCGCTTCCGATCGCCTGAAGAACGGGGTTCCACTGTCGCAGGATTTTCAGCTCTGGGAAACCTGCATGACCATCAACAATACCTGGGCGTACAACGAGCATGACGAGAACTTCAAATCCACAGAGAAATTAATTCGGAGCCTGGTCGAGGTTGCAAGCCGCGGTGGAAACTTTCTGCTGAATGTCGGACCCGAACCGACCGGGCAGATTCAGCCGGAGTTTCAGCAGCGCTTGCGTGCCGTCGGTGATTGGCTGATGCTGAACGGCGATGCGATCTACGGCACCACGTATGGTCCAATCCAGGGAGCGACGGGATATCGAACGACGGCTAAAGACAAATCCATCTACGTGCACGTGTTTGACTGGAACGGTCACTCCATTACGCTGCCGGATTTTGACGCTAAGGTGATTGCAGCCAGGTTGCTTGCGGATGGAAGGCCGCTCACCTTCAGGCAGACTGAACAGGGACTCGATATAAGTCTGCCCGCCCTGGCCCCGGATCCAAATGTCAGCGTGATCGCGGTTGAGAGCTATTAGGCAACGCGGCCCGGGCTCAGCGAAGTGAAAGTTCTGCTGCGAAGGTCTGATTCCAGTCGAGGCGGTGGTGCGGTGCGTCTTCGAACAGAGGTGAAGCTGCCACGCCAAGGCGCGCCAGCCGGTACTGCGCCGCGGTGGCCAGCACACCGCAGCCGTAACGGAGGCTGCGGCGAAAATTGATGGAGGATGCTTCGGGGAAGTAGCTGGTGGGGCAGGAAATCTCACCCACCTTGTAGCCGAAATAGAGGGCCTGCGCCAGCATCTGGTTGTCGAAGACGAAGTCATCGGAGCAGGTGTACAGCGGCAGCCGTTCGAGAACGGAGCGGCGCCAGGCGCGATAACCCGTGTGATACTCGGACAGCTTTTGTGCAATGACGAAGTTTTCGACGGCGGTGAGGAAGCGGTTCGATACGTATTTGTAGAGCGGCATGCCGCCGCGCAGCGCCCCTTTGCCCAGAATGCGGGAGCCAAGCACGACATCGTAATCGCTGCAGGCGATCATGGCAGCCATCGCCGAAATCAGACGGGGTGTGTACTGATAGTCGGGGTGAAGCATGATGACGATGTCGGCGCCGCGATGCAGGGCCGCAGCGTAACAGGTTTTCTGGTTGCGGCCGTAGCCCCGATTCCGGTCGTGGCGCAGGGTGTGGAGGCCAAGTTCGAGGGCGACGCGGCAGGTCCCGTCGGAACTGGCGTCATCGGTCAGGATGATGTCGTCCACCAGAGGACGAGGGATCTCTTCGACGGTCTGACGAAGCGTGCGTTCTGCGTTGTAGGCGGGAAGAACAACCGCGATTCGATGAGAATTCAGCATGCAGTCCTGATGATATCGTTCTGAGGGTTGGATGCAGGAATCATGGCTTCACCGGGCAGACCGCAACGGCGATATTGCGGTAGGAGCAGGAGAGCGACTGAGCCACGGGTGTCGGGAGGACGAGCCAGGTCACTCCCCAGGGCGCAAGGCGAGCGGCGCGTTGCGCGGGCGACATGGAATCGAGGTCCTGTTCCGCGACGCTGCGTTCCTTCCATGCGGGAGCCACGGCAGGAAAAATTGAGGCCACGCCCTCGTCTTTGTTGTCCACGAGCACGCTGCGTTCGGCGCGTGCGCGAAAACCGGCCAGGTCCTCGGCTGGGGAAATCAGCAGGCTGGGACTGACGGCGAAGACCGCATTGGGCGCAGTGTGGCCCTTGATCCAGACCAGGGCCTGGCTCCAGGGGCTGATCGGGGCCGAGCCGGGCCACTCGATATGAGCCGAACCGGAGTAGCTTCGGACCTCGGCCACAAACATGCCTGCCGCCGCCACCAGGAACAAAAGAGGCGGCAGCCAGCGGAGGCGATGCTGAAAGGCGGTCGCGAGGACCCCCCCGAGGAGGACCAGACCCAGAACATAGATCAGCTGAAAGCTGCGCAGCAGTTGGATACGGGCGAGGAGATACGGTCCCTGCACATGCACGAAGAGAAAAGCAGCAGCACAGGTAGCCGTACCCAGCAGGCAGCAGGCAGCGGCAATCTTGCCGCATACGCGCTCGGAACCGCATCGAATCCAGGCGAACGCCAGAAGAGCGAGCGGGGCGAAGAGTCCGATGTCCTCGTACCAGGTCCACTGCGTGGGGAAGAAGTAGCTGCGGCTGAGGACAGCCTCGCGATAGGCCGCGGTTACGGGTGAGCGCAGAGTGGCCAGCCAGAGAACTCCGCAACCGGCTATGCCGAGCAGGGACAATCCGATGGCGATTTGCCAGCGTCCTTTGTCGACCAGCGTGAGGACGATCAGAAATCCGATAAGGTACGCCGCCATCTGCGGATGCATGATCGCGGTGAGAATGACCCAGAGAGCGGTTCGCGGTCGGCTTCCATCCAGAGCCGCGACCACCGCAAGCAGACTGAAAGGCGTCGAGAAGGACCGTGCCGTCAGGTATGGATCCATGATGAAGAGGGCCGTACCGGCGACAGGGAGGGTGAAGCAGGCGGCTGCGAAAAGCACCGCCGTCCAGCTGACCCGATCATTGCCGAAGACACGGACCGCGAGCCGACGGCACGCATAGAGAAACAGAAACGTGGACAGGAGCCATGCCGTCAGCAACGATGGGGCGAGGGGAAGGCGGAAACCTCCGATGACCACCGCGAGGATGTGCGAGAACACGGACACACGGGTGTGGGCGAGGACGAAGATTCCGTCACCGGGATACAGCGAGGGGTGAAGCATGCGCTGCAGCCCGGAGATGTAGATGGCTGCGTCGTCGGCCCACGGATGATACCCGTGGATGAGCAGAACAACAGGAACCAGAAGGAGGATGAGGATCGCTTCGCGAACAAGGGCAATTGAGGTCGAATCGCCACGCGCCTGCGAACGGCGGGCAGAACTGAGATACGGTGGATTCAGCAGCGATCCTGCTGCGGCAATCTGGGCATGGCTGCCGCGCCTGCGATACTCCGGATTGGACAGAATGAAAACCCCTTCCTAACCAGCATAGGTCAAAATGCCCATTTCAAATGGGCTTGAACTGATTTGGACCGAAGAAAGAAGTCTTTCGTAATCGCTGCGGACCCCGATGACGAAAAAGCAATCTGAGCTTCAATTCGAACTTTCGGCGGCCGCTTTCCTCTCTCTCTCTCTCACCGGCGCCGAAGTCCATCCCGCGGAGGAAGCGCCCGATGCGTTTGGCCTTTTCGCTGTGTGCTGCGCCGAACGACTCGTCAGTTCCGCCAAAGCTCCGCCGCGATTTTCGATCTCTCTTCAATCTTATCCAGGAGCTGATCGAGTTGGCGACCGCTCGCTACCAGAGGCGTTCCGCAGCGCCCGACGCCATCGATCTCTCCTGCATGCGGGAGCCATCCCGCCCAGCATGAGTGCCTGCACGGTTCGCCTCACCACGTCGTCCGATTCACCTTATCGACCCATGCTGCTGCCGCTCAGCGAGGGCCGGCTCTGGTCAAACGTCATCGTATATTTTGGGTGTCGTCGGTTCCCGCCGCGCACGCGCTGCAGATGCTCCAGTTGGACTGCTCGTTCTGCATCTCCTTCAGCACGGTTGCGTTTGCCGGCGGAGTGGGCAGCGGAGTTCAGCGGTGCCCTCGCTCTGCTCAGATTCCTATAATTCGCGCAGGGAGACGGCCACCGGGCGCAGTGCCGCGCGCACCGCAGGCAAAAGGCCGCCCAGAACGCCCATGGCCAGGGCGAAAATCACTCCCATCACCAGCAGGTTGAAGGTGATTTTGAACGCGAAGGCGATGCTGGAGAACGTCGAGAAGTTCATGGTTTGTGTGGTCATGCCGTTCAGCGGAAGCACCGCGACACAGCCAATCACTCCGGCGACGAACGAAATCAGCAGCGCCTCGAAGAGAAAAGAGAGGATGACATTCCAGCTGGAGAAGCCGAGGGCGCGCATGGTGGCAATCTCGCGTCCGCGTTCCGCCACCGCCGAGTACATCGTGTTGAGGGCGCCAAAGACTGCGCCGATCGCCATCACACTCGCTACCAGACCGCCCAGGATGGTAATGAGCCGCGTCATCGCCGAGGATTGCTTCGCGTAATAATCCACTTCGCGCTCGACTTCGAGATTCAACTGAGGATCGGAAGTAATCGAGTCTTTGAATGTGTTGAACGCCGCAGGTGAAGTCAGGTGAACGGTGGCCGACTGAAAGATATTGTCCGGGCGTTTGAGCACCTGGTTCAGGATGCTCGCGTCGCACCAAACCTCGGAATCGAAGGAGGAGCCGCCCGCATCGAACACGCCGACCACCTTCCAGTGACCGCCGCCGAAGTTCACCGTATTGCCCACGATCAGCCCCGCATAGGTTTTGGAGGCATTCCTGCCGACAACGAGTTCGTCCAGGCCGGAATGGAACATCCGTCCTTCAACGACCTTCACGAATCTGCGAATCTGCAGCACGTTCGGCGAAACGCCGCGCACCCCAACGTTCGCATCCGTCCCCGTGCTGATCAGCGGGATCGGGATCACGCCGACGACCTCCTGCGTGACCAGGGGCTGTCCCGATGCGTCGCGGGCCACGCCGGGTTTGTCCTGTACCAGTTTCACCGAATCGAGCGTGATACCGCCCATCATTTCGGTGGTTGAACCAGCACGCATGACCAGCGCGTTGTCCGGCGATCCGGAGGACACGAGCGTGGCCCGGAAGCCGCGGGCCAGGGAAAGCATGGCGACAAAGACGCCGACGGTTCCGGCAATGCCGAGGACGGCGACGATGGTGGAAGTCCAGCGCGCGCGAATGCTGCGGAAGTTATAGGAGATGGGCACATTTCCGATGAGCGGCGCCAGCAATCCGGCGACGATTCCGCCCACGATTACCAGGACGAGAAGAAGGGCTGCAACGGCCAGCAGCGTGATGACGACCCCGAAAAGAAGCTTGGCCACCATGCTCAGACCCTCCGAAGAGCATTCACCACGCGCATGCGCATGGCGCCATAAGCGGGAAGAATTCCACTTGCGAAACCGACGACGACTGCCGCGATCACACCGTACGTCAGCGTCTTCGCAGTGACCAGAAGCGGCGGCAGCAGACCAGCCATCGCGCGGCTTAGTGCCGGGATGGCCACCAGCGCGAACAGCAGACCCACGCAACCCGCCAGCGCAATCGCCATCGATTCGCTGAGGATGAATCCAAGAACCGTGCGATCGGAGAAGCCAATGGCCTTGAGCACGCCCAGCTCGTTCGTTCGCTCGCGCACGGAGATGGCCATCGTGTTTCCGGTGACGAGCAGGAGCGTGAAGAAAACGACGGTGCCGATCGAGACAATCAGGAATTTGATGTTGCCGAACTGCTTCACCCAGCCCTCGGCGAAGGCCGACTCCGTTTCCGTCCTGGTTTCATAGGGCGCGTTCATGTACATGTCGTCGACGGCCTTCGCGATGCGCGGGGCAGCGTCGGGATTGGCGATGCGGATCGTGTACCAGCCGACCTGATCCTTGATACCGGCGGGCACGCTCTCCTTGAAGTAATCCCACTGGAGCCAGAACTGGGTCTGGTCATCCTCGGGCTTTGCGCCGTGGTAGATGCCGTCCAGATTGAACTCGAAAGGCTTGCCGGCTAATCCATAGATCGTTGTTGAAAGGGGAATGCGATCGCCGATCTTCCAGCCGAAGCGCTTCGCCGTGTCCGCGCCCGCAATGGCGCCCTGACGATCTTTGAGAAAAGTGTTCCACTGATCCTCGGGAACGATGAGCTCGGGAAAGACCTGGCGCTGGTTTTCCGGATCGATGACGAATTGCGGGAAGAAATTCTTAGGGTCCTGATAGACCCCGCCGAACCAGTTATCGTGCGTCACATACGTCACGCCGGGAATGCGCAGGATTTCGTCCCGGTAGGACAGAGGAATGGTATTGATGATGGAGGTGCGATTGATCGTGACCAGGCGGTTTGCGCTCACCACATCCGCCCCTCGGCTGAATGCGTCGTTCACAACGCCCAGCAGCGCAAACAGAAACAGCGCCACGGCGAACGATCCGATGGTGAGAATCAGCCGGGCCTTCTTGCGAAGCAGATTGGCGAGAATCAGTCGGCTGAATTTCATGACACACCTCCCGTGGCAACCCCTTGTCCCCCTCCCGCCTCCACCAGTACGCCCTTCTCCATATGCAGCGTGGTCGTGGCCTGGCGGGCGACCAGCGGGTCGTGGGTGACCATGAGCACGGTTTTTCCATACTCTTTGACCAGGCGCCGGATCAGGTCCATCACTTCGTCGGCGCTCTTGCGGTCCAGATCGCCGGTGGGCTCGTCGCAGAGCAGAAACGTGGGGTCGGCGACGATGGCGCGGGCAATGGCGACGCGCTGCTCCTGTCCGCCGGAAAGCTGGCGCGGATAGTGCTGCATGCGCTCGCTCAGGCCGACGATGGCAAGCGCGGTCTCCACGTGCTCGCGCCGTTCGGCTTTGGAGAGCTTCGTCAGCAGCAGAGGCAGCTCGACATTCTGGAACGCGGTGAGCACCGGGATGAGGTTGTACATCTGAAAGATGAACCCGACGTGGCGCGCGCGCCAGTCCGTGAGTTTGCCGCGGGACATATGCGTGATTTCATCGCCCGCCACGCTGATGGTGCCGCGCGACGGGACGTCGAGGCCACCCAGCAGGTTGAGCAGGGTGGTCTTGCCCGATCCGCTCGGTCCCATGAAGGCGACAAAGTCGCCCTGATCGACGTCGAGATTCAGGCCCTGCAGAACGTCGATGTCCTCGTTGCCGCGCCGATAGGTCTTATCCAGCCCGCGCACCTGTATCAGACTGCCCGCACTTCCATGGCCGTCGACGTGAACCATGATGGAGCCTCCCCGATATTCGCTTTCTTCGCTAGCGTTTGACCGCTACGGCTTCGCCATCTTTCAAGTCCGCCGGACCGCCGACCACGACTGCGTCGCCGGCCACCAGCCCCGCGAGAACCTGCGTTTGTGCGCCGGCGGTTGCACCGATTTTTACGGCGCGGCGCTCGAGATGGTCGTCTTTCACCAGGAAAACGAACTTCTGTCCGCCGTCGTCGCGGACGGCGTTCTGCGGCACCAGCACACCCGCCGGCGCCCTTGCCTGCTTCTCTTCCTCCCCGAGGAAGGTGACCTTTACGCCCATATCGGGCAGGATGCGCGGATCGAGCTTGTCGAAGGCGATGCGCACCTCGACGGTGGCCTTCTGGCGATCGGCCGTAGGAATGATGGTGCGCACGTGGCAGGAAGTCTTCCAGTCCGGATACGCATCGAGGACCGCCGTGACTTCCTGGCCGGGTTTCACGCGCGCGATGTAATTCTCATTGACGTCCACCTCGATTTCGTTCGAGGCCATGTCGACGATGGTTGCGATGCCAGTGCGCGTGAAGCCTCCGCCGGCCGAAATCGGCGACACCATCTCTCCCACCTGCGCATCTTTGGACACAAT
>JBKICP010000302.1:0-14903 GCA_046567085.1 Acidobacteriota bacterium
GGCGTCCGCGCCGCGAACTCGCCTTCGACTGCGAACACGGAAGCGGCGCTCTCAGCACGCGAGCTTTCCTGGGGCGGCGAGAACGACCCTTCTCGGTCTCGCTGGTCGCGCTGACGCCATAGAGTATTCGTGCCCGCAACGTCTCGAAGGCCATTCCGCGAGCGGCACGATCAAGATCGCGGATGGTGTGATTGAGCGCCTCCGCATAGCCGTTCGACAGCCCGATATCCCAGTAGGCAAATACCTGATCCCAATGGTTGTCGACCTGCTCCAGGAACGAGGGCTCACGCTTTCCGGAGCGAAAAACTGCCTGGCGGAAGAATTTCCTCGCCGTCTCCGGCATATCAAAATGAGTAAACCGCAGGAAGAGGTGTTATAATCGTCGATACCGCGCAAAATCCCCGCGAGTTTCTCGGGCTTTGTCACCGCAGCAAAGTGACCTGCCTCGGCCGGAGCCAAAGCGCCGCGGAGATCACGCGTGATGTCGCTCTTACAGCGGCCAGTGGAGATCGCATATCGGAACACCTGGCTGCAGCTGCCAAGCGTTCGGTGAGCGGTATCCTTCGAGCCACGCTTCTCGATCCTGAGCACCACTTCCAGCAATTCCTTTGGGGTAATCTCGGTGATTGACCGCGCTCCGATCCGGGGAAAGATGTCGTTCACAAAGCGGGCATGGACCCGCTTTGAATGACTCTGAGACATCGGATCGATGAATTTCTGCAGCCATTCCCGAGCGACCACTTCAAAGCTATCCGCAGGTTGACCTTCACGCGCCATCTTCCTGGCCTTGCGCTGTTCGGCTGGATCGATGCCTCGTGCCAGCACCTTCCTGCATTCGTCCCTCTCCTCGCGGGCTTTCGCGAGGGATACCTCGGGGTACACGCCGAGCGAGAGACGTTTTTCCTTTCCCGCGACACGGTACTTCCAGCGCCACCACTTGCCTCCGGACGGAGCGACCTCGAGGTAGAGCCCGCCGCCGTCAAACATGCGGTACGGCTTCGGCTCCTCCTGGTCCCTGTCGCTCGCGCCAGACCCACCTTTGCCCGGCTGCACAGGGCGGAGCGCTTTCCCGTTCTGTTCCTGCCTTACGGGCGGGACCCCAGGCTTTGCATTCTTGACCGCGATGTTCGTCAGAGGCATGGTGGGGGCAACTGTTTTTGCAGGTTGGCAGTTGCCCCCAATGTTGCCCCCGGAATCGCCAGGCTGTCAACGGATGATCCGGGACGAGGTGGAACGAAAGTAATCTGAAAAATAAGGATTTATAGCCACGACGGGATGCCGCGGGATCTGCTGGGATGTTTGAGTGGTGGCCAGGGACGGGATCGAACCGCCGACGCCGGCCTTTTCAGGGCCGCGCTCTACCACTGAGCTACCTGGCCGCCGGAGGGATCCAGCACGGATAGGAGCCGTTCGGGAGCACGATCCACTCAGCCGCGCTCACCCAACGACCTCAGCAAGTATAACAAACTCGCCCCATTCTCTCTTGCCTCTGCCTCGCAGAGCCAGCCCCGAGACAAGACGAACGCCAAACCGGCGCTCGTCCTGTCTCCGATCGTCGCTTCTGCGCGGCTACTGCACCAGCGCCAGCAGAGCCCGTGCTGCGGCCACCAGGCCGACCCACATCGCCCCACTCACCAGCAGGCCGTACAGAATGCCGCGCGCCGGCGCCACGATCACGGCTTCCGTCTGTCGCTCTTCTTCGGGAATATAATCTGCAATTCCTGTCCGCCAGGCGCTCGCAGCATTCAGCTTCTCTTCGTACCGGACCCCATCGATTGCGATCACCATACTCAGCTCCTGCACCACCCAATGTCGGAACAACGACATGGTCGCAAAGGCGGCGCTGCCGTGGATGTGACAAAAATCACGCCGTCCCGCCAGCAAAGACGACGGTTACCTGCAGAGGAAAGGGGTACCCGAATCGGCATCCCTCCAAAACAGCGCGGGGTCCCGCTGCCGGGACCCCGCCTGTCTCCAGATTGCTCTTTCTATGCGCGCAGTCGCGTCCGCAGTTCCTCGGGAATCCGATCCTGCAGGACCCGCGCCTGCTCCATTGCCACGCCCGTCAGATACACCGGCGCCGGGGTCGCAATCGCCACCAGTATCCACGCGGCCAGGGAAGCCAGCAGCCCCACAATCGCCGCCATCTGCAGGGTCAGCACGACCATGCCGTGCTCCAGATGCATCACCACTGCCGCACTTCGCAGCGGCTCCACGTGGTGGATCACCGCCAGCGCCAGCAGGAACGCCGCAATGCACAGGGTGCTCAGCGTGATCAGCGCCACATCGATGCCACGATGCAGCCGCTGCCGCGACCGGCAGAAGGCACATGTCGCCAGATGTTCCTCGTAATCGACGCGCATCTCAGGCGAAATGCCCGATATGTCGTAGCGCCAGCTCGATAATATGTCCCCAACGACCGAATCGGTGCAGGTACTCATCGTTTCAGGTCCTCATTTTCCCCTCACCTCTCCACGCCCGGCCGACAGCCCTGAGGTGAGAATCAACGAAGGGGCGGCTCTATAACATTATAAACCTGTTCGGTTACAGGACAATAGCTTCCAGCGGCTGATCCTGCTCGGCCAGCAGCAGATGATTCGCCAGCAGGCTCATCCGATCCCGCAAGGCCCGTTCCGCACTGATCCGCGCCAGCTCCGGCATATTGTTGTTCTCCGACAAGTGCGCCAGCACCACATACGCTGCGCCCCCGTCATAGCCCTTCGCCAGATACTCCGCCGCGGCATCGTTCGACAGGTGTCCCACCCGCGACATCACCCGCTGCTTGACCGACCATGGATACGGTCCGTCCCGCAGCATGTCCACATCGTGGTTGGACTCCAGCATCAGCACGTCGCAGCCTCGTAACTGCACTGTCACGTTAGATGGCATGTAGCCCAGGTCGGTCGCAATCGCAATACGAACCCCATCCGCCTCGAAGACAAACCCAACAGGATCAGCAGCATCGTGCGGGATCGTGAACGGCGTCACCGCGATATCTCCCACCCGGAATCCGCTTCCCGCCCGGAAATACTCCACCGCGGGCAGCGCTGCAGGATCCTTCGCGGGTTCCCGGGCCGCCTCGGCGATCGCCTCCTCCGCCGCGGCTCTCTCCTCCGCATCTGGCTCGCCGTCTCCTTCCGCAGAACACCGGGCAGAAGGGATCGGGCTGCACTCTTCCTGAGCTCTGCGCTCGGAGCTCTGAGCGCTGTCCGCTGTGCGCTGCGCGCTGGCCTTCCGCTGCTCCAGCCACTGCGCATAGGTGATCCGCTTCTGCGGCGTCATCCACCGCACCCACGCCCGATGCGTCGGCTCCGTCAGGTAGACGGGGATTCCCAGCTTTCGCGCAGTGACCGCCAGCCCCTGCACATGATCCTGGTGCTCGTGGGTAATCAGGATCGCGTCCAGCGCCTCGGGCTGCTCGCCCGCCGCCCGCATCCGCTTCATCAGCTCGCGGCAGCTTAGCCCCGCATCCACCAGAATGCGCGTGGTTGAGCTGGCAATGACCGAGCTGTTGCCCTTCGAGCCGCTGGCCAGCACTGTCATCCGCACCATAGCTGGCAGAATACGCCCGATCGATGTGGAAGGAGCGTACGATTGCTCGCGCCCCGACTCTGCCTGGGTACCACCGATTGTGGCGGACCCGAAGCCCGTGGCCTATAGCCTAAATATGCCTTGACGCGTATATTCCATACAGAGTATATAAGAATCGTGGAATCCGTCTTCGAGATCATCGCCGAGCCCAACCGTCGCGCCATCCTCAGCCTTCTCGTCTCCTCCCAGCAATCCGTCGGCGAGATCGAGCGCCGCCTCGGCATGCCGCAGCCCACCGTCTCCAAGCATCTGCGCGTGCTGCGCGACGCCGGCTTTGTCGAATCCACCGTGGATGCCCAGCGCCGCCTCTACCGCCTCAAACCCGAACCCCTCCAGGAGATCGACGCCTGGCTGGAACCCTTCCGCCGCTTTTGGTCGCGGCATGTCGACGCGCTCGAGCGTCACCTCGACCGCATGGAGCAGGAAGTCCGAACCAAAAAGAAGACCCACTAATACTCCCATCGCACCCAGGAGAGAACCGATGAAGATCCAACTCACCACCCTTTACGTCGACGACCAGGAAAAGGCTCTGCGCTTCTATACCGAGGTGCTGGGCTTTGCGAAGAAGGCCGACTACAGCAACGGTCCCTACCGCTGGCTCACGGTGACCTCGGCCGAAGAGCCTGAGGGAATCGAGCTGCAACTGGCCCTCAGCAACAGCCCTGCCGCCCAGGCCTGGCAGCAGGCGCTCTTCCAGCAGAACCAGCCCGCCGCCATGTTCTTCACCGACGACCTGCAGGCCGACCACGGGCGCATGCAATCCGCCGGCGCGCACTTCACCCTGCCGCCCACCGACGTGCAATATGCGCACATCGCCATGCTCAACGACACCTGCGGTAATCTCATCCAGATCACGCAGCTCAAGCGCTGGCAGGGCTGATCCCGATGACCGACCGCGCAACCTACACGCCAGGCCCGGCCGCCGCCCAGGTTGAGAAGGGCGGCGAGAAGTGGACGCTCATCCTCGTCCGCGACCTCCGTCACGCGCCGGGCCTCGTGTGGGAGGCGCTGATCGACCCCGCGCATCTGCGCGAGTGGGCGCCCTTCGACGCTGACGGGCCGCTCGACACTTCCGGGGCCACGGTCCATCTCACGTGGACCGGAACCGGCCAGACGGTCGCCACCACGGTCACGCGCGTCGACCGTCCCCGCGCCCTCGAGTACGGCGATCTCCGCTGGCAGCTCGAGCCGCTCGGCCATGGCACGCGCCTGACGCTCTGGGCCACCATCGACCGCCGCTTCGTCGCCTGGGGCGCGGCCGGCTGGCATATCGCCCTCGACGGCCTCGACCGGCTTCTCGCCGGTGATCCCATCGGCCGCATCGCCGGAGCGGGCGCCATGCAGTTCGAGGGCTGGCAGCGCCTCGTCGGCGAGTATGCCGAGCAGTTCGGCGTCCAGCGCCCGAAGGGCTCGCCTCCGGCAGCGCAAAAGAACTCGGGAGGTCCCCAATGACCGCTGCATCTCCATCCGCGCAAATCGACCAGAAGATCCAGGAACTCGGCGACTGGCGCGGCAAAACGCTCGCCCGCCTTCGCACCCTCATCCACGAGGCCGACCCCGACATCGTCGAAGAGTGGAAGTGGGCCAAGGCGACCAGCCCCGGCACCCCGGTCTTCTCGCATGCCGGCATCGTCTGCACCGGGGAGACATATAAAAGCGCGGTCAAGCTGACCTTCGCCCAGGGTGCCTCGCTGAAGGACCCGGCGCGCCTCTTCAACTCCAGCCTCGACGGCCAGGTGCGCCGCGCCATCGATCTGCACGAGGGAGACAAGATCGACGAGGCCGCTTTCAGGGACCTGATTCACGCCGCCGTTGCCTTCAATGCGAGCAAGGCGAAGTCCAAGGCGCGCTGAATTTCCTCAGCTGAATCCAGCCCGCATCATTTACAAAGGAACGCATGCCTCCTCGTCGCGCTGTTCTCTTCTCCTGCTTTGCCGTGCTGCTCTACACTGCGTCTGTCTGCACTTCGGCAGTCACCGACAGCGATACGCGTACCAGGGTCGGGGAAAAGATGCCCGCCTTTTCCGTCGATGCCGCCTCGGGCAGACCCTTCTCCCTCGCCGAAGAGACCGGCAAGGTTGTCGTCGTCGACTTTTGGGCCACCTGGTGCGCGCCGTGCCAGGTCGAAATGCCGGAACTGGAAAAGCAGGTCTGGCTGAAGTACAAATCCTCGCCCGACTTCGCCTTCATCGCCATTGCACGCGAGCAGGACAAGAGCACCGTCCTCCGCTTCCAGAAGACCCACACGAACATCACCTTCCCGCTCGCATGGGATCCGAACCGAGCTACGTACAAGCTCTTCGCCTCAGCCGGCATTCCCCGCACCTATGTTGTCGACCGCCACGGCGTCATCGTTTATCAGGGGCTCGGTTACGCGCCCGGCGCCACGCGGGCTGTCGATCGCGCGGTCCAGAAGGCGCTTTCAGAAAAGTAGCCGGCCGTCTCAGCGTCTGCTCTGCGTTCTGCCAGTCGTTCCAAGCCGTCCGCGCATTCTCAAAAAATTTTAACCCCTATGTCTTTTTACGAAGGTAATGGCCCCACAAAACACGCCACTTACCCGCAAACACAAGCAAAGAAATTTGGCAGATTTTATAGCTGGACTTGGTATTCTGATACTAGGGGATAGAAAGATTTTCTAAACTCCCTGGACAACCAGAGAACCGCCGAAAGGCTGCCCATCGTCTGGCGGCCTTTTCTGCGTGCGAGGATCGCTCCTACACGCCGGCCTCATCCTGGTTTGCAGGGAAGAACTCCATCGCAGAACCGCGAACCGCTGCCTTAGGCAGCGCCAACCGTGGAAGACGTAAATGTTGTCGAATCTGTAAACATCGCTATGCCCGCAGAAACAAAGAGCTTGCAAACTGTACGCTGTGAAATACACACAACGCTCGACAAAAAGCGGCCCAGTGGCAAATCGAATCGGCGAATACGAACCGCCGATTGCCAGCCCAGTCGCCAACGTCCGACTCTACCGATGCCTGGCCGCTACCGTGACTTAGGTAGCGCGATTGCGGCAGCCGCCAGAAAGTTGTCGAATCTGTAAACATCGCTATGGCCGCAGAAACAAAGTGCTTGCAAACTGTACGACGTGAAAAACAAACAACGCTCGACAGAAAAGCGCACAAAAGGCGAATCGGTTCGACAGTCACCTGGACGCCGCTCGGCCCTCTGGTAGACTTCTGCCGCGATGCGATCGACCCCTTTCCGCGTTCTGATCTTTGCGCTGACCCTGGTGGCTGTGGCCGGCGCGCAGGATGTGCTCCCGCTGTATCCCGGCGCCGCGCCCGGCTCGACCGGCGCGCATTATCCGGAGCAGCACTACTTCTCCCAGGCCTGGAAGGCGGAGGTCGTGACCAATGTGACGCGGCCCACGCTGACCGTCTATCGGCCGCCGGCGAAGCTGAAGACTGGCAGCGCCGTTGTGATCTGTCCAGGCGGCGGTTACATGGCGCTGTCGATCGCCAACGAGGGAACGGAAGCGGCGAAGTATCTGGCGGCGAAGGGCATGACGGCCTTTGTTCTGCAGTACCGCGTGGCGCACACCGAAGGGGATGCCACGGAGCAGTTCGAAAAGCTGTTCGCAACGGACAAGCCGAAACTGGAGCAGATGCTCAAGAGCGCCGTGCCGGTGGCCTTTGCCGATGGGCTGGCCGCGGTGCAATATGTCCGGGCGCATGCCGCGACGTGGGGCGTCTCTCCGGACCGGGTGGGCATTCTGGGCTTTTCGGCCGGAGGCGGCATTGTGGCCGATGTGGCCTTCCACTACACGCCCGAGGGGCGGCCGGCCTTTGTCGCGCCGATCTATGAGGGCGGATTCACTCCCGATGCCCCGGTGCCCGCCGACGCGCCGCCGATGTTCATCGCCGCTGCGACCGACGATTCCCTCGGGCTGGCCCCGACGAGCGTAGCGCTGTACCAGGCATGGGTGGCGGCCCACCAGTCGGCGGAACTGCACATGTATGCAAAGGGTGGCCACGGCTTTGGCATGCACAAGCAGGGTCTTCCGTCGGACCACTGGATCGAGGCGTTCACGGAATGGCTGGAGTTTGAGGGATTCCTGAAGCCGGTGAAAGCGGGGCAGCCGTAAGGCAGCCCTGGGGAGCAGTGCTCCCGGGGTCAGCTGCAGCAGAGCCGTGTTGGGGTGAGTGCTTAGTAGGTGTAGAAGCCGCGTCCGGACTTGCGGCCGAGCCAGCCGGCGTCGACCATGCGGACGAGCAGCGGACACGGCCGATACTTCGGATCGCCGAGCCCATCGTGCAGAACGCGCATGATGTCGAGGCAGACGTCGAGGCCGATGAAGTCGGCGAGGGTCAGCGGGCCCATGGGATGCGCCATGCCGAGGCGGAAGACTTCGTCGATGGCGTCGGGCGTGGCCACGCCTTCCATGACGGCGTACATGGCCTCGTTCAGCAGAGGCATGAGGACGCGGTTGGAGACGAAGCCAGGGGCGTCGTTGACCTCGACGGCGGTTTTGCCGAGCTTTTCGGCGAGGCTGGCGACGGTCTCGTAGGTTTCCTGGCTGGTCTGGAGGCCGCGGATCACTTCGACCAGCTTCATCATCGGGACGGGGTTGAAGAAGTGCATGCCGATGACGCGATCGGGGCGGCCGGTCTGCGCAGCGAGTTTGGTGATGGAGATGGAGGAGGTGTTGGAGGCGAGGATGACGTCGGGTCTGGCGATTTTGTCCAGTTCCTGGAAGAGCGCTTTTTTGACGTCGAATTTTTCGGTGGCGGCTTCGACGATGAACTGGGCTTCGGCGAGATCGCTGCGGTCGAGGGTGCCTTCGATGCGGGCGAGAGCGTCGTCGACGTCGTTGGCGGTGATCTTGCCCTTTTCGGCTTCGCGGCCGAGGTTTTTGCGGATGGTCTCGAGGCCGCGGTCGAGGAAGCGCTGTTCGACCTCGCAGAGCATGACGTGGTATCCGCTGCGGGCAAAGACGTGGGCAATGCCGTTGCCCATGGTGCCGGCGCCGATGACGCCAACGGTTTTGATGTCGGTCATAAGCTTCGATCCTGTCTTTGGAGTTTATGCGCGGATGGCGACGATGAGGCAGGTAATGTTGTCGCGGCCGCCTGCGTCGTTGGCCGCATCGATCAGCGCCTGGGCGGCGCGGTCGAGATCGTTGCCGGCGCCGAGGATGCGGGCGATGGTGTCTTCGTCGACTTCGCGGGTGAGGCCGTCGGAGCAGAGCAGGAAGACGTCGTCGGGTTCCGGCTCCATCTCGATCAGGTCTTCGGAGACGGCGGGTTGGGTGCCGATGGCGCGGGTGATGACGCTGCGCAGGGGCGAGCGCGCCGCTTCTTCTTCGGTCATGGCGCCGATGCGGATCTGTTCGTCGACCAGAGAGTGGTCCTGGGTGATGCGGTGGAGGGATTGGCCGCGCAGCAAATAGCAGCGGCTGTCGCCAGCATGCGCGATGAGGGCGCGGTTGTCATCGAGCAGAAGAGCCACGAGGGTGGTGCCCATGCCGGAGAGGGAGGGTTCGCGCTCGGCGCGGTCGAGGACGCGGCGGTTGGCTTCGGCGATGGCCTGGTGGAGGCGTTCCTGGGCGGAGAGGGCGGGCGGATCGGGGGCGGGGGCGGCGGTCATGCGCTCGAGGATGGCGTCGACGGTCATGCGGCTGGCGATCTCACCGCCGGCTGCGCCGCCCATGCCGTCGCACACGACGTAGATGCCGTGCTCAGGACGGAAGCCGAAGGCATCCTCATTGCCGTTGCGCACCCGGCCTTTACTCGTCCGCGCCGTCGCCTTTGCCGTCATCATTGCGTAGGTTCTACGACCAGAATCACGATACACGACTGGTGCCTCTTGATTGCCGTGGGTGAGCCAGGAGCGCGGGGCTTCCGCGGCTGTGTTCACCATCACCATCGCAGGGGGAGCGCGTCCACTACAATCACCCTGAGGGACTATCGACTATGCCGCGCAAGGCGCTCATCGCAGCCAACTGGAAAATGTACAAGACTCCGGCCCAGGCCCAGGAGTTTTTTAAGGGATTTTTGTCGCTGGTGGCCAACCATACGCGAGACGAGATGGTGGTGTGCCCGTCGTTCACCTCGCTTTCGGTTGCGATTGCCGCGGCGACGGGGTCAGGTGTGGCCGTCGGCGCGCAGAACATGCATTTCGCCGACGAGGGTGCCTATACGGGGGAGACCTCACCGCTGATGCTGAAGGCGATCGGGGCGACCCACGTCATCCTCGGCCATTCGGAGCGGCGGCAGTATTTTGCCGAGACGGACGAACTGATCAATAAAAAGCTGAAGACTGCTCTGGCACACCAACTGGTGCCGATTTTATGCGTGGGCGAGGTTCTGGCCGAGCGCGAGGCCGGCAAGACGAACGAGGTTCTGGTGCGGCAGACGCGGGGCGTGCTGGCGGGAATCACCGCGGCCGAGGCGGGAGCCATCGTGATTGCGTATGAGCCGGTGTGGGCGATCGGCACGGGCAAGACGGCGACCCCGCAGATTGCTTCCGAGGCGCATGCGGTGATCCGCGCGGAGGTGGCGAAGCTGCTGGGCGGCGCGGCGGCCGAGGCGATGCGCATCCTCTATGGCGGCAGCGTGAAGCCGGACAACGCGACGTCGCTGATGGCGGAAGTGGAGATCGACGGGGCACTGGTGGGCGGGGCGAGCCTCGATCCGCAGTCGTTCGCAAAGATCGTCAATTACTGAGGGGCGAACGCCTCAGGCGAGCAGGCAGCGCGCTCCTCGGGATTTCAGCGCCCGATCAAAGGTGATCAAAGTGCCGCCGGCGGCTTCTGCGAAAGCCAGGAGCCATGCGTCGGACCAAATCTTCGGGGATGCGGTTTTTGCCGAGGCATTCCTGCGGAAGAAGCGCTCGACCTGCGGAGGTTCTGCGACCCAGACGACTCTGTCGTCGTCGTAGAAGCGGTCGTAGACCTTCCACGCCTCGGCAAGCGACAGCGGCCTTTGATCCATGGTCGATGCTGTGGTGATCAGACGCAGGAATCCGAGTTGTGAAAATCGGGAGAAGGCGATCCGGCCGTGCTGCTGACCCCACCAAACACGGGCGGGTTTCGCATGGACATGCTCGGATGCCGCCAGAGCAAGCCAGACGTTGATGTCAGGGAAACTCAATGAGGTCATAGATCCGATCGTTCGTCAGATCGATGCGTCGGCCAGCCGGTCGAATCAATCCCTTATCGAGGGAGAGCCTTCGCCGGGGTGGGGGAGCATCCGTCTCTTCCACAACCCGCTCAATGCTGTTCAGAATCAGTTTTCGAGCGGAACACCCCTTGCGAGCCGCGGCTTCACGAACCCTGCGATGCAGCTCCCGTGGGATGTCGATGGAGGTCCGAACGCTGCCGGGTGCCATAAGCCGATTATGGTAACGTGACTTAAATAAGTCAATGCGAATTACACATCGAGTTCAGTCTTCTTCAATCCCACAGGTGCTATGAACGAACCGCAAACGATTCGCGAGATCCTGGAGAATGCGCGCACTATTGCCGTGGTCGGCCTCACCAACCGGGAGGGGCGCGCGTCGCTGGGCGTCTCCCGTTTTATGCAGTCGCGGGGATACCGGATCATTCCGGTGAACCCGCTGATCGACGAGGCGCTGGGGGAGAAAGCCTACGCCACGCTCGATGAGGCTGTGGCGGCGCATCCGGAGATCGATCTGGTGAATGTGTTTCGCGCGCCGGAATACGTGCCGGAGATTGTGAAGGACGCGATCCGGCTGAAGATTCCGCGCCTGTGGCTGCAGGAGGGCGTGGTCCACGATGAGGCGGTGGGGTGGGCGGAGGCTGCGGGGATTCGTGTCGTCCAGGACCACTGCATTCTGAAGGAGCGGATGGCGGCCGGGTGGGGAGCGGGGAATCAGGGAGCAGGGAGTAGGGAATAGGGGCGGGTGCCGGGGCTGGAAGAATTTGCCGCGACTGCCGATAAGGTAGGCGTGCATCCTCCGTTCCCGATTGACGAGGCGACCCGCGCAAGAATCCAGGATGCTTACCGGCCTGGTTCGGCTGGCTGGTGGGACGAGGGCCCTGGCTCGGAGCCTCTGCTGACGCAGGTGGAGCCGCTACTGGGTGCGAATGCGGAGCCCGATCCCACATTTTTTGTGGAGAGCTGGACGATCGGGGTGAGCGCAGCGTCCGAGAATTATCTGCATCGGCATCAGGAATCGAAGAACCTGTCGACTCCGATGCCGGCAGGTTTTTCCCGTTTCACATTTCTGCCGTTCCTGAATATTGAACCGGCGGTCCCCGTGAGTTCCGCGGCGCCGGTAACTTCGTCCGGCTCCGTGAGGGAAGCTTCCGTGTCCAGCGGGTGGCAGGAGGCGGAGATGGAACCGGCGATGTTCGCGCCGCTCACCTTCGAGACGGCGTGCCGGCTTCTGGGCGTCGCCGCGAGCAGCACGCGGGAGCAGATTCGCGCAGCCTATCGCAAAATGGCGGGACGATACCATCCGGACCGGATGGGACGCGAAGGGAATCGCGAGCAGAAGCAGGCGAGCGACCGCATGGCGGCGATCAACGAGGCCTACCGGCTGCTGACCACAGCCATCCAGCAGGAAGCCTGAGCCCAGGACGGCGGCTCAGGCCTCAGTTTCCACCATCGTTCGAAGACATCAGAGCGCCGGCTGACCCAGAGGCTGTCGCAGCGAGGGTGCGACCTGTGCGGGCCAGCGCCGGGCCTGCGCGAGGCAGATGATGTGCAGGATGAAGAGCAGCGGTACCGCAAAGGTTGGAATCAGGCTCATGGGGAGCAGGGTCATCGCGGTCGGCTGAACTCCATGCGGCGCAATCACGCCCGCCAGCGTGCCCAGCGCCACGGCGGTCACCAGGTCGGCCATGCCGAACAGTTGCCAGAGGATGAAGCGTCCACGCCGTTGCGGGTTTGTGCCGTTGAGGGCGATGCCGGGCGCGGTGAATCCAACCGCCATATCGCCCAGCCCGGCCGGCAGCGCGAAGAACCACGGCAGGATGCCGTAGGTTGCCAGCGCGAGAAAGACAAATCCGCCGACACGCCAGGTGTGGGCCAGGGTGAGCACACGCGGATTGATGGACAGCACAAACGCGCGGAAGCGCGGCGAGGCGGCATACCAGAGCAGGAACACGACGATCGGCGTCAGCGCGCCGAGGCCGAGAGGCAATGGCGGCTGTCCGGGATGGTTCTGGTAGAGGTGGAGGGCCGAGGCAGCCAGCGCGAAGACGAACCACGCGGCGAGCAGGATCTTCGTGAACTTTGCGTATTGGGTCATGACCGGTCTCCTCATTCTGTGACCGTCGTGGTCACCTGATGCGTTAGCTGCAACATCTGCTCCCAGGGCCCGGCGCCGAGGCGGCGGCGCAGGTCCGACTGCACCTTCTCCCACCGCGGCAGAGCGCGTTCGAGCAAGGCTTCTCCCTTCCGTGCCAGTCCCACGCGCCGTTCTCGCCGATCCTTTCCTGGGCTCTTCGCGATCCAGCCGTGCGCGCTCATGATGTCGAGCGTGCGCGTCAGGGTCGTGGAGTCGATGGCGAGAATTTCGCCGAGCCTGCCTTGCGGGATGGGGCCGGTTCGCGCCAGTGCCTGCAGGACGGTGAACTGGGTCGGCGTGAGTGCGAGGGGCCGCAGAGCCTCCTCATAGTGCTGGGTGAGGGCTCGGGAGGCACGGCGGAAACTGGCGCAGAGGCAATCCAGAGCGGGAAGGGGAGTGCTGCTCATGGAGAAAAGATGCATATACATCTATTGGGATTCGGAATATTCCCGATCCGGGGGTGGTCGGGTGGCTACGGGTACTTTAGGTTCAGAGCGGCGGAGGAACGGGGTTGCTGTTTGGGGGGTGCGGGCGTTTGCTTCTTGCTGTGGGGTGAACCTGGCCTATCGCAATTCGCGGGGGCTGTCGCAATTCACGGGTTTTCCTCAATTCGCTGCCGTTTCCGCAATTCGGGGGGCTACCGAGAGGCGGCCGGTCCTTTGGGTTCAGGGCTGCGGTTGCGAGGTGAGGTGCACGTGTGCGAGTGCAGGCTCCGGCGGCTCGCTGCTACTAGACTTCGACGCCTTTCGGCTTGACGTTCTCGCGAATGAACGTCACCACGGCGTCGAGAGAAGTTCCCGGACCGAAGACCGCTGCGACGCCACTCTCTCTGAGCGCGGCGATGTCCTGTTCAGGGATGGTGCCGCCCAGGACGACGAGAATGTCTCCAGCGCCTTGTTCGCGGAGCATGGCCGTCACGCGCGGAACGATGGCGTTGTGGGCGCCGGAGAGGATGCTGAGGCCGACGCAGTCCACATCTTCCTGGATGGCGGCGTTGACGATCATCTCCGGTGTCTGGCGGAGGCCGGTGTAGATGACTTCCATGCCGGCATCGCGCAGGGCGCGCGCGATGACCTTGGCGCCGCGGTCGTGTCCGTCGAGGCCGGGTTTGGCGACGAGCACGCGGATGGGATGGGTGCGATCACTCATGCGGAACGCTGAAGAATACCATGCGGCCGGGGCATCAGGGCACCTGGACGGGGTGGGCGCGGCCCAGGCCGAGCCGGTGGAGGAGACTGCTCATGGACAGGCCCTGCACGACGATGGAGAAGATCACGACGATATAGGTGATGGCGAGGAGGCGGTCGTGGGGCTGTCCCTGTGGGAGGGACAGCGCGAGAGCGACGGCGAGACCGCCGCGCAGGCCGCCCCAGGTGAGGACGCTCATGGCGCCGCGGACGGGTTTGTGGAAGGCGCGGACGAGTCCGAGGGAGGCGGCGACGCTGAGCCAGCGCGCACCGAGGACGACGGGAATCGCCAGCAGGCCGGCGTAAATGTACTCCACCTTCCATGGCATGGCGAGCAGTTCGAGGCCGAGGAGGAGGAAGAGGATGACATTCATGAAGGCATCGATCAACTCCCAGAAGTCGTCGACGTGACCGCGGGTTTCTTCGGACATGGCGAGATGGCGCGCGCGACCACCGACCACCAGACCGGCGGCGACCACCTCCAGGGGTGCCGAGAGGTGCAGCGCGTCGGCGAGCGCATATCCGCCCATGGCGAGGGCGAGGGTGAGAAGGACTTCGACGCGGTAGCTGTCGACGGTGCGGATCAGGCGATAGACAACCAGGCCGAGGGCGAGGCCGAGGAGTATGCCTCCGCCGGCCTTGATGAGGAGGAGCCAGGTGAAGCTGGCGACGGAGGGGTGGCCATTGCCGTTGAGAGAGGCGAGCAGGGTGAGGAAGACGACGGCACCAACGCCATCGTTGAAGAGCGACTCGCCGGTGAGCTGTGCTTCGAGGCTTGCGGGTGCGTCGACGCGGCGCAGCAACTCAAGGACCGCGATGGGGTCGGTGGGCGAGATGAGCGCGCCGAAGAGCATGCAGGTTAGCCAG
>JBKICP010000303.1:0-31021 GCA_046567085.1 Acidobacteriota bacterium
GGCGAACCTGCGAGCGGCTGAATTCTATTTGAAGAATGCTCTGACCAACGTCGATGACCCGACCATCGACGATATGTCCGTGATCCCGCTGGATATCCGGAGCGCACCGGATCCCAACGAAAACAAATCCATCGAGGATCTGATTGCTGACGCCGAGAAGAATCGGCCCGATGTGGCCCAGGATCAGATCAGCATGCAGGTCGCGCAGGACAACGTGAAGGTGGTCAACAACCTCCTGTTGCCGCAGCTCAACGCGTACGGATACTTCAGTGGAACCGGGCTGGGCGGTCCGCTGAACCCGTATTGCAGCGGGGGCCCCGGCTACTGCACCACGAACCTTCCCCCCGACACACCCGGTGTGCTGAAGGATGCCTTCAACTACTCGGCGCCGGAATACCGGGTTGGCTTCAATCTCAACATCACGATTCGCAACCGGCAGGCCAAGGCCGATCAGTTCCGCGCACAGCTGGCGTTCCGGCAAAGCCAGATCGCCTATGTGCAGCAGCAGAAGAACATCCGTTTCGACGTCCGCAATGCGCAGTTCGCGCTCGAGCAGAAGCGAGCCCTGGTGGACTCGGCGCAGAAGGCTCGCGATCTGGCGCAGCGCCTGTTTGACATCACCAAACAGGAGCAAACGCTCGGCGCCAAATCCAGTGTCGATACTCTGAACGCCGAGAACGCCCTGGCAACGGCCGAATCCGCGCTGGATGCAGCCCAGAACCAGTACGACAAAGCCAAGGTCGACATCGACCGTGCCACGGGGACGACCCTCGATCTCACGCACGTCTCCATTGACGACGCCAAAGCGGGCGTGGTGACGCACGGTCCATAATGGAAGCCGGTAGCCTGTAGCTGGCCGCCGACCGCAAAAACCCACACTATGTCGAGCACCGCAGCCCAACCCGTTTCGACCGAGGCCGCCAATCCCAAGCTCGCGCCTTTGGTCCTGATCGCAGACGATCAGCCGCATATTCTCGATGCGCTCGAGCTCCTGCTGGAGCCGGAAGGGTATCGCATCGAGAAGGCGACGTCGCCGTATATGGTGCTCGACGCCCTGAAGTCTGGGTCGTTCGACGCGCTGCTCCTCGATCTGAATTACACGCGCGACACGACCTCCGGACGCGAAGGGCTGGATCTGCTCTCACAGATTCGCGGCCACGAGGCGCATCTGCCGGTGATCGTGATGACGGCGTGGGCCAATGTCGAACTGGCGGTCGAAGCGATGCGGCGGGGGGCGTCGGACTTCATCCAGAAGCCGTGGGACAATGCGCGGCTGCTCACGATTCTGCGCACACAGATCGATCTGAGCCATGCAGTGCGCCGCGCGCAGCGCCTGGAAGCGGAGAATCGGCTTCTGCGGGCTGCCAATCTGCCGGAGATGATCGCGACCGCTCCTGTGATGCAGCCGGTTCTGGCGACGATCGCGCGCATTGGTCCCTCGGACGCCAGCGTGCTGATCACCGGCGAGCACGGCACCGGCAAGGAAGTTGTCGCGCAGACGCTGCACGCGCTTTCGCCGCGCGCCTCGCGCTCCATGGTTGCGGTGAACACCGGCGCGCTGCCGGAAGGCACCTTTGAGTCGGAACTTTTTGGGCACGTGAAGGGCGCGTTTACCGACGCGCGCACGGAGCGCATTGGCCGCTTCGAACTGGCCGAGGGCGGCACGCTCTTTCTGGATGAGATCGCCAACGTCCCGATGCGGCAGCAGGCGAAGCTGCTGCGGGTTCTGGAGACGGGAGAGATGGAGCGGGTCGGCTCCTCGAAGACCCGCCACGTCAACGTGCGGGTGATCTCGGCCACGAATGCCGATATTCGGAAAGAGGTCGAGGGGGGCAATTTTCGCGCTGACCTGCTCTTTCGCCTCAATACGGTCGAGATCCACCTGCCTCCGCTGCGCGAGCGCCGCGAGGACATCCCGCCGCTGGCTGCGCATTTCCTCGCTCGCTATTCGCAGCGTTACCGGAAGCCGGTTTCGGGGATCGATCCAACGGCGATGGAACTGATGCTGCACTACGCGTGGCCGGGTAATGTTCGCGAACTCGACCACACCATCGAGCGCTCGGTGCTGATGTCGCGTGAAGACATTATTGAGGTCTCCGACCTGGGCCTCTCGCCTGCACGCGTCTCCACCCAGGCACTCGAAGAGATGTCTCTTGAGTCTGTGGAGAGTATCCTCATCCGCAAAGCCCTCTCGCGCTGCAACGGCAACGTGAGCCAGGCGGCAGAAGCCCTTGGACTGAGCCGCGGGGCGCTCTACCGGCGGATGGAGAAGTATGGGATATAGGGCGAACCGCGCCTTCCTCGGAACCAACACGGGCAGCACCGATCGCACGGAGAAGACCCACGGACGTCGGAGCAGGTTTGTGTGCTCTGCGCTGTATGCCCTGCTCTGAGCCATGGCGAATCATCGCGGCACATCCAGGCGCAAGCCTAAACGCCAGAGCGTCGCCTTCGAGGCGCGGCTCAGGATTTTTTGCACCGTGGCCGCTCTCGTTTTCATGGGCCTCTGCGCTGCGGTTCTGGCGCTGCTGCACGTTTCTGCGGGTCCGATGCTGGCGACACTAGGCATCCTGCTGCTCATCCTGTTGCTTATCTTTGCCGCGTTTATCGAAGAGGCCATTCGTCCGATCCAGACGCTGGCGAACGTGGTGGCTGCTCTGCGCGAGGAGGACTACTCGTTTCGCGCGCGGGGGGCGAATCGCGACGACTCGGTCGGTCAGCTCGCGCTGGAGATTAATGCGCTCGCCGATACACTGCAAACCCAGCGTGTCGCTTCCCTCGAAGCCGTGGCGCTGCTGCGGCGCGTGATCGCGGAAATGGATGCGCCGGTTCTGGCCTTCGATCAGGAGACGCGGCTTCGGCTTCTCAATCCGGCCGCGGAGCGTGTCTTTGCTCTCGAACCCGCCAAGCACCTGGGCAAGACCGCGAAGGAACTGGCGCTGACAGGGCTTCTCGGAGAGCCCAGCGAAACGGTGCTTCAGCTGGACCTGCAGCGCTCCGGGATCAAGCGCCCCGAACCCAGCCAGCCGGCGCGCTGGATGATTCGCCGCGGGGAGTTCCGGCAGCGCGGCGTTCCGCACACCCTTGTCGTGCTCTCCGATGTGAGCGCGGCGCTGCGCGAAGAAGAACGGCTCGCCTGGCGTCGACTGATTCGCGTCATCGGTCATGAGATCAGCAATTCTCTGACCCCGATTAAATCGATTGCCGGATCGCTGCGGGGACGCATTCTGCCCAAATCTCCGAACGGGATGGACACCGGGACGGCCGAGACTGCACCCTTGCCAGCCCCTCCTGCCATCGCTGCGCTGCAGCGCGACCTGCAGCGCGGACTCTCTGTGATTGAGAATCGAGCCGAGTCACTGAACCGATTTGTGCAGGCGTATCGCCAGCTAGCGCAGCTGCCCGCACCGGTGCTGAAGCGCGTTCCGCTGCAGCCCTTACTGGAGCGTGTCGTTTCGCTGGAGATCCGGCTCGATGTGCGCTTGCTCTCGGCTCCGGACGTTGAATTGCTGGCCGATGCCGATCAGATCGAGCAGTTGCTCATCAACCTGGTGCGCAACGCGGTGGAATCGGCGCTGTCGTGTGTGGAGGAGAGCGAATCGGCGCCTGTTTCCGCAGGGCTGGCCGAAGGTCAGGGGACGGCGGGGCCGCGTCCGCGGTCGGAGCGATCGGGACCACCGTGCCGCCCGGAAGTGAGCCTGCAGGCCACGGAAGAGGGCGAGATGGTGTGCATTGCCATCGAGGACAACGGCCCGGGGCTGGCCAATCCTGAGAATCTCTTTGTGCCGCTTTATACGACGAAGAAGGCGGGGTCCGGCGTGGGGCTGGCGCTTGCGCGGCAGATCGTCGAGGCACACGGCGGGTCGATCGAACTCAGGAACAAGCCGAACCACACGGGGTGCATTGCAGAGGTGCGAATTCCGGTGGCGTAAAACGATTGGGGGAGCCCTCGGCTGTCATCGGCCCGCGCCTGCTATACTGTGCTTACGCTCAGTTGTTTGGTTGTGAGCCGTTCTCGCCTTCATCCGCAAGATCGTCCTCCCGTAATCCTCCCAGCCCTCTCAGCGTGATGGCTTCAGCGTCAGGTGGTCCTGACCAGGCCAGGCTGCAGTTGCTTCAGGCTCATGCCGGAGCGCTCCCCAGCCGAAGAGGTGTATGTGGGACCAAGTCGAACCAGCGTGTCGTAAGGCGCTCCCCGAACTTCCCTGCATAGAAACGTAAGCCCTCGGGCGAAGCTCCGCATGGAGCCGAGCCACGCCGAGGAACACAACGACTCCGGCCACCCGCTGGATCCCTGGATGAAGAGGCCGATGTGGCCCCCAGAGGGAATTGCGGGTACTCCCGAGCCAAGGAACCCATTGAAACTGTTTTCTGAACTCCCTCTCTCGCCCTCGCTGCAGCAGCAGCTGGCGAACGCCAATTTTGTCATCCCCACCCCGGTGCAGGCCGGAGCGATCCCGCCGGCGCTGGAAGGCCGCGACGTCCTCGCCACGGCGCAAACCGGCACGGGGAAGACTCTCAGCTTCCTGATTCCGCTCATCGAGCGCATGCCGAAGGACACGAAGGGCGCGAGCGCTCTGGTTCTGCTGCCCACGCGCGAACTGGCTATGCAGGTGCTCGAATCCTACCGCCATCTCACGGGCAGCCGCGGCACAGCAGCGCTGGTCTGCGGCGGTTTGAACGAAGGCCCGCAGCTGGATGCGATCCGCCGCGGCGCGCGGCTCATTGTCGCCACGCCCGGCCGCCTCGAAGACTACCTCGAGCGGAAGCTCGTGAGCCTGAGCGGCATCCGAACCCTCGTTCTGGACGAGGTCGACCGGATGCTGGACATGGGCTTCAAGCCCGCTATCCGCCGCATCGCGGCTTCCCTGTCCACCGATCGCCAGACGCTCTGCTACTCGGCGACACTGAGCGCTGAGATCCGCGACGTCGCACGCGACTATCTCAAGGACCCGATCCGGATCGAGATCGGCTCCGTCCTGAAGCCCTCGCCGAACGTGGAGCTGCAGACGTTCGAGGTCCCTGTGGACAAGAAGCAGGAACTCCTCGAGCACCTGCTCGGCGCGCACGATGGCAGCTTCCTCGTCTTCGTACGCACGAAACATGGCGCCGACCGCGTGGCTCGGCGACTGAAGCGCGCTGGGCACTCAGCGGTTCCGATTCACGGCGACCGGTCGCAGTCCCAGCGCAATGCGGCACTGCGCAGCTTCGCTCAGGGGCAGCATCGCGTTCTGGTCGCAACCGATGTCGCGGCGCGCGGAATCGACGTGGCCGATGTCGCGCACGTGGTCAACTACGACATGCCCAAAGAGGCGGAAGACTTCGTACATCGCGTAGGACGCACGGGGCGCGCTTCAGCTCGCGGCATCGCTTCCACCTTTGCTGCACCGGATGAAGCCCACGCGCTGCGCAAGATGGAGCGCACGCTGGCGATCAACACACGGAAATTCCGGGTTCGTCCGCGCACCGCCGGGCATGCGCACACGGCCTGATTTCCGCCGAGGGCGGTGCGGATCGGAAGACCGCACCGCCACGGTGGCTGCTTTGGGCTGAAGACGAACGGGCAACACCGTGGCTGCCGGCACCTCTCAGGCGGGGATCGGCTCCTCAAGAGCTGCATGTTCGGGGGAGACGGTCTCGGTCGAAATGACGTCCTGTGGATCAGGCAGCGCTCTTTGAACCAGCAGAACGGCCAATGCCGCCAGCAGAAGGCCAGCTGGAATATCGAGAATGTAATGCCAAGCGAGTCCGATTGCCGTGGCAATAAACCACAACAGGACCGGGAGAAACAGAAGGCTGAGCGGCCGCGAAATACGCCGCAGCATCCAGAGGAAGAATGCTGTGTGGGCAACATGCAGGCTCGGCATCGCGGCGGGCGACATGAGAAAGTAGCCTGCGGGCATGTGGCGAGTTGAGACGAGAGACTGGAACTTCTGCCACATATGCATCTGGATAAACGTGGCGTGGCTGTCCGCTCCGTGTCGATAAACAAAGGGGCCCACGGCCGGGGCGATCCAGTAACAGATACCCCCGAAAGCCAGAATGCATCCGACGCCGAGCATCAACTGGCGCTGCCCGATCGGGCTGTCATACAGCGCATGTAAGCCGAAGCAGATAAAGAACAGGATCATGAAGCAGCCGTGATAGGCGTCGGAGACGCTGATGCCGCAGCGATCCATCCATGCAACAAAATGGGTGCACAGGGCCACGATGAAGCCGAATTGCTGGTCTACGTTTTCATAGACCCTGCCGTACCGATGGGGATTGATCAAAGGCATCCAGGCTTTGAACTGGAAATGACAGAGTGTAGCGACAATTACTGTCGGAATGCTCACCCCGAGGATGAAGCCACTGGACCCGCGGCTGGAACGCGAGCGCGCAAGGAGCACAAGATGGACAACAATCGCCAGTGCCAGAGGGCAAAGATAATGGCGGAGCAACTCTTCGCCAGAGATAAGGTCAGGAGGACTGGCCGGCAATCTCAGGAAGTAGCCGATGCTCAGGACGGTCAAACAGAAGGCCAGAAGCACGATTTCCGGGTATTGTCGGGGCCTCCACTTTCTGGATAAGTCTCTGGATAATTCGGCAGACTTTCTGAGCGCGAGCATGAGGATGAGACCGGCTGACGCGGATTATCTCCTCCAAAAGAGAGATATCCTATAACACCAAAGTTCGGAATCGTCGGGTAATGTTCATTCTTGCAGTGCCCGCTGTGGTGAGCCGGGCTCCTTCCACTTCTGAGCGACCGCTCCGAAACCCGCCCGGTTTCGCTATTTTGGCACCAGTCCCTGCAGCAAGTTGCCCAGCCCCTTCTTCGCTGCCGTCCCGAGGCTTCCTTTCATGAGGGCGCGCACGTCTGCGCGGATCACGGGATTCGAGGTTGTGCCGGTAACCGTCAACGGGACGCTGGCATTCGCTGCGGTTTGCAACAGGTTGCCGGCAACGCCACCCAGCGCTGCCGCTGCCGTATCGATGGCTGCGCCCGCCGCGCCTGTTCCACTGAGCTTCGCCGTCAGCTGAAAATTGAGGGCTCCGGACTGCGCTACTGTTCCCTGGCCCGTGGCACTGCCGATGGCGGGCACGACGCAATTGATATTGCTCAGCTGCGTCGCGGCCGGCGTCTGGCGCACATCCGCGCGGACCAGCTGGATTGCTGTGCCGTCGCTGGTCCCGGTGAGAGCCTTCAATCCCTGAATCTTAGAACCCAGATCGAATCCGGCCAGCTGGGTGTTATCCACCTCCACGGGTCCGGCGATGATCGGAGCGGTGGCCGTTCCGGTGATGCCGAGCTGCGCGGTGAGCGTGCCACCTTTCAGCTGTGATCCGCTGGGCAGTTGCACTCCCACGGCCGGCAGCAGAGACTCCACGGCATCGACCGGAATCTTTGTTGCGTTGAGGTGCAGGTCGACGGTCGTGGCCGGTCCCGTCATCGCGTAGGTTCCCTGCACGTAGACCGTCACGGGACCTGTCTCCACCGCCAACTGCTTCACCTGCCCCGTCCGCGCCTGGAGATCGTGATCGACCTTGTAGGTGAGATTCACCGGATTGACGGTTGGGGTTCCGCCTTTTGCCAGCAGCAGATGGTGCGTGACGATTCTGCCGGTGCTCGATGCCGTCTTGCCGTCGGATTTGAGCTGCGCCTCGATATCGGCCTGCATATCGATGCCGGCACTCGCCGGCAGCACTCCCGCCTGGACCGGATCGAAACTCCGGACGGCCAGCTGCGCGTTGACCGGGGTCGCCGATGCGTCCTGCTGGTTGATGGGACCGACCGTTCCACTGAGAGACACGGTTCCCTTTCCGGGCAGATTGGCCTTGACCGAGAATGGCATCACATGGCCGAACGAGAGATTGTCGACGGTGATATTCACCGCGTCATACACAAACGGATTTCCATTGGCCGGAATCGACGACACGATGACCCTGCCATCCGTGATATCCACCACGCCGACGATCAATTGAGGCGCGGGGCCGGATTGCTGGCTGGACTGGGATCCGCTGCGGCCCAGACTCGAGTAATTCCAGACGCCCTTTTCGTTGGAGATGAGGTGAATCTCCGGCGATTCTGTGACGAATTTTTTGATGTTCACCTGATGATGAAAGAGGAAGGCGCCGACATCTACGCCGATTTTCAGGGCCTTCGCCTGCAAAAATGGCTGCGTGCTGAAGGCGGGATCGTCAGCAACCGACAGCTGATCGGCGACCACGCTGCCTGACAGGAGCGAGAAGCTGAGCTTGCCCAGGGTGACCTTGCGGCCCAGGGCGCTGGACAGCTGGGTTTCCAGCATCGGCCGGAAAGAATCCGCATTGACAAACAGCGGCAGAGTTAAAACGACGAGAACCAGCACCACCACAACGCCAATTGCGATCTTCATCCACCGCTTCATGAGAACTCCTGCCCTCGTTTTCTTTTTCTGAGATGCAGCATCCTGCCGTCGCCCTTACTCTACTCTCTCTGCCAACGGGCAGTGGACGTTACCGTGAGGTTGGGTCCGTTCGCGTGCCGACGGGGAAATCAACCGGGCGGACAGAAGTGTGACCCGAAGCTCCACAGGCAATCGCTACGGGGTGATTTCATCCCTGCGACAAGCCTCGGGAATTGGCCTCCCGGCCGGTCAGCCGGCGGTACAATCATGGGTTCCTCCGCTGCATGTTTTGTGGAGGTGGGCCATGGAAGTCCTGAACGCTTTCATCGGCAAGAGCAGCCGTCCCTCGGAAAACGAGCTGAGCGCCGCCCTCGGCTCCAGCGCTCCTGCCTGGTCGGAGTTCATTCACTGGATGGAAGCACACGGCGCGTCGAGCGAGGAATGGAAGATGGACGGCACCAAGTATGGGTGGTCGCTCCGCCTGAGACGCAAGGACCAGAACATCGTCTATCTGGGCCCATGTAAGGGATGTTTTCGCGTGTCGTTTGTTCTGGGAGCGAGGGCGATGGAAGCGGTCCGTGAGAAGCCGTTTCCTGCTGCGGTCGCGCAGATGATCGCGGAGTCGCCGCGGTATCCGGAGGGCACGGGAATCCGCCTGATTGTCCGTCAATCGCGGGACCTCGCGCCTGTCCGCACGCTGGCCCTGCTCAAGCTGGCCGACTGAGATTTAGCGCGCCGCAAGCACACGTGGCTTTGGCTCGGTCCGTCGGGTTTCCGGGTTCAGGGGGCGCCCTGAAGTACCGTGGGTTCCGCCTTTTATTCACCGCAAACTGAAACTATTTTGGCCGCTTCCTGTTCTAATCAAGAAAGTCCCGGGATTCCCCTTTCGAGCGGTGCGCACGCCCTGTCTCGTTCCCTGTCTAAGGATGGAGTATTTGCGTCTGATTCTCCTGAGTTTCTGCCTGACGGTGGCCGCCAGCAGCTTCGGTCAGCCACTGTTGACGGACAATCCCCCACGGTGCGCCACGGCTCAAGCTTGCGCGGGCGGCGACGGTGCGGAGCCGGTCTTCGGACCGACTTCCTGCTCCGACCAGGCCGTGGACTCGGAACCCGCAGAACTCACGCCGCAGACATCCTCCGTCCCGGACACGCCTCTGCCCAGCCAACGCCCGGCCAGGACTACGAAGACCCCTGTCGACAAGAACGGGAATCCGATCCCCATCGAGCGCCTCCAGCCCCAGCGCATTCTTGGTTTCATGCCAAATTTTCGGAGCGTTTCCGGGGGCGAGGCGGCGCATCCGCCGGGGTTCAAGTACAACTTTGTCGTCGCGACCCGCCAGGCCTTCGACTATTCCTCCTTCATCTTTCTCGGCCTTACCTCGCTTACTGCCGAGGCTACCGATGAGCACACGGCGCTCGGCAAAGGAATTGAAGGCTTCAGCCTGTACACGTGGCGTGGTTTCGTCGATAAGACCGACAACACCTACCTTTCCGCCTGGTTCCTGCCCACCCTGCTGCGCGAGGACACTCGCTATTACGCTCTGGGAACGGGTCACCGGATCGATGTCCGCGCGCTTTATGTGATCAGCCAGCAGGCGGTCGCACGGAGCTATCGCGGGCATCTGACGCCCAATCTCGCCGGTCTGGGAGGCAAGGCGATTACCCAATACGTGTCGCGGTACTATTACCCGCCGAGTGCCGGCACGTTCGGGGTGCTCGCCACGAAGTTCGGGTATTCGGTGATGCGGGACGTGGCGTTTTCGTCGGTGCGCGAGTTCTATCCGGATATCGCCGCCCACTACGTCCGCAAACATCAGGAGAAACAGGCGCGGTTGGCGGCCAGGCGAGCCTCAGCGCAGGCGGCCAGATCCGCACAGGGTACCAACGCACCACCGAAATAGGGCGGCGTCTGGCGGACAGCCTCACACCGGCCTGGAATTCTGCTAAGTCCTTGATTTACCCGATCTCAGGGTGTTTGGCCTGAAGCGGGCCTGGCCGCCGCGAGTCCTTCCTGTATCTCGTGAATCCAATAGACTGGTCCCATTCCCCAACAGACCAGAAATGGAAATGACACCATGTCCCTCAGACCGGTGAAAGAGATCCTGTCGACCAAAGCCACGCTGGAAGGTGCGGGCGTTCGCCTGCAGCGTGCGTTTGGCTTCGGCAAAACCAGAGAGTTCGACCCCTTCCTGCTGCTCGACGACTTCCGCAATGAGCATCCGGAGGATTACATCAACGGGTTCCCATGGCATCCGCATCGCGGCATCGAGACCATCACCTATGTGCTGGCCGGGTCGGTGGAGCACGGCGACTCGCTCGGCAACAAGGGCAAGATGACAGCCGGCGATGTGCAGTGGATGACGGCCGGATCGGGCATCCTGCACCAGGAGATGCCCAAGGGGGATGAGTGGGGCCGTATGCATGGCTTCCAACTCTGGGCCAACCTGCCTTCACGGCTGAAGATGACCGATCCACGGTACCAGGACATCCCGTCGAGGGCGATCCCCGAGGTGACGGAGGACGACGGCACGACGGCACGGATCATCTGCGGCGAGTTCTGGGGCAAGCGCGGACCGGTGGAAGGCGTGGCCGCCGATCCGAACTACATCGACGTCTCGGTGCCGCCGAACAAGCGGCGCCGCCTGAAGGTGGAAACGACGCGTAACGCCTTCGCCTATGTCTTCGCAGGATCGGGAACGTTTCGCGATGCGTCGGCACCGCAGGCAGTGCTGACCGAGTCCGGGGTCGATCCGAATGCGCAGCCGGAATACGATGCCACGAATCACTCCCTGGTGCTGTTTGACCGGGGCGATGAGATTCAGGTGCAGGCGGGGCCGGAGGGGATTCGCTTCCTGCTGGTCTCCGGGAAACCGATCGAAGAGCCGGTGGCGTGGTACGGTCCTATCGTGATGAACACCCAGGCGGAACTGCAAACGGCGATGACCGAACTGCAGAGCGGGAAGTTCATCAAGCACCGGTGACGAGAGACAGGGTACAGGGTACAGAGAATCGTACCCTGCTCCCTGGGTTCTGTGCAGGCTCAGGCAGCTTCAGCGTCTGCGATTGCGAGCGCGCCGTCCAGTTGCTCGACCGCGAAGTCAAGGTCCTTCTCTTCGACAATCAGCGGCGGCGCGACGATAAGGTGGCTGACCCAGCCCTGGATGGCCACGCCGCGCTTCAGCATCTCTCCCACGACCTTGTCGACGACGGCTGGTTTGCCATCGACCTTGTCCTGCATGGTGTTGAAGGCTTCTTTGGTCGTGCGATTCCTGACCAGATCGAGCGCCCAGAAGAGCCCCAGGCCGCGCACTTCGCCGATGGACTTGTGTTTCGTCTGGAGGGCGCGCAGCTTCGGCTCGAGATACACTCCCATTTTCTTTGCGCGATTCACCAGGTCGAGGCGCTGCATCTCGCGAATCGTCGCCACCCCGGGTTTGAGCGTAATGGGGTGTGCCTCGTAGGTGTGGCCGTGCGAGAAGTAGTGATCGTCGAAGTAGGAAGCAATCTTTTCTGTGGTCGCGCACAGTCCCAGAGGCACATACGCCGAGGTGATGCCCTTGGCGGTGACCAGAATGTCCGGTTTCACTCCCCAGTGGTCCATCGCAAACCACTCGCCCGTCCGTCCCCAGCCGCTCATCACCTCATCGGCGATTAACAGGACACCGTGGCGGTTACAAATCTCGCGCAACATCGGCATGTATTCCTTCGGGGGGACCAGGACGCCGTTCGTTCCGACGACTGGTTCCACGATTACGGCTGCGACGTCGCTCTCGTTGCGGATGATGTGCTCCAGATAATCAGCGCACGCAATGCCGCACTGCGGGTACGTGTGTTTGATGGGGCACTTGTAGCAGTTCACCTCAGGAGCAAAGAGGTAGCCGTGCGCTTTGCCGCCGATGGGCTCCATGGCCCACCGCCGCAGGCCGCCGGTGGCAGCGATGGAGCCTGCCGTCGAACCGTGATACGAGCGGTAGCGCGCGATAATCTTCGTCTTACCGGTGAACATGCGCGCGATTTTGAAGGCCGCTTCGTTGGCCTCGGTTCCTGAGGTGGTGAAGAAGAACTTCGTCAGCCCCTCGGGCAGTACTTCCAGCAGCACCTGGCTGAGTTCGGCGCGCGCCTCGGTGGCGTAGGCCGGAGATGCATAGGCCAGGGCTTCGGCCTGCTCGGCGATCGCCCGAATCACGGCGGGATTCTTGTGGCCGAGGTTGACACACATCAGCTGCGCGGAGAGGTCGAGATAGCGCTTCCCGGCTCCGTCGGTGAAGTAGCAGCCTTCGGCATCGGCGATGTGCAGGGGATTCCAGCCCTTCTGGTATCGCCACGTGCCGTAGTTGAGCTTCTTCGTCAGTTCGACGACTTCCTGCGTGGTCAGCGTTGTCCGGGCTTCAGAGATCGTCGCGGAATTCGGTTCGCTCATGGGCATACCCCGTCGAATGATGTCTCTTAAGGAATACACGAGAGCGCAGACGAAAGAACAGGGTGGGATTACCCGCCCTGTTCTGTGTTCTGCGCTTTACGCGAAGCAGAGGTTGGTCTACGCCATGGCGAGCTGGCGCGTGGCGCGCGCCGTCGGCACGTGCTCGTTGCCGCCGATGCGCACGCTGACAACCTTGGAGACACCTGGCTCCTGCATGGTGACGCCGTAGATCATGTCCGCTGCGGTCATCATGCGCTTCGAGTGGGTGACGATGACGAACTGCGTCTCCTCGGCCATGGCGCGCAGCATGTCGGCGAGGCGACCGACGTTGGTCTCGTCCAGCGGAGCGTCGACTTCGTCGAGCACGCAGAAGGGGCTCGGCTGGAAGAGGAAGATGCCGATGAGGAGAGACAACGCTGTGAGCGCCTTTTCGCCGCCGGAGAGGAGGAGCACATTCTGCAGCTTCTTGCCTGGAGGCGAAGCGACGATATCGATGCCGCTGTCGGCCATATTCTCCGCGTCGGTGAGGCGCATCAGGGCCTGGCCGCCGCCGAACAGCTTGCTGAACGTCGCGCTGAAGTTTTCGTTGATGCGCGCAAAGGCTTCGTCGAACCGGGTGCGCGAGATCTCGTCGATTTCTTTGATGGTGGCATGGGTGTTATCGATCGAATCGAGCAGATCCTTGCGTTGCGTTTCGAGGAACTCGTGGCGCTGGGCGGTTTCGTTGTATTCCTCGAGCGCCATCATGTTCACGGGACCCATGTTCTCGAGCCGCTGCTTCATCTCGCGGCAGGCAGCGTCTTCGGTGGCCAGCGCCTCGTCTTCGATGCGCGACAGCGTCTCGTCCGCCCGCAGGATGGAGGCTTCGAGGCTCAGGTCGGCGATACAGGCCTCTTCCACGTGGCGCAGTTCGGCGGCGAGCGTTGCTGCCTCGTTGCTGCGCGTGCTGCGCGCCTCCCTTTGCGCGTCGATGTCTGCGCGCAGCGCTTTCAGGTCCTGCTCCATGGTCACGATTTCGGCCCGCAGGGTCGCAATCTGTTCGTGTGCTTCGGCAGCCTCGTGCTGCGCTGTGTCCCGCGCTTCGATCAGTCCCTGGCGGGTGGCTTCCAGCTGCTCGTTCTCGCGGCCGCGCTGTTCCTGCTCCGCTTTGGCGGAGGCCAGCTGTTGCGTGATCTGCGCCACGCGCGCTTCCAGTTCGCGATGCATCCGGTCGATGCGCTCGAAGGCCTGCTGGGCGCCACGGCTGCGCTCTTCCAGACCGGCCAGCTCGGCGGAGAGTTGCGCCGCCTCCTGCTGGGCCAGGTCGCGGTTGGCACGCAACTCGCCGACGGAGCGCTGGATTTCCTCGAGCCTGGCTTCGGCGGCCTGATGTTCGCTCTCGATGCGGCCCAGCTCTTCGCGCCGCTGTTCCAGATGCGATTCTTTCGCCGCGCGCGCGTCGCGATTGCGTTCGCTCTCCAGCGTCCAGTCCTGCAGCCGCCGTTCGAGGCGCTGGACTTCCATCTCCATTTGCCGCAGCGCTGCGCTCTGATTGGCGCTCTCGCGTTCGGCCACGCGCCGCTCTTCGGATTTGATGTCGAGAGTGCGCGACAACTCGGCCAAAGTTTTTGTCAGCGTGGCCACACGCATCTCTGCCTGACCCAGCTGCCGCTCGATTTCGGCCAGCTGCTGCTGGGTGTCGCGCAGTTCCCTCTTCAGAGCGAGCGGGCCTTCGGAGCCAGGCTTGCCGCCGGTGACCGTGACGTTATGGAAGCACTCACCGGACGGCGAAAGGAAGTAGGCGTCTGGGTTTTCCAGCGCCAGAGAGCGCGCGGACTCTGCATCGGGTGCGACATAGCCGTCGCGCAGTTTGGGCAGGATTACTTCGAGCGAGCGGCCGAAGCCATCCAGCACGCGCATGCAATTACGAAGCGGCACCGCGCTGTGTCCGGAGTGCTGGTAGGGCCTCGCATCGTCGGCCGCAAAGGAGAACTTCGCCTGGGCGTCTTCCGGGTGGACCAGGAAGGTCGCGCGACCGTCGACGCCGGTCTTGAGCAGACGGACGCCTTCGTGGGCCGAGTCCCAGCTCTTAACAACGATGTAGTTGAGCTCGTCGCGCAGAAATTCGTCGACGACGCTCTCGTATTTGTCGCTGACTTCGAGGAAGTCGGCGAGCGTGCCGACCGGCTTCAATCCGCCCCCGAGTTCGTTGGCCTGGAAGAGTTTCCGGACGGTATCGGTGGAATAGCTGTGCTCGCGGATCAGGGCTTCGAGGGAGGCAGCCCGTCCGCTGAGCGTCGCATGCTCGGCGCGCAGCTGATCGGTCTGGCGGCGCGCAGCCTGTTCCTCGGCGCGGCCCGATTCAATCTCCGCGCGCAGGCTGGCAATCTCGGATTCGACGCGGTGGAGAGTCTCGGTGACGGATTCGAAGGTGAGCGAGATCTGGCCACGTTCCGCGCCAAGGGACTCCAGGTCGCGCCGCGCAGAATCCATTTCGGTATTGAGCCTCTCCGCGTCGCGCTGGAGGGCCGCCAGCGATTCCTCGCCCTGCGAGATCTGGCTGCGCGTCTGGCCCACCTGGGACAGCAGCTGCGCCGCCTGGCGCCGCGCGCCTTCGGACTGCTGCTCGGCCGCGAGCACGGCGGCGACGGTCTCGCGCATCGCTTCCTGTTTGAGCCGAGTGCGTTCGCGTGCCTCGGCCGTGGCCGATGCCGCCGACTGGAGGAACTCCCGCTGCGACTCGCGCTCGGTGGTGGTTCCCTGCAGGTGTTCCTGCACCTGGGTGAGTTCGGCATGCGCTGCCGCCATGCGCGCTTCCAGTTCGGCGATGCGCTCCTGATTCGTCTGATGGCGCGCATCGGCGCGCTCAATCTCCACGGCGCGCTGGTTGGCCCGGGTTTCGGCATCCTTTGCTGTGTCTTCCAGCTGGTAACCACGCGCCATCAGGGCGGCGTGCTCCTGATCGAGCATTTCGACTTTCTCGGCGCCGGCATCGATCGTCGCCGTCAACTCGGCAATGGCGGTCTCCAGGGCTGCCTGCTGCGCATCCATCTGCGCGATCTTGCTGGCGAGGACAACCTTGAGCTTCTCGCGCATCTCGTCGCGGAGCTTGCCGTAGCGCTCGGCCTTGGCGGCCTGGCGCTTGAGCGAGGCCATCTGACGGGTTACTTCTTCGAAGATGTCATTGACGCGTGCAAGGTTTTGTTTTGCCTGCTCCAGGCGCAGTTCCGCCAGGCGCTTCTTCGTCTTGAAGCGCGTGATGCCCGCCGCTTCCTCGATGATGGCGCGCCGGTCGTGGGGACGCGAGCTCAGCAGCTGTCCGATGCGCTCCTGCCCGATGATCGCGTAGGACTCAGGGCCAAGGCCGGTGCCCATGAAGATGTCCTGAATGTCGCGCAGGCGGCAGAGCTTGCCGTTGAGCAGGTATTCGCTGTCGCCGGTGCGGAAGAGGCGGCGGGTGACGATGATCTCGCCCTTCTGCGGCGTCCGATTGAACTTGCGGCGACGAATCTTGAGGACGACTTCGGGGACTGCCTCGCCGTGCGCGGCTTCGGCTGGACCATCAACGTCCGGCTCCAGGGTTTGGGCCGCCGCACCGTCAGAAGCGACCAGTTCCGGCGTACCGTCTTCGCCGTGTGGCGCGACTTCTTTCTCGCCAATCACGACGCCTGGCTGGGTCTCAGCGATGATCTCCTCGACTTCGGCGGCGCGCTGCTCGCGCATCTTCTCTTCGTCCCAGTCGGCTTCGCCGTTCTCGATAACGACTTCAGGGTCGCCGAGGAGGGGGCCTTCGTAGGCATCAGGATCGACCAGCGTAAGGGACACTTCGGCCATTCCCAGGGCTTTGCGGTCGCGGGTTCCGGCGAAGATGACGTCTTCCATCTTGCCGCCGCGGAGGGTTTTGGCACTCTGCTCGCCGAGCACCCAGCTGACGGCGTCGAGGATGTTGGACTTGCCGCACCCGTTCGGCCCCACCACGATCGCGAGCCCCTGGCCAGGCAGCTGCACTTCGGTGCGGTCAAAAAAGGACTTAAAGCCCAGGATCTGAATCTTCTTCAGCTTCAGCATGGGGGATGCAATCTCTCCTGAACCATAGAAAGAAAAGGCCGGCCCGAGCCGTTAGGAACGACTGTAGCGCCCGCATGCAGCACGGTCAACAGAGCCACCCCAACATCTTGTGGATAAGGCGGACCAAACCCAACTATTAGGTCGCGCTGCCAACTTTTGGCGGTTCCAGCCATGGTGTCGGCGTCGCGGAGATTGCCAGATGCAACAACCGTAATCCTGCTTTGATCCATCAGGCAAGCAATTTTCGGTTAAAACGGAGGATCGACATTGGTTCCACGTCAACGTCTGCCGCGCCTGAAGGGCATTTCGCAAGGCTATTCGGCCTCGCATCCAACCCTCTGTGTTGATCTTTTCGTTAAGTCCTGATTCGCGCCCGAAACGAAGGCATGGCTGGAGCGAGCGGACCGGGTATGCTTCCAGCGACGACTCTCGGTCTTCGTCCGCCGGCGGCAGTCTCGTTCCCGGCCGTCGCACCGTCGCCCGCCGGGCCATCCTGAGTTCCAAAAAGGCATTGACGATCGCCCCACGAGGGAACAGCATCGAATCGAAACATAACGGCGAGGATTCAGTGCTCGTGCCCGAGGCAGCATGAAGACTGGATGACGCATTCATTCTGTGCACTCAATGCGCTTGCCATGCTATCCGCGAAAGACGCACGTCTAATCCCGTGATCGCATCCCTGGAAAGACAACGCATGCCACGTTCCCTTGCGGGGGCTCTGATGATGGCGGGACTCTATTGTGCCTGTGCGATGGGCGCACTCCGCTGCCCGCCCTCGATTCGCCCGGATCTCAACGCCGCTGCGCCTGCGAATCCGAAGGTGGTCACACTCACGGTCGTCGACCAGAATGGCGTTGCGGTCTCCGGCGCGAGCGTGCAGGTCGAGGCAGCGGGCCAACCGCCACTGCGCCTTGTCACCGACTACGCAGGCCGCTGCACCTGGCCACCGCGATCGACGGAGCCGTACACGATCCTGATCCGGAGGGGCGGGTATTACGAAACCACGGAGAAGGATGTCGATCCGGCGGAGAGAGACCTGGATTTGGTCCTGAACCAGGAGGAAGTCCTGCAGCAGGAGGTCAGCGTCCACGCTTCGACGCCCGGGATCGATCCCGAACAGATCTCCGATAAGGCGACGATCAACGTTCCGGAAGTCGTAAATACTCCATTTCCCACGTACAGTGACATCCGCAACCTCCTGCCCTACACGCCCTCGGTGGTAGCGGATTTCAGCGGTCAGATCCACGTCGCCGGCGGGGAGACGTGGATGACGCTCGACACACTGGATGGGTTCGATATCCGCAACCCTGTCTACGGAACACTGGATATGCGCATCAGCACCGACGCCGTGCGCTCGATTGACAGCGAGACGACGCGGTACCCGGTGGAATACGGACGGGCTACGGGGGGCGTGGTGGCCTTTACCTCCGGGACGGGAGACAACAAATTCCGGTGCGGCGCCACCAACTTCACACCATCGTGGAGTGACGTCAGCGGGATCGGACTGCGTTTCCGCTCGTTCGAGCCACTGATCACCTGCGCGGGGCCGATCCGGCGGAACCGGGTATGGTTTTTTGACGGCATCGACCCGGATTATGAGAATGCTTACATTCTTGGACTGCCGGCGAACGCCGATATGGCGCCGACGCGGCGGGCCAGCAATCTGCTGAAGTTCCAGTTCAACCTGGGCTCGCGCAACAGTCTGACGGCGGCTCTGCTGTGGAACGTCTACCACGCGCTGTACGAGGGGCTCTCGGCGGTGAATCCGGAGCAGAGCACCGACAATCATGACATTCTGGCGTGGCTGCCGTATTTGCAGGATCAACACCGGTTCCGCAATGGCGTGATGCTGGTGACGGGTTTCGGCGACATGCGCTACCGGGAAGGTTTCGAGCCTCACGGCACGCTCCCCTTCGATCTGACTCCAGAACTTCCCTCCGGCAGCAATTTTGCGAATACGACCACCCGGTCGCAGCGCTTCGAGGGATATGCGAACACCTGGTTCCCGGCGCGCCACTGGCTGGGAAGCCATCAATTCCGCGCCGGATTCGACCTCGATCACATTCGTTTCACGGGCAACGCCGACTACGCTCCGGTGAATTATCTGCGCGAGGATCGGACGCTAGAGCGCCAGAGCACGTTTCCCGCCTTCGCCCCTTTCACGGGCAATAACCTCGAATGGGGCACGTATGTTGAAGATCGCTGGAGCCCGCACAGCAGGCTGCTGCTGGATAGCGGTTTGCGATTCGACTGGGACGAGATCATCCGCAAGCCGCTGTGGTCGCCGCGTTTCGCTCTGAACTATTCCCCGCCAGGTGCCGGCGAAACGACCTTCTCCGCAGGCATCGGGGTCTACTACGAACACACGCAACTGGAGTACCTGACACGGGCGCTGGCGGGCATCCGCTATGACACGTACTATGCCTCCGATGGCAAGACGCCTGAAGGTCCAGCGCTGGAAACCACCTTCACGGCCAACGAGGACGCGCTGAAGGAGCCCTATGCGGTGAACTGGAGCCTGGGGGTGCAGCACAAACTCCCGGCGCAGATTTACCTCAGCGCGAGCTACCTGCAGAAGATCACGTCCAACCTCTTCGTCTATACGAATCAGAACGGCTCCGGCGCTTTATCCGGGCATTACGTGCTGACCAACGACCGCCAGGACCACTACCATTCCATCCAGATTGAGGCGCACCGAACGTTCCACAACTCCTATACGCTGTTTGGCGCCTACACTCATTCCTCTGCGACGACGAATTCCGCGCTCGACTACACTCCGACCATTCCGCTGCTGGGTCCGCAGCAAAGCGGACCGGTGTTTTTCGATGTGCCCAATCGCGTGCTTTCCTGGGGATGGTTGCCGGCATGGGTACCGTTCTTCCCTTCGATTCGCAAGAACTGGGATTTTGCCTACTCGCTCGACTGGCATACCGGGCTGCCTTACGACTCGATCAATGCCAATGAGCAGATCGTGGGACGAGCCGGGTCGAGCCGTTTCCCCAACTATTTGTCGTTCGATCCCGCGCTGGAGTGGCGTTTTCACGTGCGCGGGAAGTATTTTGGGCCGCTGCGGGGCAAATATATCGGGATTCGCGGGATCGCTCTGAACATGACGGACAACGCAAACGATTACGTCGTGTTCAACAATGTGGATTCGCCGCAGTACGGAACGTTTGGGCAGCCGCTGGGGCGCGCTTTCACGGCTCGCATCCGGCTGATTCAGGCGTCTCACTGACTATGGGCAAGGTGTGCGACTCCCGGATCGGCGGTCGGGCGGATTTCGCCAGGGACAAAATTTTCCCCCTGTTTTTTCCAACGGCTCGTGTAATCTTGCTCTTTGCATACGGCAGTCAACACCCTCGGGATGAAATCGCATCTCAACCAGGGCCCCGAGTGGTGCCGACACGGTTAACTTGTCAGTTCGCAGAATTGGTTTTTATAATCCAGCATCGTTGCAGCGGTCCGCCGAACGTCCAGACAGGCAGGTTGCGTTTCTTCTGGTCCGGCGCCGGTCGCCTGAAATCCGAGATTTGAATCACACGATATTGCCCAGGAGCGTTGAATGAAGAAGCTTGCGATTGCCTCGATTGCGCTGGCCAGCCTTTGCGCCGGTGCGATCTCCCTGCCTGCCTTTGCCCAGGCTGCTGCCGGCCAGGCTGCCGGTCAGGGCGCAGCAAGTAGCTGCGCACAGATCACCATTAAGGATGCGGCGGAATATAACGCCTACGCCAATGCGACGAGCCAGTCCGATCCGGCGGCGAAGGCGACGGCGATTGAGGCTTTCGTCACACAGTATCCCAACAGCGTCGCCAAGAAAGAGATGCTGGGCGATCTGATGGAGGCCTATCGGGCGGCGGGAAATGCGCCGAAGATGCTGGATGCGGCCAAGCGCCTGGCGCAGGCGGATCCTAACAATCTGCGGGCCATCCTGACGATCGTCTACATCGAGAACACGCAGGCGAATCAGCCGGCCAACGCCGCCAACAGGCAGCAGATGCTCGACGATGCGGCAGCCACGGCGCAGAAGGGGCTCAACGCGAGCAAAGACCCCTGCATGAGCGACTCCGATTACCAGAAGGTGAAGGACCTGGCGACTCCGGTCTTCTACAGCGCGATCGGCGCCGATGCCATGGCGAAGAAGGATGCCAAGGCTGAGATCGAGGCTTACACGAACGAGTTGAAGTCGTATAAGGATCCAGCCCAGACCACGACCGGTCCCGCGCTGGTGGACACCTACAACCTGGGCAATGCGTATCTGAACCTGGATCCCAAGGACCTGAAGAACGCCGTGTGGTTCCTCACGCGCGCGGCGCAGTTCGCTCAGGCCAACTTCAAGAAGCCGATCGAGGACGCCGCCGAGTACTGGTACAAGAAGTACCACTGCGCGCAGAACGATGCTGCCTGCAACTCGACACCTCCCCAGGGCTTTGCTGAGATCCAGCAAATGGCAGGCAATCCTGCGACGATCTTCCCGCCGGCGACCTATAACCCGACTCCGGCTCCTCCGCCGCCGTCACCTGCGGATCTGGCGCACCAGGCCATTGTGACCTCGGCAGGCTGCACAGGCGTGACTCCGGCTCCTCCGCCGGCTGCTCCGACGAGCGGAACCGGTGCCGCAGCAACTCCTGCTGCTGCGCCAGCCGCGACTCCTGCAGAGACCCCGGCTGCGCCGGCAGCGGCTCCCAGCCTTCCTGCAGCCTGCTCGGCTTCGCTGAAGGGCATGGCGCTCTCCGACAAGGAATTCATCCTTGCCAACGGCGACGCACAGGATCAGGCTGCGATCTGGTCGGTCATGAACGGTGTGACCGCGGAGATTCCCGGCGTGGTCATCTCGGCGACCCCGGACAGCGTGCAGCTGGCGGTGACGCAAGATGCCCAGCAGTCCAACACAGCAGACTTTACGATCAACATGAAGACTCCGCTGAAGGAGAAGGAGGTCCCGGCCACCGCTTCCAAGCAGACCTTCATCGCGACATTCGATTCCTACACGCCGAAGATGATCATCCTCAAGGATGGGGAGCTGAAGTCGGCCAAGCCGCCGGTGCGCCACACCACCACGCATCGCCCGGTACATCACTGAGTCGGGACGTTCACCCTTTACCCGGAACGGGCAGCCCATGCGGCTGCCCGTTTTGTTAGATTGGAAATCGGATGCCCCTCTGGAAGCGCCAGTCTGGCCGCAGTTCAGTCCTCGCTGCGCTCATTTTTTTGAGTTTTTGGGGTCTCGCCCCTGGCCGTGCACAGCAGGCGGAGCCAGCCGCCGATACCCCGCCCGCCGTCCACTCGCAGTATCTCCAGCTCGATTCGGTGCAGTCCTCGAAGCTCGATGCTCCCACCTTGTCTCTTCTGCGCGCGAAACATCGTGAGATCGTCAGCGAGGCGGCCTTTTTTGGCTACAACCTGAACGCCGGGGAGTGGGATTACGACGCAGCGACCTGCCCGGCGATGCCCGGCCAGATACTGCTCCACTACCGCAGGCATTACAGCAACGGTGCGGGGTCGCTCTTCACGGCGATTGTCCCGAAGGGGTCGGGGCGCGTGTGGGTGGTTCCGGTGCTGTATCGCAATGCGACGCCGTTTCGTACAGCCACGGGCAGCGACCGCAGCATTGCGGTCTTCAATCGCCTGATTCCGCCGGATATTGCGACCAGGGCGGTTCAGCCGGAGGGTAACTGGCTAGCGTTTGCTCTGTGCTACGCCGACATTGTCTACGGCAATGCAAATATCCTTTCCCGCGCCGGTACCGAGATGGGGCTCTCGCATGCACCACTGCCTCTGCTTCGCGTGTCGGAAGCGACCAGCGCACGCAGCATTGTTTTCACTGACCGGAACGCTCCGGGCCAATACATGGTCTGGAATCTGACGCTGAGTGACAAAGGGCAGTTAGTGACCGCGACGGCGCAGCAGCTTTCGGATTATGTTGCAACCGTCCGGAACGGAGCCGAACCAACGGAGAAAGCACTCGCGCCGGGCAAGGAGCCGAAGGTGAAGAACATGCCGGCCCCCAAAGAGCCGACCGTGGTGCCGCGCCCGCAATAGAAAAGGCCCGGCAGTCTTGCCGAGCCGCGATTTCTATTTGGCGCGGGTTGGTTCTTCGATTCTTCTGCTCAGCCGACGAAGTCCACCTGAACCGGATGAGGAATGAGGCCACGCTCGTGGCCCATCGCCAGCAGTTTCCGGATCGCCTCGCGTCCGTCGCTTCCGTAGTCGAGCGTCCGTTCGTTGACATACATGCCGACGAACTTATCGGCGAGCCCTGTGTCGAGATCGCGCCCGAATTGCATCGCGTACTCAAGAGCCTGCTCGCGATGATCGAGCCCGTACTGAATGCTGTCGCGGAGCGCCTGCGTCACCTTCTGCATGGCGGTATCGCCGAGCGAGCGACGAATCGCGTTGCCGCCGAGCGGCAGCGGCAACCCGGTTTGCTCGCGCCACCAGATACCCAGATCGAGAATCTTCGAGAGTCCGGTTCGCGGGTAGGTCAGCTGACCTTCATGGATGATGAGTCCGGCCGCATAGTTTCCGGCCATGACTTCCGGAATGATCTGGTCGAAAGGAACCACAGCGGTCTCGATTTCCGGGGCGAAGAGCTTGAGGGCGAGATAAGCCGTCGTCAGTGTTCCCGGCACGGCGATCTTCACTTTGCGAATCTCGTTCAGGTCGTAGGCCCTCGTCGCCACGATCATCGGCCCGTAGCCTTCGCCCACCGATCCGCCGCAGGCCATCAGCGCGTAGTTGTCCTGGATGTAGGGGTAGACGTGAAATGAGATTGCCGTGACGTCGAAGAACGCTTCGCGAATTGCCCTCTGATTCAGGGTTTCGATGTCGCAGAGCACGTGCGTGAATTTGTAACCATTGACGCGAACTTTGTTGGTCGCCAATCCATAGAACATGAAGGCGTCATCGGAGTCCGGACTATGAGCAATGCTGATTTCACGAACGAGTGAAGAGGCAGAGGGAGATGCGGCAGCAGAAGATGTCGAAGCACTCAAGACCAGGTCCCTTTCTATTGGGGCTCGCACCTCATTCTCCTATAAATGGCTGCGGATATGTGAACCTTTGTAGCGTCAACTGCTGCCCTATGGCCGCTGATTACGATCCTGCAAATGCGATTCGCAAATGACGATTTGGCAATTTCTAAATTCGCGGCGACCTGTGCCGCGTCTCCTGAGAAGCCTACAATGTTGATAGAACGCGCGATGCATTCCCGCCGGCACCGATTCCCTCTCGTCTCGCTGCTCTGCCTGAGTCTTTTGGCAGGCATTCCCTGGCACGTTCATGCAGAGTCCCGCGCATCCGTTACAGCTCCGCACCTGACCGTTTCGCTGCTCGTGCCGCCAGCCCAGCTCTATCCTGGGCAGAGCTTTACGGCCGGGCTCGATTTCAAAATGGAACCGGGCTGGCATGTCTACTGGACAAACGCCGGGGACTCGGGCGAGCCTCCGACGATCGACTGGAAACTGCCGAGCGGCATCGCCGCTGGAGCCATGCAGTTTCCGCCGCCAAAGCGGCTGCCGCTCGGGCCGCTGATGGACTTCGGCTACGAGAACGAGGTCATCTTCCCAATCCCGGTGCAGGTCGCCGCGGACTTCCACCCTGAGCAGGCGCAGATCGAGCTGGCAGGACACGTCAAATGGCTGGTCTGCCGCGCCGTGTGCATTCCGGGCAAAGCGGATCTGGCTGTCTCGCGTCTGGCGTCCGCAACCGCACCGCCCACACCTGGGTCGGATGCGGCCGCGCAGAGCCTGATCGCGCGCTTTCAGGCGCAGCTGCCGAAGCCGTTGCCATCTTCGGATGGCGCGACGTTCGCACAGACTCCCCAGGGCTTCGTGCTCGATGTGAGCGGGATCAAGGCCGGCTCCGCTCAGTTCTTTCCGCTCGATGAGACGGTGATCGCGAACGCTGCGCCTCAGCCTGTGAGCCGCACAGCAAACGCGGTCCAGGTTGCGTTGACGAAAGATGAGAGCCTCCAGGCAGCGCCGCAGAAACTGAATGGCGTTCTGGAGCTCCCGGACGGCGCTGCTTACGAGATTCACGCTTCACCCGGCGCCGCAGTGGCCTTGAGCGCGCCGTCTGCCGGCTCCTCCGGCATTTTCGGCGCGGCCGCACTGGCCCTGCTCGGCGGCGTTCTGCTTAACCTGATGCCGTGCGTCTTCCCGGTGCTATTCATCAAGGGGCTGGCGCTGGTGCAGTCGTCGCAGCATGAGCGCCATCGGCTGCGCGCGCATGGCTGGATCTACACGCTGGGCATCCTTGTGTCTTTCTGGGTGGTTGTCGCCATCCTGATCGGACTGCGGGCGGCTGGGCGGCAGCTGGGATGGGGATTCCAGTTCCAGTCGCCGACGTTCCTGGCGCTGATGGCGATGCTGCTCTTCTTCCTTGGGCTGGCGCTTGCCGGCCAGTTCGAGATCGGGCTGTCGCTCACCAGCACGGGTGGGTCGCTTGCGCAAAAGCAGGGCTATGCGGGCAGCTTCTTCACCGGAGTACTGGCGATGGTTGTGGCCACGCCGTGCACGGCGCCCTTCATGGGAGCGGCGATCGGCTATGCCCTGGCCCACTCGGCGTGGGTCAGCTTCACTGTCTTCACCGCCCTGGCTCTCGGTCTGGCGCTTCCCTATCTCGCGCTGGCGTATTTCCCGGGCTGGGCGCGCCTGCTGCCCAAACCCGGCGCGTGGATGGAAGTCCTGAAGCAGGCCGTCGCGGTTCCGATCTTTGGGACGGTCATCTGGCTGGTGTGGGTCTTCACGCAGCTGGCGGGGACGACGGCCCTTATGGGTCTTCTCGCCGCATTCCTGCTGCTCGCTGTTGCCGGGTGGTTCCTTGGACGGTGGCCGGGGAAAGCGGCGGCGACGACGATCGCGGCCGTTGTGCTGGTCGCAGCCATCGCAACGCCAATCTGGAGCGTGCGGGCGTTCGCCACTCCGGCTGCGAGCACGGGGACGCAAACCAGCGGCTCTTCCACAGAATGGCAGGCTTTCACCCCTTCGCTGCTGCAGCAATCTCGCGCCCAGGGGAAGCCGGTCTTCGTCGACTTCACTGCGAGCTGGTGCCTCTCCTGCCAGGTGAACGAGCGGCTGATCCTTCGCCGCGGCGACGTCGAGCAGAGGCTGCGCGACTCGGGCGCCGTGCTGCTTCGGGCCGACTGGACCAATCAGGATCCTGACATTACTCAGGCTCTGGCTGCGCTTGGCCGCAGCGGTGTACCAACCTATGCGCTCTACCCTGCCGATACCAACAGCCCGGCGCATGTTCTGCCGGAGGTACTGACGCCGGGCATTGTTCTGGACGCGCTAGCGTCACTGCCGAAGCCTCCCCAGCAGACCGCATCGGTTCGAACGCATTAAGCCCCGGGGTGGGGTCGACCCCCTTTCCTGCCTTATCGAATCAACGAGATCGCGGGGGCTTGAAGCCTTCTATTGTGCAAGTGGTAAACAGGAGGCCGCTCACCTCACGGCAGCGGTTCCTCGCGAAACAGCTGTGCGGTGTGTCGCGCGGTGACGACCGCGGCGAGCACCAGCATCGACACGGCACCAACCACGCCGCCAATGTCCAGGAGCAGCCATCGGTGGCCGAACACGGTCGCGTACGGGCTGTGCAGGAGCCACAGATTCCCCGCGATGAGCAGGATGCGCAACTCGGTCGGCCCGAACCATCCCTGGGACATCTCAAAGCGCCCCAGGGTATAGGTTGCGAGGTAGCTCTCTCCGGCAAGCAGGAGAAATGCCACCAGCATGGCGGCGGCCACGCCGGCGTGGACCAGGCCTGACGCGGCCAGGCCGCCCAGGAGTGCTGCCGAGCCAAAGATGTCCACGACGTGATCGACGTAGAAGCCGTAGCGCGGGCGCTGCTGCTGTCGTACGCGCGCCAGCGTGCCATCCAGGCTGTCGCCGAGCCAGTTGAGCATGATGCAGAGGATCGCGAGCCAAAGGGCACGCCGGTCCCAGGGAACGAGGGCGTAGGAGATACCTGCGCCGATCTGTGCGCTCAGCCCGAGAGCCGTCAATCCATCGGACGTCAGCCATTGCGGCGTTCGTCCTGCGATCCACACCAGGAGACGCTTCTCTGTGGCGGCCGTCAGGGAGCGGTTCAAGCGCGCCGCCGTCCTGAATCCCGATTGCTCATTGCGAATGATGCTATCTGTTTCCATTCCTGTCACCTGCTTCCTTTCAGTCCTTGCTTGCCGGCTCCTGCCCACTGGCTACGGGCGGCCTTCAACGTGAAGGCCAGCGATTCCCGGGGAACGCTCTCGACGAAGGGCCTGACGATCCAGCCCAGCCCTGGCGGAATCCCGCGCGTGAGCGAGACTGACTCCACCTGCATGTAGAGCCCACCGTCGCGCTCCTGCCACGTCCACCAGGTATTCATCCGCCAGAGGAATCCGTGCTCTTGCTGCGGACTGAGGGCATGCTCGTGGCTGGTGCCCGGATCGGCGATCTCCTGAATCCGAGTGCTTCGTGAGGTGCTCCATGCCTCGTGCGCGTCGAGGCGGCTGAAACGCACGTCGTAGGTTGTGTCCAGAACCACGGTGATGACGTGCTTCTGCCGGACGCGCATCCATCCCCGGATGTGGTCGCCGTTCGCGGTCAGGGTTCGTGCCTGAAGTACTTCGGGCGCGAAGACGCGAGCATAGCCGTCAAAATCCCGGAGCGTCCTCTCGAAGCCCGCGGCCCTGGCACCCGGGGCAAAGGCCGATCCGCGCCAGTCGTGCAGCATCGCCCCGGGTACCTCCGGCGTTTTCAGCTCTTCGATCACCAACTCACCTTGCCTCAGCCGCTGGCGTCCTTCCGGGGTCGCCGCTTCGCCTGCAAGACCGCCGGCCTGGTGCTGTTGCGCGAGCCGGGCCTCCACGGTCGTGACATATTGGTCAAATGCTCCGGTCGCATTGGCGGGAGCCTGGGACCAGGCTGGTGCCGTCGCCAAACCGAGGGTCGCAGCGATTAAGACCCGCACTGTGTCGCGTGCCATGCTTCTCAACATGCTTCTGCCAACGCGCGGAGGCAATGCAATGTTCCTCGTCTGTTGCAGGAATGTTTCTCACGGTCCAGGTCATTCACCTGAAAAGACTTCGGCGGAGTTCTCCATGGGGCAAGGCACCGGAAAAAACGCCTTGATCGACTACACTTGTCCCCGAGACAATGCCTGACCTGCCCGATGCATCCGGCCCACCGGCCCGCTACCGGTTTGGAGCCTTCGAAGCCGATACAGCTACGGGCGAACTGCGACGCCAGGGCCTTCGGCTCCGCCTGAACGCGCAGCCCTTCCAGGTACTCTGCCTGCTCCTCGAACGGCGCGGGGAACTGCTGACGCGTGAGGAGATCGCCCGCGCCCTGTGGCCCGAGGGCGTTTACGTCGATGCCGACCACGGGGTCCACTCCGCGATCAACCGTATCCGGGAGGCACTTGGGGACTCGGCCTCGAGCCCGAGATTCATTGAGACGCTCGCACGCCGCGGGTATCGCTTCGTCGCCCCGGTGCAGCGGCTTGAGGCGGAGGGTGCGGCCGCCAACGCATCCGCCGCGGCCACTTCCCCCATCGAGCAGCCGGAACGGATGGAGGCGAGCGCTTCCCTGCCCGAGGAGTCCGCCGAGGACAGCCTCCATATCCTGACCACGCCTGAGGAACTTCCCAAAGTCCGCCACCCGATTCCGCGCAACCTTTTCCTCGGCTTCCAGCTCATGTACCTCGGCTTCTATATCGGGGCGCTGGCGAACCTGGGTGAGATCCAGGATCTGCTGGCGGCACTCACCCATCCTGTCGCCGCCTTCACCCTCCTGATCGTCACGGCCGCTGTGCTCATCCCGGTGCGCGCGTTTCTGTTCAGCGCGGTTGTGTTCCGAGCGCCTCGTTTTCGCGAGAAGTATCTCCGGGTGTGGCCCTTTCTGATCCCCTTCGATGTACTCTGGTCACTCTCGCCGTTCCTGCTGCTCCACCACATCAACGTTGGGTTGGCGCTGGCCGCAACGGCGCTGCTGATCTGGTCGCCGTTTGTGCAGCGCTCGCTGATCCTGATGGGTGCGGACTCCGCATCCGGGCCTGGCGATGGGCATGCCTGATGTTTGAACCCTGAACCTGCGCGCTGAACCCGGTTCTGTGCGACTATGTTCCAACCATGCCCCAGCATGCCGCAACAAGCGCTGAGGCCCCGCCCAGGCTGCACCGTGCGCTGGGACTCGGCGATCTGGTCCTTGCCCAGGTTTTGTGCGTGGTCGGCACGTCCTGGGTTGGGGTTGCGGGCGGGCTCGGCCGGGCGCAGTCGCTCACGTGGGTCGCGGCGATGCTGCTCTTCTACGTGCCGATGGCGGCCTCGGTCATTTGCCTGAACCGCGCCATGCCGCTCGAAGGCGGTCTCTACGTGTGGGCGCGGGAGGCCTTCGGCGACCTGGGTGGTTTTCTGACGGCGTGGAATCTCTGGGTGTATGGGATTGCCGTGGTGGCGACGATTCTCTACGCGATGCCGACTGAGATTTCCTATCTGATCGGGCCGGCGGCCCGATGGCTTCCCGAGAACCGCCTCGTCTCCCTGGCCATTGTGGTTTTCATGCTGGCCGGCATCACGCTGGCGGCGCTGCGCGGGCTGGAGCTGGGCAAGTGGATTCACAACATCGGCGGGATCGCCATTCTGATCGTCTTCGGTGCGCTGATCCTGCTGCCGCTGGTCGCCTTCGCTCAGCATCATCCCATCCACTATTCGCCGTTCACGATTGCGGCCCCCCCGCACGATCTGCGTATGCTCGCGCTTTTCGGACAGATGCTGTTCGGCGCGCTTTGCGGGCTTGAGTACATCGCGATCCTTGCCGGGGAGAGCCGCGATCCGGCGCGGTCGATCGGCCGGTCTGTGGTGCTCTCCTCGCCGGTCATCTGCGCGATGTTCATCCTGGGGACCGCGAGCATTGTGGCTCTGGTGCCGCGCGCCCGCATCGACTTCATTGCGCCGATCCCGCAGGCTCTGCGTCTCACGCTGGGGAATTCCGGTATCGCGAATGTCGGAGCGATTGTCGCAATTCTATTGCTGCAGTTCCGGCTTCTCGGCGCGACCAGCTATCTGTTCACCGGCGTGACGCGCCTGCCGATGGCCGCCGGCTGGAACCATCTCGTCCCGGCCTGGTTCACGCGCCTGCACCCGCGCCGTGCGACGCCGACGAACTCCATTCTTTGCGTTGCTGCGCTCGTCTTTACTCTCGTTCTGCTGGGGAGCGCGGGCGTTCACGCGCAGGAGGCTTATCAGCTGCTGGAAAATGCCAGCCTGACGCACTACGAGGTTGCCTATCTGGCGATGTTCGCGATCCCGCTGGTGGGGGCCGCCACGCTGCGGCGTACGCTGCCGCGCTGGCTGAAGTGGACGTCGGCGGTGGGTTTTCTGGCGACGCTCTTCAGCCTGCTGATCTCGGCCTATCCATTTGTGACGGTGGTCAACGCGCACACGTATGCCGCGAAGATCCTGTCGACGATTCTGCTGTCGAACCTGATGGCTTTCGGGTTCTATTGGCTTCGCACGCGCAGCGCGCTAAAGGAAAAGGCTGCGCTTCCGGACGCGGCGTGAGTTGGTTCGGAGGCGAAAACCTTACACATCACGCAGTGTTAAAATCACTTGTGTGCCGGGTCCTGCGCGACGCAATCCCGCCAACCCCGCCAGGTCCGGAAGGAAGCAACGGTAACGGGCCAGTGCGTGCGCAGCAGGTTACCCGGTGCACTGAACCTCACCTGGGGTTCCTTATTCTGCAACATTAATTCCCTTCCTTTCTGCGACAATACCCTTTACACCCAGGAGAGCCCGAGTGACCCTGTCTGTCCGCCCACGTGTGCCTGCCCGAGCCAAAATCAGCGCCCTTGGAACCTATACGCCGCCGCGAGTGCTCACCAATGCTGACCTGGAAAAGATGGTTGAGACCTCGGATGAGTGGATCATGAGCCGGGTCGGCATCAGAGAACGGCACATTGTGGAGCCGGGCCAGGCCACCAGCCATATGGCGGTGGAGGCGGCGAAGCGCTGCCTCGCGAACCGGGGCATCGACGCATCGGAAGTGCAGGCGATTATTGTCGCGAGCGTCACACCGGACATGTTTTTCCCTTCGACGGCTTGCCTGGTGCAGGACCGCCTGGGCGCCAAAGGAGCCTGGGGTTTTGACCTTTCGGCCGCCTGCTCGGGCTTTGTTTACGCATTGCAGGTGGGCTGCAAGCTGGTGGAGAG
>JBKICP010000304.1:0-11911 GCA_046567085.1 Acidobacteriota bacterium
GCCTGGGCGCGCTCAGCGAATTCCGCAAGGGCTTCGAGGTGGCGCAGATCGCCGCGCAGCTGGCGCCCAACGTCGAGCTGGCTCCGGCCGATGCGCTGCGCCAGCGCCTCGCCGCGCAGGAAGAGGAACTGAAGAAGCTCCGCCGGGAGCTGGACGAGGCGCGCATGAAGTCGGCGGCGTCGCGGGTTTCGGGTGCGGCCGATCAGGCTGTCGATGTGGACGGGATCAAAGTCCTCGCGCAGCGCGTGGATGCGCTCGACCGCGGCCAGATGCGCACGCTGGTCGACAATCTGCGCAATAAGCTCGGCTCGGGCGTCGTGGTGCTCGGCGGCGCGCAGGAGGATGGCAAGGTCGCACTCATCGTCGGGGTCACGAAGGATCTCACCGGCAAAGTCCCGGCGGGCAAAGTCATCGCGCCTATCGCAAAGCTGGTGGGCGGTTCCGGAGGCGGGCGTCCGGACATGGCCGAGGCCGGCGGCAAGGACGCGGCGCAGCTGGATGCGGCGCTCAAGACGGCTCCGGATGTGGTGAAGGGGCTGGTGGGCTGAGGGCCTGAGCACCCGCAACGAGTATTCTGTTGCGGGTGACCCGCATGCCTTACATCCTCGCCCTCGATCAGGGCACGACCAGCTCCCGCGCCATTCTCTTCGACCGCCAGGGCAACATTGCCGCGGTAGCGCAGCATGAGTTTCCGCAGATCTTTCCGCAGCCCGGATGGGTGGAGCACAATCCCGTCGACATTCTCACCTCGCAGCTGAGCGCGGCCGTGGATGTGCTGGGCAAGCTGGGAGCGACGCCGCGCGATGTGACGGCACTGGGCATCACCAATCAGCGCGAGACGTCGATCGTGTGGGACCGGAAGACGGGCAAGCCGGTCGCGAACGCCATTGTCTGGCAGGACCGCCGCACCGCGCCCATGTGCCAGCGGCTGCGCGACGAGGGTGTCGAGGACACCATCCGCGCCAAGACCGGGCTCCTGCTCGATCCTTATTTTTCGGCAACGAAGATTGCCTGGATGCTGGAGAACGTCGAGGGACTGCGCGCGCGGGCCGAGCGCGGGGAACTGGCCTTCGGCACCGTGGACAGCTGGCTCGTCTGGAACCTCACCGACGGCAAACGGCACGTCACCGACAGGACCAATGCATCGCGCACGCTGCTCTACAACGTTGTTGAGGACCGGTGGGACAAGGAACTACTGCGCATCTTCGGCGTGCCGGCCAGCATGATGCCCGAGGTGGTGTGGTCGTCGGAAGAAGTGGGGCGGGTGACGGCGGCGCTGGGGCCGGCGGATGTGCCGATTGCGGGGATTGCGGGCGATCAGCAGTCGGCGCTGTTCGGGCAGCTGTGCACGAATCCCGGCGATGCGAAGTGCACCTACGGGACGGGCTGTTTCCTGCTGGAGAATATCGGCACGAAGTTTCGGCTCTCGCAGCAGCGGCTGGTGACGACGCTGGCGTGCAGCACGGCGAAGAAGCTGGAATACGCGCTGGAGGGGAGCATCTTTATCGGGGGCGCGGTGGTGCAGTGGCTGCGCGACAAGATGCGCTTCTTCCCCTACGCGCCGGTTGTAGAGAGCGTGGCAGCGGGCGTACCCGACGCGGGGGGCGTGGTGTTTGTGCCGGCGTTTACGGGGCTGGGCGCGCCGCACTGGGATCCCTATGCGTCGGGGATGATCATTGGGATCGGACGCGACACCGGCATCGGACACATTGCACGCGCGGCGATTGAGAGCATCGCCTTTCAGGTGGCGGATGTGCTGAAGGCGATGGACGCGGACACCGGGATCCAAGTCAAGGATCTGCGCGTGGATGGCGGCGCGGCGGCGAACGACCTGCTGATGCAGTTCCAGGCGGACCTGCTGGGGATCGAGGTTCACCGGCCCGCGGTGCTGGAGACAACGGCGCAGGGCGCGGCGTATCTGGCGGGGCTGGCGACGGGCTTCTGGACGAGCGTGGAGGAGATCGCGAAGACGCGGGCGGAGCGCGTTTTTGCAGCGCGCGCCGAGCGCCAGGCGATGGACCGGCGCTACTCCCGGTGGAAGTCGGCGGTGGAGCGGGCCAAGGGCTGGAACCAGCCCGACGCGATGTGACGGATATCACGGGCCGGTGTTGCGGGCCCGGGACTATCATGATTTCTCCGGGCGGCCCGCTGCCGACTGAAGGGCGGGCGGCGGGAGATCTTCCCATGTGTCTGGCGATCCCAGGAAAAGTGGTTGAGATTCGCGCGCAGGAAGGCATGCAGATGGCGCGCGTGCAGTTTGGCGGCGTGATGCGGGACGCGTGCCTTGACTACGTGCCCGAGACCCAGGTGGGCGATTACGTGCTGGTGCATGTAGGCTTCGCCATCAGCCGGGTGGACGAAGAGGAAGCGCGGCGCACCTACGAGGCGCTGGCGGAGATCGATGCGCTGGGCGAACTGGAGATCCCCGAGATCGAAGAGCCCAGCAGGAGCGGCGCATGAAGTACCTCGACGAATATCGCGATGGCGACATTGCCGCGAAGCTGGTGGAGCGGATCCGGAAGGTCCAGACGAAGCCGTGCGTGATCATGGAGGTCTGCGGCGGTCAGACGCATTCGATCGTGAAGAACGGGATCGATCACCTGCTGCCGAAGGGGATCGAACTGGTGCACGGGCCCGGGTGTCCGGTGTGCGTGACGCCGCTGGAGATGATTGACAAGGCGCATGCCATTGCGCGACGGCCGGAGGCGATCTTCTGCTCGTTCGGCGACATGCTGCGCGTGCCGGGATCGAACGGGGATCTGTTCAGCATCAAGTCGCAGGGCGGCGATGTGCGGGTGGTGTATTCGCCGCTCGACTGCCTGAAGATAGCGAAGGCGAATCCGGAGAAGCAGGTCGTGTTCTTTGCTATCGGGTTCGAAACCACCGCTCCAGCGAATGCGATGCTCGCCTGGCAGGCGCGGCAGATGGGGCTGAACAATGTCTCGCTGCTGGTCTCGCATGTGCTGGTGCCGCCGGCGATCGAGGCCGTGCTGCGTTCGCCGCAGAACCGTGTGCAGGCGTTTCTGGGGCCGGGGCATGTGTGCGCGGTGGTTGGCTACAGCGAGTACGAGCCGCTCGCAGCGCGATTCCACGTGCCGATTGTCGTCACCGGATTCGAGCCGCTGGACATTCTGGAAGGCGTGCTCATGGTGGTGGAGCAGCTGGAACAGGGCCGCGCCGAGGTGGAGAACCAGTACTCGCGCGTGCTGGCGCGCGGCGGCAATCGCCCCGCGCAAGAGCTGATTGCGAAGGTCTTCGAGGTGAGCGACCGCAAGTGGCGCGGCGTTGGGACGATTCCGCGGAGCGGCTTCCAGTTGCGCGAGGAGTTCCGCGAGTTCGACGCGGAAGAGCGCTTCAGCGTAGCGGCCATCGAGGTGCGCGAGCCGGAGGTCTGCATTGCAGGGGAGATTCTCCAGGGGATTAAAAAGCCTCACGATTGCCCGGCCTTCGGGACGCAGTGCACGCCGCAGCATCCGCTGGGAGCGACGATGGTGTCGGCTGAAGGCGCATGTGCCGCGTACTACGCCTACGGGCGGCATCTGAAGGATGCGGATCTGGTCACGCTGGGGGGCGGAAAGTGAGCGCGGAGAACACAGACGAGCGGGAAGAGTCCGGGCCTGGCCCGTTTGGCGCGTGTCCGCTGCCAAACTTTGAGCATCCGCAGATCGTGCTCGGACATGGCAGCGGGGGCAAGCTCTCCGCCGAACTGATCGAAAAGGTCTTCGTCAGCCGGTTTCGCAATGCGACGCTGGAACGCCTGGATGACCAGGCGGTACTGGAGATTGGCGGCGCGCGCCTCGCCTTCACGACCGACTCGTTTGTGGTGACGCCGATTTTTTTCCCGGGTGGCGATATCGGCACGCTGGCCGTGAACGGCACCGTGAACGATCTGGCGATGGGCGGCGCCAGGCCGCTGTATCTGTCGGCGGCCTTCATCCTGGAAGAGGGACTGGCGGCAACCGATCTGGAGCGGGTGGTCGATTCGATGGCTGCCGCCGCGCAAAGTGCAGGCGTGCAACTGGTCACCGGCGACACGAAGGTGGTGAATCGCGGCAAGGGTGACAAGGTGTTCATCACCACTACCGGGATCGGCGTCGTGCCGACGGATGTGCGCATGTCCGCGGATCGAGCCCGGCCCGGGGACAAGATTCTGCTGAGCGGGTCCATTGGGGATCACGGGATCACGATCCTTTCGCAGCGCGAGGGGCTGGAGTTTGAGAGTGCGCTTCAAAGCGACTGCGCCGCGCTGAACGGCCTGGTGGATGCCATGCTCGGAGCAGCCAGGGGAGACGTGAGCGGGTTTCGCGTGATGCGCGATCCCACCCGCGGCGGTGTGGCGACAGTGCTGAACGAAATTGCCGACCGGTCCCGCGTGGGGATGGTGCTGGAGGAGCGCGCAATTCCTGTGCACGACGCCGTGCGCGGCGCGTGCGAGATGCTGGGGCTCGATCCGCTCTACGTCGCGAACGAGGGGAAGCTGCTCGCGGTGGTCGCGCCGGAGATTGCCGATCGGGTCCTCGCGGCGATGCGGCAGCATCCGCTAGGCGCGGAGAGTCAGGCGATCGGGGAGGTCGTCGCGCCGCATCCGGGGATGGTGCTGATGAAGACCGGCGTGGGTGGAACGCGGGTGGTCGATGTGTTGTTCGGGGAACAACTGCCGCGGATCTGCTGAACCGAGCGGATCGCGATTCGCACTCCGGCGTCCGCTCCGGCGTCCGCTCCGGCGCTACCGTTGCCCTAATCGGCTGGAAATATCTCCGAAGTGAACGTCGACGCAGGCAGGCCGTCGGCATTGAAGAGATTGTGCGGCATCACGCCCATCCATCCATAGCGAACATAAGCGGGGTGCGGCACGTCAGAAGAGGAGACGATGACCGTCTGGCCCTCGATGCGCGCCTGTGCGGGGACAAAGTGATGATCCTCGCCGGCGATCTCAAACGCATCGATGGGCTCCCCGCGGGCGGTGAGTCCCTGTGCGTGATCGAACCAGACACGCAGCGCGGTGGTGCCGTTGGGCTGCAGTTCCGCTGTTGCCTGGCGGAAGAGCGGCGATGCATAAGCCAGGCTTGCTTCCCCGTAGACCATATGGCGGGCGGCCAGGGCAAGGCGGTGGCCGACGGTCTGCTTGTCGGGCGGATGGACGTTGTCCGGAGTCCCGATGTCGAGGGTCACCGCCATAGCGGTATTGGCGACCTGCAGGGTGCGGCGCTGCGCATCGCGGACGCGGCCCCAATCCTCGGTCGGCGAGTTGAAGCTGGAGATCTGCACGAAAAAGAAGGGCAGATTGCCCTGGGCGAAGTGGTTGCGCCAGTCGCCGATGAGTGACGAGAAGAGCGCGTGGTAATACGGGGCACGGTCGTGCGCGGAGTTCGTCTCGCCCTGATACCAGATGAAGCCGCGGATGGACATCGGAGTGAACGGCGCAATCATGCCGTTGTAAAGGGCGGCAGGCGACCATGAAGTCTCATCCGGATGCCAGGGATGATGCGGCAGGGGTTTGCCGGCAGCACGGGCGGCATCGTCCTCCGCTTTTTCCGCGGCGATCTGTCCCTGCAAATCTGTTTGCTCGTCGGCGAAGTGGGCGCGTGCGGTGAAGGCGGGCAGCAGGTCGGGGTGCGAGCCCAGCGTGTCCATCGACACCCACGAATCCGCCGGCGTGCCTCCCCAGGTCGAGTCGACCAGGCCGACGGGAACATTCTCCCTGGCTGCGATCTCGCGGCCGAAGAAATAGGCGACAGCGGAGAATTTGGCAGCGGTCTCCGGAGTACAGAGCGTCCAGCGATCCGGGATGTCGCTGAGCGGAACGTCGGAGCCTTTCTTTGTGACGACGAGGAGGCGGAGTTTGGGATTTGTCGCCGCGGCGATCTGCTTGTCGGCGTCTCTGACGACCGCGCTCCCGGGAAAACCGGCGAGCGGCATTTCCATGTTGGACTGGCCGGAGGCGAACCAGACATCGCCGACCAGCAGGTCGGAGAGGGTCAGGTCAGGGCCATCGCCGGCGAGCGTGAGGGTGTAAGGGCCGCCGGCGGCTTCCGGAGCGAGCCACAGACTGAAAGCACCGCGCGGGTCGACGACAGCGGGAACCGTCTGCGTGCGGAACTTCGCCGTCAGATGCGCGCCGGGCGTCGCCCATCCCCAGATGTGGAGGGGGTGGTCGCGCTGGAGGACGGCGTGGTCGCTGAGCATATGGGGAAGCCGGACCTCGGCACCGATGATGGAAGAGGGAACGGCAAGCCAGGCCAGCAGCAGAAAGACACGGATCGATTGCACAGGATTCCTCACCAGGGACGGCGCCGCAGAAACGCCGGAGATTCAGGCGTATCGAGTCTACCGTGCGGCAGCCGCAGAGAATCCGGCCCGCGCCGGGGCGGGCTGAAAGTCGACCCTGAACGCGCTGCTACTGGCCGAGGAAGCGGTAGCTCACACCGACGCTGAATCCGTTGGGGCTGAGCCCGTGGGCATGCTGGACCAGCGTCCCGCTGGTGGGGTTATACGACGGCGGTCCGGCGAACGAGGGCCAGATCTGGTATTCGTAATCGCCGCGGAGCGCGATGCGCTGAGTGAGGTGATACTCCAGCGTTCCGCCCGGCACCCAGGCGAAGTAGCTACCCTTGAGACTGCCTGCCGCGGGGAAGCCGGGGGTGGTGATGAGGCCAGCGCCGGCGAGCAGCTTCAGCCAGGCGTCCAGGCGACCGAAGCGGAGAACGCGGTAGCGCCCGCCGCCCAGATAATTGGACTCGATCTGACCACCATTCCCGTCCCAGTGGAGCCAGCGGGCTTCGCCTTCCACGCCCCATTTAGGACGGGCATTGAAGTCGAAGAACGCGGTAGGCCCCAGCAACTGGTTCTGGCAGCCGAGGGGCGTGTTGCTGTTGCAGCTGTAGTCGGGGTTGAACGAGGACATCTCCGCTCCGGCCCACAAGCTGCTGGTGCCGCCAACCGCCGACTGCGGGCTCTGGGCAAGCAGGGCCGCGGGGAAAAGCAGAAGGATGATAATTCCGGTGCGTTTGAGCAAACGGCGCTCTCCTCTGAGTTTGAGGGTGGGGGCAAACACCCGGGTTAATTTCTCAGTTAAGAGTGCGATTCCGCGGCAAAGGATGTGTGGGAGCCCGGTTTATGCCGGGGATTCACGATGTATGTACGGGAAGTGATCCCTGAAGAGGCAGATGCAGCCGCACTTTTCGGTGATGGAGCCGACGACCGGACTTGAACCGGTGACCTGCCGATTACGAATCGGCTGCTCTACCAACTGAGCTACGTCGGCTTACAGGAAGCCCCTGCGGGAAACATCGGCACGCGGGGCGATGACTGCTAGTCGATTTTATCGTTCGCGGGGTGCAGCGTAAAGCGCGAAGCGGCCTATACTGCTCCCCGATGCAGAATGATCCGGTGGGCGAGTGGACCCGGCTGACGCGTCTGTACGCCGAGAAGAGTGACGAGGAATTGTTCGCGTTGGCGGAAGACTTTGGCGATCTGACGGAGATCGCCCAGGGGGTGCTGCGCGATGAGATGCGGAAGCGGCGGCTCGAAGCGCCGATCGCGGGAGGAGCGGCGAACGGGAGGGCGAACGAACAGCGACCGGACAACGCGCGCTTCGGTGGATGGAGCGAGACTCGCAGCATCGGCGACGTTGATCCCGATCACGAACGCGCAGAGGATGTCGAGAAGGTCTATCTATGCGAGTGCGAAGGTCCGGAGCAGGTTCGGCAACTGACCGCGGCGTTACAGGCTGCAGGGATCGATGCGGCGGCTGAGGGAATTCCATTCCGGCCTATTGCTGCATTCGAGACAGTACGGATTCTGGTTCCTCTCGACCAGCTCGAGAGAGCAAGGGAGATCGCGTCGCGTCCGATTCCGAAGGAGATCACCGATGCGCTGAAGAGGCCCGCGGAAGATTTCGAAGTGCCTGCCTGCCCGGAATGCGGCGCGGAAGACCCCCTGCTGGAGAGCGTCGATCCGGCCAACTCCTGGCATTGTGAAACTTGCGGAGCGCGATGGACCGACGCGTTGCCGGTGGAAAACGAGCGACAAAATTGACCGCAAACGACACCGTCCAAAACGAGAAAAGGCCGCCCGGCAACAGGGCAGCCTTTCCTTCAGGGAGAATAGTTCCAACGGAGGCAAGCCATCAGAACTTTCTGGGGGAATAGTATGGGTGGCTGCAAAGGGTGTCAAGACTTAATGCGGTACGTTTGTAAGTCTATGATAATGAGACGTTTAAAAAAGCTACCCTGGCAATCAATTTTCGCCTTTTGTTCCCGTTGAGGGCACTCCGTTTCCGGGTAATTCCTTTCGATTCTGGCAAATAACCCGAAGTTCTGAGGAAAACCGGGGCCTAATTCCCCTCCTGGCACCCCGGTCAGTTGAGGTGGAGGGAGATGAACTCCTCCTCGGAAACGGTGGAGACCGGCTTGCCGCGCAGCCTGCGGATGAGCGCTCGTCCTCCGCCGAAGAAGATTCCGAAGATGAGCGCGGCGGAAAACAGAATGACGATGAGCATGGTGATGCCCATCAGCAAGCGGTACAGCTTCACCGTCTCCGGAACATAGCCTTCCGGATGATTGATGGTGACGTAGTCGTCGAAGTGCACGGCTGTGACAAGCTGCTGCGCTCGTTGGGGGGAAGCGCTGCCGCTGACGACGGCAACCAGCGGTCCGGCGCGGCGAGCCACCAGGCCGGAAGTGCCGGCGAGCGCATCGATGCTCTTGAGATGGGCTCCGGCGATTTGGGGCGTGGGGTAGAGCAGCAGCATGAGGTTGCCTTCCGCGCCGTACTGCGCCGTGACGACTTCCGTGTCGAGACCGAAATCGACGGCCGAAGCGGGAAGCGGCGCCTGCATGTGCGCGTAAGCCGCCGGGCCGAAGGCATATTTCACGCTGGATGCATTGAGCTGCGCCGTGGGCAGGTAATGCGGAAGACTCGGCGGGATACCGGCGGCGCCACCAACCGAAGGAATCAGCGCGGCGAGCGCCGTGAGAGCGGACTTCGCATCGACAGACGGCTGCGCGAACGCCGCATCCATGACGGTGGACCCGTTCCAGAAGAGGTGGTGGTTGCCGGAACCCGCGCCCGCTCGGCCGATGGGCTCCGCCTGCATGCCGGGCTGGCGAAAGTAGGTAAAGGCGCCGTAGGCCCCGGTGGCATCGCCGAATCGAAAGGCGCGAACCGTGAGCTGGCGAGACCCTGCGGTGTAGGTGGCAGCGGCAGATTGCGCGAGGCCGTACTCATGGAGCACGGCGGCGTCAGCCGGATCGGGCGCGATCGCCGATGTCGAGGTTTGCGTGTAGCCGGCGAACGACTGCGGGAGCAGCGGAGCTGTGGCAGGCGCATTCGACTGCGCAGGCGCGGCGAAGGCCAGCGTCGAGACGGACAGTACGGCAATAGCCAGGATTCCGGACATCGCTTCTGATTCGATGATAGTTGGACTGACACCGCGCCCGAAAGAAAGGTTTCTGCTACTCGGAGCCGCCGGCCTGCGCCACGCGGACACCGTTCAGGCTCCCTACATAGCGCGACACACCCTGGTAGAGGGCTTCGGCGATGCGCTCGCGGTAGCGTGGCTGGCGGAGTTCCGCCGCATCGTCAGGATTGGTGAGAAAGGAAATTTCAGCAAGGATCGACGGCATGTTTGCGCCGATGAGGACGACGAACGGCGCCTTCTTCACGCCGCGATCTTTGAGGCCGGGATTGCCGCGATCGAGCCCGGCATAGAGACTCTGGTCCACATCCTCGGCAAACGCTCGCGACTCGTTGATCTTGTCCTGCAGCGCAATCTTCTTCACCAGATCGGAGAGCTGGTGGATGGATTCGTCCGAGGTCGCATTCTCTCGCGCCGCCACTTCCAGCGCGTCCGCCGAGGAGGTGAAGCTGAGGTAGTAGACCTCGACGCCGCGCGCATCGGTATCCGGGCTGGAGTTGGCGTGGATGGAGATGAACAGGTCGGCCTGGGCCTGGTTGGCGATGGCCGTGCGCGTCTCCAGGGGAATGAAGGTGTCGTCGGCGCGGGTGTAGATCACGTCGGCGCCGAGGCGCTGCTTGAGCAGCCGGCCCAGGCGGAGCGCGACATCGAGGACGACGTCCTTTTCCTCGAGTCCGCCGGGACCCAGCGTTCCTGAGTCATGGCCGCCGTGTCCGGCGTCGATGACGATGCGGTTGATCTTGAGCCCCAGAGCGCGAACCATGGAGTTGGGCGCATGCTGCGATGCGGGTGCAGGCGCGGCAACACCGGCCGCTCCGGCTTCTGCTGGCGGAACGTCGTCCGTGGAGCGGAAGGCAGGCGCGGGATTTTGCGGAGCGGTTCGCGCCACCGGCGGCGCGGACGCGCTCCGTCCAAAGGATGCGACGACGGGGGCGGTGGTCGGGTGATGCGTGGCACGCACTTCACCCGGCTGGCTGCTGAGCTTGGGCACATCGCTGAGCGCCGAACCGCTGTCGGAGTCGTAACCCGCAGCCGATTCACTCGGGATTGCGGTCCGCGCCTCGGCACGCGTGTCAGCCTGAGGAGAAGGCAGCGTCTGCTCGGAGATCGACGGGCTTCGTTGCGGATTCGCCGGAGAGGGTGCCCGGCTGACAGGCGCCGATGGCGCGATGCGCGCGATCTCGCGCGGCGGATTCGGATTGCCGTGAACGTCGATGATCAGGCGCGGCGGGTTCTGCAGGAAAAACGCCGAGTAGTCGGTCAGACTGCTGACATCGAGGACGACGCGCGTGGTGTTCGGCGAAGTCTGCGCGGCGCGGATCCGCGTTAGAAAGGCATCCGCTGTCACTTCAACGGGTCGGCCGGAAAGTTCCGGAGACAGCCGCGTGCCGTAGAGGTCGAAGAAGATGCGGTCGGGATTGGTGACGCGCGCCGCCTGGTAGCGAACCTGCTCCTGCAGATCGATGGCGACGCGCGTGTAGCTGGGTGTGGACCAGTGGCGGATGCCGGTGATGTAGGGCAGGCCGCCGCGGCGCAGAGGTGGAGGCGCGTTGAGGAGGCGCGTGTCGCTGGCGCTCACCGGCTGAGAATCCGCGGGAAGACTGGGCGCCGCGGAGGCCGAATCCTGCAGCGGCGCTTCAGTTCCTTTCGCTGCCTGACGGGGCGAGGCATGCGAGCGCTTGCGTGCTGCGGCGATCTCATCGTGACGAATGTTCTTTAACTGGGCGCGTGCTTCGACCGCCAGCGCGTTCTGCGGATACAGGCGCAGGAAACTCTGGTAGACCGCTTTTGCGTGGCGCAGGTCGCCGAGGTCGCGCTGGTAGATTTCACCCTCGGTCAGCAGCGCGGTAAAGCGGAAGCGGCTGCCCGGATACTGATGCCGGAGAAATTCATATTGGCCGATGGCGTCGTGCAGGGCCTTCGGGTCTTCGAAGACGCGGCCTTCCTCGGCCAGCAGATCGGCGACGGCAGCGATGGACGCATCGGCTTTGGGCGAGGCCGGATCACTGTGGTAAATGGCGCGGTAGGCGTCGAGGACGCGCTCGTACTGGAGGCGGCTACGTTGCTGCTCGGGCCGCCCTTCAAGGGCCTCGTGGAGACGCTCCGCGCGGGAGAAGGCGGAAGACGACTGCGCGGCGAAGGCGAAAGGGGAAGCGGGTGCAAGGCCCAGGACCACGAGGGCGACGAGGCCGGCGCGGCCAGGATGCGGCCGGAGGGACAACAACGAAGATCGGACAGCGCGCTGCATCGACAGCCGGCTCGGCCGAGTTCCACCGGCCATTTTTCCACGCGGGGGAGAGAGCGACTCTGCCGAAGACACTCTCGATTATAGGTGCGGCACGCCGCGTCGCAGCGGCGGCGCATCCAGACCGGTACCCTTCAGCGAACCCGGATGGTCAATGCGGGTTGCGGTGGCGGGAAGCACATTTGGCTGGGTGCGCGGTCCTTATCTTGCGCCGGTGCGACGACTTCTGAAACACTGAGCCTGCCTTC
>JBKICP010000305.1:0-3548 GCA_046567085.1 Acidobacteriota bacterium
GACCGCCTCACCTGCGTCTTCGTCGACAACGGCGTCCTGCGCAAGAACGAGTTCTTCAAAGTGCAGGAGAATCTTCGCAACAAGCTCGGCCTCAATCTCGTCGCCGTCGATGCCAGCTCCCGATTCCTCACCCGCCTCGCCGGAGTCACCGATCCCGAGACCAAGCGCAAGATCATCGGCAGCGAATTCATCGCCGTCTTCGACGACGAGGCCCACCGCATCGCGCAGCAGTCCGGCTCGGCCGACTTCCTCGCCCAGGGCACGCTCTACCCCGACGTCATCGAGTCGTCCTCAGTCAAAGGCCCGTCGCAAACCATCAAGAGCCACCACAACGTCGGCGGCCTGCCGGAAACCATGAAACTCAAGCTCGTCGAGCCGCTCCGCGACCTCTTCAAGGACGAGGTCCGCCGCATCGGCCGCGACCTCGGCATGCCGGCCGACATCCTCGAGCGCCAGCCCTTCCCCGGCCCCGGACTCGCCGTCCGCATCCTCGGCGAAATCACCCCCGAGCGCGTCGCCCTGCTGCAGGAAGCCGACGACATCGTCGTCACCGAAATCAAGCGCGCCGGACTCTACCAGCAGATCTGGCAATCCTTCGCCGTGCTGCTTCCCGTCAAAAGCGTGGGGGTCATGGGCGACCAGCGCACCTACGCCTACACCTGCGCCATCCGCGCCGTAACGTCAGAAGACGGAATGACCGCCGACTGGGTCCCGCTGCCCTACGACGTGCTCAAAACCATCTCCAGCCGAATCGTAAACGAGATCAAAGGAATCAACCGAGTCGTCTACGACATCACATCCAAACCCCCAGGCACAATCGAATGGGAGTAGCTCGCCGCTACGGGCACACGCGAGCTTCGCTCGCCATTTCTGAATAAGCAGATGTGGCCACTAGGGAGCCTCTGAAGAACTCTCCAATCCACAGTTGTCGCGGGTAATGTGGATTGAGGGAGTAGATCGCGGATGCAGCAGATGACGTTGGCCCACCAAGCAAGCTTTGAGCGGTACAGGAAGAAGACGCGTCGGGAGCAGTTTCTGGAAGAGATGGACGCGGTGATGCCGTGGTCTGAGCTGTTGGCGCTTGTCGAGCCACATTACTCGAAAGGCGAGACGGGTCGCAAGCCTGTGGGCCTTGCGATCATGCTGCGCGTGTACTTCCTACAGCAGTGGTTTTCACTGTCCGATCCAGGGGCCGAGGATGCGCTGTATGAATCGGCCGTACTGCGGCGCTTTGTGGGTATCGATCTGGGCCGTGCCCCTGCCCCGGACGAGACGACGATCCTCAACTTCCGCCACCTGCTTGAGGAGCACGAACTGTGCGGCGCAATGCTGGATACGGTGAACCGCTATCTGGAGAGCAAGGGTATCCGCATCACCACGGGCACGATCGTTGATGCGACGATCATCCATGCGCCTTCGTCCACCAAGAACGAGAAGAAGGAGCGCGATCCGGAGATGCATCAGACCAGGAAGGGCAATCAGTGGTATTTCGGGATGAAGGCGCACATCGGGGTGGATTCGAAAGAGGGTGTCGTGCATTCGGTATGTTCGACCGCGGCTTCGGTATCCGATGTGCACATGCTTCCCGAGTTATTGCATGGCGGCGAGACAAAGGTCTGGGGCGATGGCGGCTATCAAGGGCAAACGGAGAAGATCCGCGAAGTCGCACCGCAGGCGCAGGACATGACCAACCGCCGCGCCAGGAATGGTAATGGCGAGGTGGATGAAGTGGAGAAGCGCAAGAACCGGAACAAGTCGCGTGTGCGGGCCAGGGTGGAGTGGCCATTTCGCATCTTGAAGCGGGTCTTCGGCTTCGTGAAGGTACGCTATCGGGGCTTGAAGAAGAACCACGAGTGGTTGTGTGCGGCCTTCGCCGCAGCCAACATCTATCAGCATCGCAAGCGGCTCTCCAGGATCAACCAACGGATGGCCCCGCAAGGGGCGTAGTGTGCCCGCCCGAGGCCGGCGATGGCCTCCGGCGGGAAAAACGAACACCGCAACCTCTGCCAAAACGGCGATCATGTGCCGATGAAATGAAACTCAAAAGGCCGGGCCTCATAACTCGCCGTTTTTCAGAGCTTCCCTAGGGCGTATTGTCCTTTATCTAAGGGTATTTTTCTGCACGGCTGGTCATCAATGGAATAGAGTATAGGGTCTATGCTGCCTCTACACTGATTAAAAGCGCACTGGTAGCAAAATTTGGACCTCGTACTTTTTGGCTCGCCGCATAAAGGACAGGCATCTCGATATCCTCGGTCAACTGTCCAATGCCCTCTTTGGATTGGTTTCGCTTTGCGTTGGGGTGGCGGGGTATACTCGTAATGCGGCAACTGCGAAACCTGCTCAATCAGGTTGCTCATGTTCCACCTCGAATGGAATGTGGCGGCGCGGGGGCCGCTTTCATAATTCTATCATTTGTCTTTACGCCGCTCGGTGTAATGTTGTAGGCTCAACCGCAGGAGGAACTTCGCCCCCATGTCTGAGACTACGGAAGCGCCTGCCTTGGAAGCCCAGCCCTCGACCCCAGCTACTGTCTCTGCTTCGCCTTTTGCCCTCTCGGACGATCACGAATTCCCGGAACTGAACCGACCGATGGCGGTCTCAGGCAACTCTCCAGAAGTCATTGAAGCTGTCGCCATCCCTGCTGTCCCTGCTACCCAAGCCGCCCCGGCCCAGCCCGGCTCCCCCAACTCCCCCTTTCGCCGCTGTCACTGTATCGGCGCGCTCCCCGGACGCGTTTGCTCGTTCTGCTCCGGTACCCGCTGGACGCGGATCTGCCCCAAGTGCGAAGGCGAAGGCCGCGTGGAGATGACCGTCCGGCGCGGGGCCGAGCGGTCGATGCCCTGCGGGAACTGCATGACGCGCGGAACGCTCCCGGCGAGCCTGACCGAACTTCGAGCTGCGGAAGCGGCCTACAGCGACTATGTGCAGTCTTGCCAGTCTAACGATTCTGCCCTCGCCAACTCCACCCTCCCTGACCCTGACTCCCCCCGCCGCGCCGTCCGCCTCCCCGGCATCGGCGCCACCGAGCACAAAAAATTCGCCACACAGTCCGCCAAGAAGAAAGCTCAGAAGCGCAACGAGGCCCGAAAGGTCAGGCGCGCCGCGGAGCAGTTGGTGAATCAGGGAGTGGGGTAGCCGGAGCACGAGCGCGCGGACGAGCTCGAACCCAGCCCAATAATTCCTAGAGACTTACCGCCTTGAGTGGGTTAGACTCCCGCCGATGGCTTCGCTTGGCAAAAGGCAGGTATGTGACCTCATGGTGGAGATTGGTCTCCATCTCCTTGAGCCTTTTGTCTATCAGACCCTTGCCTCCCCGCTGACCGCCGGCACGAACGTCCTCGTCACTCTCAACGCCCCGACCGACCCCGCGCTTCCGCTCCCCGCGACCACCTACCTCTACCCCAACGCTCTGGTGGTCATCGGCTGGCAGGACACCGGGGCTGAAGTCGCCACCGTGACCTCCGTGATCTCTGACACCGAGTTCCGCGTGGCCTCGCTCGCGAACGCGCATGCCGCCGGTGACCAGGTCCTCGGCCCGACCTTCC
>JBKICP010000306.1:0-9807 GCA_046567085.1 Acidobacteriota bacterium
AGCAAAATGCTGGAGCTCGCCGAGGACCTGGGTAGCTTCGACTTTGAACGGGGGCGTTTGAATCCCGCCGTTGCTGGCCTGGTTGAGCAGGTCGCGCACCTGGAGCAGCGAGTCGGTGGGATAAACGTTGACGCCTTCCACGACCGCAGCTTCGCGGGCGTTGGCTTTGGGAATGATGAGGTTCCTGATGCCGCGCTCGCGAGCAGCGACCGCGACGGGGAGCATGCCGGGGACGGGACGGAGGGCGCCGTCGAGGCCGAGCTCGCCGATCAGAAGGAAGTCGGGGAGGGCGGTTTGCTGGTGGAGCGCGCCGTAAGCGCCGAGGATGCCGACCGCGATGGGCAGATCGAAGCCGGAGCCCTCTTTCTTGATGTCGGCAGGGGCGAGGTTGATGGTGATGTGGGTGGGCGGGAGATCGAAGCCGGAGTTGCGGATGGCCGCGCGGACACGGTCGCGCGATTCGCGCACGGCGGCGTCGGGAAGGCCGACGGTATTGAAGATTTCCTTCTCGGATTGGAATTTGGAGAAGTCGACCTCGACGTCGATGATGTTGGCGTCGATGCCGTAGACGGCGGCGCTGCGGGCAGTGAAGAGCATGGGCCGGATTCTGGAGCGGAGTGTAGCAGCGGGACTCTACGAATTGCGGTGATGAGGCGTGGCCGAAAGAACGTTGGTAATGGCCCGGGGCACGGCAACTTCCGGAAGTGGGACGGGGTTGAAGGACGTGAGAGTTCAATTTCACGGAGTTCACCCACGGCCTATGAAGATGAAATGGTTTGCCTCTTCTCTGTTGGTTTTGCCGCTGCTGGTAGCGGGATGTTCGCATCCGCAGCCGGTGTACTACGCTCCTCCTCCGCCTCCTGCGGTGTATTCGCAGGTTGCGCAGCAGGGCTATCACGATGGCTGGGTCGCGGGGCGGCACGATCTGCGGAACGGCTTTGCGCCGGATGCGGATCGGCATCCCCGCTTCCGCAGGCCGCCGGTGGGCCCCCCTCTCATAGAGGATTACCGGCACGGTTTCCGCGACGGGTACCACCGGGCGTTCAGCACGGCGCCCCCGCCGGGATACTGAGTCTTCTGGAGGATTCGGGGCCGACGCGGAGCGAACGCGTCGGCCCCGTTGTTTCCAGGGCGGACGGCGGGCTGCGTCATGAATTTTCGGGCTGAGAGTGGTGCTGGCGCGACTGATAGCGGAGGCGCACGCGGCGCAGGGGTTCTCCGGCGAGAAGCATAAGGACGACCCCGCCCATGATGACGGCGGCGTCTTTGGGCGCCTGCATGATGCCGGTGGCGACGAGGAGGGAGGTCGCGATGGCGGCAGGCTGGCTGGCGCGCAGCAGCAGGGTGAGGAAGGTTGTCAGGGCGGCGGCGAGGACGACGGCTTCCACACGAGGCCACGGGACGCCCTGCGCGGAGACGGCGGGCGCCCACCACGCGCGGGTGAGCACCAGAGAAAGGTAAGCGCTGGCGATGCCGGTCAGATGACCGATGAAGATGCTGTACGGTTCGGCACTGCGGCGATGCGGGGTTTCGATCAGTTCGTAGGCAGTGGGGCCGAGGCTGGCGAAGATGAGAGGCTGATGCCACAAGAACCCGGCTCCGGCGGCGATGAGGATGAGAACGGCTTCGCCGATGGGAGCGATGATGAGGTCGCGATAGTCCATTTCGTGCATGCGGCACGGGAGCCAGGGTTGCAATCGCGGGTCCGGATGGACTGCATGGGCTCAGGCGCGGGTTCCGCTTTTTGGGATGCCAGCGGATCAGCTTCAGGCCGCTTCGCGGGAACGCATCCAAGCCAGAAGAGAGGCGGATCCATGGCAACGAGGACGTGTGCGAGGGCCGATGAGGACTAAGCTGGGGTTCATAGCATTACCGGAGGGGCTCATGAATCCAAAAAAAGCGGTGCTGGTGACGGGGGCCGCCGTGGCGGGCGCAGGGCTGCTGTGCGCCGGGACGGCGGCGGCGGTGGTGGTTCAGACTCTCCGGCGGAAAAAGATGCCGCTGGCGGGCAAGGTGGTGCTGATCACGGGCTCTTCGCGGGGACTGGGGCTGGCGCTGGCGGAGGAGTTCGGCAGGCACGGGGCGAAGCTCGTGCTGACGGCACGGGATCCGTGGGAACTGGAGCGGGCGCGGCAGACGGTGGTGGAGCGCGGGGCGCGAAGCGTCGATGAGGTGATGACGATCCCTGCGGATTTGCGGCAGGCCGATGAGGCGCAGCAGGTGGTGGACAAAGCGACGAAGCAACTGGGGCGAATCGACGTTCTGGTGAACAATGCCGGAGTCATTACGGTGGGTCCGGTGGAGAATCAGCGGATCGAGGATTTTCACGGCGTGATGGAGTCGAACTTCTTCACGGGCGTGCACTGCGCGCTGAGCGTGTTGCCGCAAATGATGGAGCGGAGAAGCGGCACGATTGTGAACATCGCATCGATCGGGGGTAAGGTGGCGGTTCCGCATATGTTGCCCTACGCAGCGAGCAAATTTGCGGCGGTGGGGTTCTCGGAGGGCTTGCATGCGGAGTTGCGGTCGAAGGGGGTGCACGTACTGACGGTGTGTCCGGGGCTGATGCGGACGGGGTCGCACGTGAGTGCGCAGTTCTCCGGCGATGCGGAGCGGGAGTATCGCTGGTTCAGCCTGGCAGCGAATGTGCCAGGGATTTCGACGAGCGCGGCGTGCGCGGCGCGGCGGATTGTGCGGGCGGTGAGGAGCGGCGAAACAGAGATCGCCATCACGCCGCAGGCAGTCGCGGCGGCGCGCATGTCGAGTGTGGCGCCGGAAGCGGTGGCCCTGGGGATGAGCCTGGTGAACCGAATCCTGCCGAAGCCGGCGCAAGGGAAGACGGAGCCGCGCCGAGGAAGTGAGGTCCGGGGGCGGGAGACAATGCCGGCTTCGACGATGGGGGACGCGGTGGCGCGGAAGTACAACCAGATGGCGTGAAGTTCAGGCGCGGTACATGCGCTCGGTGAGCTGGCGGCGGAGTTGTTCGAACGCCGGATCGCCGTTGAGGGAGGCGAAGTCGGGATTGCTGGTGACGGTGAGCACCATGTGGTCGTGGCTGGCCACAGCGGCCTTGAGGTAATTGACGGCGTCCTGTTTTCTGCCCAGGAAGGCGCAGGTACGGGCCAGTTCCACGCCGGATTCCTTTCCGGCTTCGAAGTAGCGCAGCTGCACGATGCGGATGGCTTCGAGCATGGCGTGGACTCCGCCACGGGCGAGGCCGTGTTGTGCGGCGTCGGCGACGTCGTTGAGTTCTTTGTCGCCGGAGAGTGCGGCCAGGTGGCGGGTCTGGTCGATGAAGGTGCGGTAGTCCTTTTGTTCGAAGGCGAGGCCTGCGAGATAACGGGGTGCGGAGACGAAGTCGGGCTCGGCCTGCTCGATTTCACGGAGCTTGACGATGGCGGAGGCGTGGTCACCGGCCCAGTAGCGGATGAGGGCCTCATCGCAGAGGATGGAACGGGAGGCGGGGTTGAGCTGGCGGGCTTTGGCGATTTCGACGGAGGCTTCCTGGTAGCGGCCCAGGGTGAGCAGGGTGCTGGCATACCAGTGGTGGGCTTCTTCGTCGCGGGGGTTAAGGGCGAGGGCGCGCTGGTATTCCCCGAGGGCCGCAGGCACTTTCCAGTCCCAGAAGAAGAGAGCAAAGCCGAGGGCGCGATGGGCTTCGCTGAGGGAGTCATCGAGGGAGATCGCCTTGCGGGCGGCGGCGATGGCGCGCGGGAAGGCTTCGGACTCCGGCATAGAGGTGAACTCGGGCATCAGGTCGTAGCATTCGGCGAGGCCGGCGTAGGCCTGGGCGTAGTTGGAGTCGTGCACGACGGCCTGGGTAAAGGCATCGAGGGCCTGGCGGAGGCTGGCATCGGTGCGGCGGCTCCAGTAGTAGCGGCCTTTGAGGTAGAACTCCTGCGCTTCAGGATCGGGGACGTGATGGTGCGCGGAGGATGCGGTTTCTGCCAGGGCGGCGCGCTGCTGGCGGTGGCGGTGCAGGAGGTCGAGCCCGACGAGCAGGGAGAGGAGAAGAACGGCTGCGAGGATGGTTCCGCGCAGGACAACGTGGGATTTGGGCGGGGCTTCGGCAGCGCCGAGGGCAGGGATCGCCGCGGGGGGATCGGGGCCGGCTTCGGTGCTGGGCGGCGGAGGATCCTGCGGGGCAGGTGAGGCGCTGTTGGATTTTCCGTTTGTCCTGGAGGAATTGAGCCAGGCGGTGAGTTCGTGGGACCAGGCGAAGACGCCGCCACGCTCTCCCGGCAGGCGATGCACGGGCAGGCCGCGGTCTTTTTCCCAGCGTTTGACGGTGCGCTCGTCCCGGCCAAAGAAGGCGGCGATTTCTTTCCAGGAGTCGATGCGGCGATTCTCCGCGAGATTCGCCGCCGTACGGGACGTCATAAAAACCTCAACCTGAGCCGCTCACGCATCTTCGGGAGGCGGGCCGAGGTGAGTCCAGTATAGCCACCCTGAGAGACGTAAAAAGCTGGATTTTCATTTATATGGGGACGGGGAGCGCCCCGAATTGCCCTTTGATGACATACCTGGGAAAGGCGAGGACCGGTGGGGTTACGGCTCCGCCAGGAAAAACCATGTCATCAGTTGTCCTGCGCTGACCCAGCGTGTCTCTGGCGGAACCGAAGCGAGGGTGGCACCGTTAGTGTGCACCTTGAAGCGGCGGCTGTTTCCAGCAAGGTCGCCGCTTTTTTTTTCCAGCAGGGTGAAGCCCCAGGGTTCAACGTTCCCCCCACTTTTTGTTGTAGTTTTCCTCCATTGATCGGTTCTCCGCGGAACAATCCAGTGCTGCGTGGAGCGCTTGATGCATTTCGTGCGGGACATTTTCTGATGGGCAGTTCCACGGTCGCGTTGGTGTTTTGCCTGGGCCATTACGCAGGATGCGGGATTCGTGCGGGGTTCGACGAACGGAGGGTACGGGCCATGGGCCAATGGGGGCGAGTTGCCACACTTCTGCTGGCGGTTGCTGGGTTGATTGCGGGCTGTTCATCCACACCGAAGACGGCATCGGCGGCGATGGCGGCGGGAGCAGCGGGGGGAGAGCAGGCGGCTCCAGTAAAAGCAGGGGCGGCGAAGTACGTGAACGAGGCGCCGCTGTCGAGCCGGACGACGACGGCGACGATCGCCGACCCAAACATGAACAACATGGTGGCCGCGACCATGACGATACCGGCGGGGTGGAAGCTGCAGGGAACGATCCAGGGCAATCCGTGTGCGGTGGACGGAGCGCCCTGGCCTGTGTACCGGGCCTATTCGCCGGATGGACTGATGCAGCTGATTTCGGAGCCGCTACTCGGCTGGAGCTGGGAAGCGGATGGTTCCGCGCCCGCGGGGCCGAGCACCGGTTGCGCGAACATTCACCAGAAGATTTCGGCGGCAGATTTCCTTGAGTACTACACCGGCACAATCCAGGGGGGCGTGCACCGGCTGGGCACCGTGGAGGTACCGGCGTCGTTTGCGCAATTTACGGAGTCGATTGTGCAGCCGCTGCAACAGCAAATCCAGAGGATGCAGGGCTCGCGCCCGACGATCAGCGTGTCAGGAGACAATGCCGCACTGCGCATCGAGACCGTGAACGGCTCGTTTGTTCTGGACGAGGAACTGATGGCCGGAGTCGTTTGCACGGTGAACATGATGCCGATGACCCGGTTACCCAGCACGTGCTGGGCGCACCTTGGGGTAATCACGACTCCGCAAGGGCAGCTGGATAACGCAGTGCAGGCGCTGCTTGGCAGGAATCTGCCCGGCATGAAAGTTAACCCGCAATACGCGCAGCAGCGGATAGCAATGGTGCAGAGCCAGACGGCAAGGGGGCTGGGAATCCTGAGGGACCAGGCAGTGCGAAACAGCGCCATCCTCAACAGCCAGTTCCAGCAGAGTATGCAGATGTTCCGGAACGAGCATCGGCAATTCATGGCGCAGCAGGAATCACAGTTCGAAAGCTCGATGAATAATGCGAACGCGGCGATGAACGCGCGCAGCACCGCGGCTTCGGACTGGGTGGATTACGCCCTGGATCAGCAGACCGTGGAGAACCCGAATGGGACGCTGACGAAGCTGTCGAGCGGGTATTCGCAGACCTGGACGAACGGAACGCAGTGGTATCAGACCAACGATCCAAATGCGAATCCGAATGGATGTCTGCAGGGCAACTGGAGCCTGACGACGAAGGTGCATGGGAATGGACAGCCAATCCAATAGTGTTCTGACCGAGGAGTTGCTGGCGGCGGCGGAAGATCTGTGCCGGGCCGCGCGCGGCAGCGGGGTCACGATGGCGACCCTCTATCATGGAGGAAGCGGCGGCTCTGCACGGCTCGAGCAGGCCCGGTCCGCAAAGGAGACGAAGAAGTGGCCGATCTGATGAGGACCTCGAACCCGACGCTCAACGACAAGGTGTTCCGGGGACTGCCGGGTGCGCTGGGCGAGACGATGACGCTGGAGGGCACGGTCAACAAGACCGGCATCCTGCTGCTGTGCGCGATCGGGACCGCGGCCTGGACGTGGCACCTGGCAAGAAATCCCGAAACGCTGCCGATGACGTACCTGCTGCTGCTGGTGGGCGTCTTTGGTGGGTTGATCTTCGCGCTGGTGACAACGTTCAAGAAGACGTGGGCGCCGGTGACGGCTCCGGCCTACGCGTTGCTGGAGGGGCTGGCGCTGGGCGGCATCTCGGCAGCGTTCGAGCAGCGGTATCCGGGGATCGCAATTGAGTCGGTGTGCCTGACGTTTGGGACGCTGATGGTGCTGCTGATGGCGTACCGATCGGGAATGATCCGGGTGACGCAGAAATTCCGGCTGGGCGTGGTGGCGGCGACGGGCGCGATTTTTCTGTTCTATCTGGCGGAGATGATTCTGGGGTTCTTCGGCATCCACTTTGCGACGATCAACGGGTCGGGACCGATCGGGATCGGGATCAGTCTGGTGATTGTGTGCGTGGCGGCGCTGAACCTCGTGCTGGATTTCGACTTCATCGAGAGCGGAGTGGCCGCGGGTGCCCCGAAGTATATGGAGTGGTACGGCGCGTTCGGGCTGATGGTGACGCTGGTGTGGCTGTATCTGGAGATGCTGCGGCTGCTGGCGAAGATGAGGAGCCGGGATTAAAGAGCTGGAAGCCGGAAGGAAGAAGCTGGGAGCAGGGCGCGGGCTTTGAGCTCGCGCCTTTTGCTATGTGAGTGTCGCCTTCCCGAGACAAGCCAACTGCAGGCTCGTGTCGGCAATCCAGTCTATTGCCGTTGCGCCAGTGGCTGGCCGCTGATCTGGCCGGAGCCTTCGCGGATGGTGAGGATCTGGTCGGCTTTGATGTGGCTGAGGTGGTCGACGGCGCCCGAGGGCCAGCGTACTTCGATGGCATCGGCCTGGGTTGAGGAGCCGAGGCCGAAGGTGAGCACCAGCTCGCTGGCGGAGAGATAGCTGGATCCGCTGCGCAGCATCTGCTTCTGGAAGGTCGTCGCGGACTTGACGGAGACGGCGGCGCCGATGCCGTCGCGGTTGGATTTGGTCCCGACGAGCTTGATGCGCAGTGCGTGGTTGGTCGTGCCATGGTTGAGGAAGAGCGAAGCAGGGCCGTTGTTGGTGGTAATGACGATGTCAGGAGCGCCGTCGTTGTTGATGTCGCCATAGGCAGCGCCGCGTGCGACGCGGGCTGCGTCGAAGGACTGGCCCATCTGCGCGGCCACGTCGTCGAATCCTTTGCCGGCAAGGTTGTGGTAGAGGTGAGGCGGTTCGGCGAAGCGGATGCGCTGCTGGATGCGCTCGATGGAGTCGTCGAGATGGCCGTCGGCGACGTAGAAGTCGGGCCAGCCGTCGAGGTCGTAGTCGAAGAAGAAGCAGCCGAAGCCGAGGGTGAGGAGTGAGCCGCGGCCGACTTCCGAGGACGGCGCGGTGTCGACGAACAGGCCGTTGCGCTCGTTGTGGTACAGGCTGAGCATCTGGTTGGAGAAGTTGGTCACAAGGATGCCAGGCCAGCCGGAGCGGTCGTAGTCGGCGGCGTCGATGCCCATGCCGGCGCGCGCGACGCCGTCGTCGGAGTAGGCGATGCCGGCGGCCACGCCCTGCTCCGTGAAAGTACCGTTGCGGTTGTTGATGTAGAGCTTGTTCGGTTGCGTGTCGTTGGAGACGGCGATGTCGGGCCAGCCGTCCTGGTTCGCGTCGAGGATGGCGATGCCGAGGTTTTTGGAGGTCGGATCGTAGAGACCGGCCTTCTTCGTCACATCGGTGAAGGTGCCGTTGCCGTTGTTGTGCCAGAGGCGGAGCGAGGCGCCCGGATAGGTTTCGGGCGTGCAGTAGGACTTGCTCTTTCCGTCCATGCTGCAATAGCGATCTTTGGCGGGCGACCAGTCGACGTAGTTAGCGACGAGGAGATCGAGGTGGCCGTCGCGGTCGTAGTCGACCCAGGCGGCGGAGGCGCTGAACTCGGGCGGGGTGGTCAGGCCGGCGCGCCGCGTGACATCGGTGAATGTGCCATTGTGATTGTTACGAAATAAGTGATTCTGACCATACGTTGTTACAAATAGATCGTCCCAGCCGTCGTTGTCGTAGTCGCCGACGGCGACACCCATGCCGTAGAGGGGGATGGCGAGGCCGGCTTTTCGGGTGACGTCGGTGAAGGTGCCGTCGTGGTTGTTGCGGTAGAGCGCCGCTGTCGTAGTGCGGCCGGGATGGCCGGGCCAGGCCGTGCCGTTGACGAAGAAGATGTCCTGCCAGCCGTCGTTGTCGTAGTCGATGAAGGCGACTCCGGAGCCCATGGTTTCAGGGAGGTACTTCTTGCCGAAGGCGCCGGTGTTTTGCGTGAAATGAATGCCGGCTCTTTGGGTGACGTCGGTGAAACGGGTGTGCGATCCCGAGGAGGGCGGCAGGGCGAAGGGAGCAAGCAGGGCAAGGATGGCCGAAGAGGCCAGCGTACGCTGGGGAAACATTCAGAAACAGGGTACAGGGTGGAGGGGACAGGGTGCAGGGTGTCTGAGCCCGTAGCCCGCGCTGGAAAGCCCGAGCTCGTAGCCGGTCTGCCGGGAAGTCGCTATGCAAGCCAACGGCATGCTTGCATGGGGCACTCGGGTTTAGTGTGCGGGGGCGAAGAGTGCGAAGACGGCGCCCTGAGGATCGGCGATCACGGAGAAGCTGAGCTGGCCTTCGATCGTGGTGGAGGGCATGATCACGCGGGCGCCGAGCTCTTCGGCTTTGGCGGTTTGCGAGGCGCAGTCGGTGCACTGGATGTAGGGGAGCCAGTGCGGCATGACGCTGGGCGGCAGGTTGCGGGCCTCGGGGAGTCCGCCAATGTACTGCTCGCCGTTTTTGATGTGGAGGTAGCCGTTCGGGTCTTTGTCTTTGCCGGGCACGAACTGCCAGCCGAAGAGGGATTTGTAGAAGGGCGCGGTGCGTTCGCGGTCGGGGGTCTGGAGATCGGCCCAGCAGAAGGCATTGGGTTCGCCGTAGATACCGACGCCTGTGTGCTGGCCGGCTTCGAAAACCGCGAAAACGGCGCCGACGGGATCCTGCAGAACGGCCATTCGTCCGACGTGGGGGATGTCGATGGCGGGAGACATAGCGCTGCCTCCGTGTTCGAGGGCGCCGGCGATGGCCGCGTCTGCGCTGGGGACGGAGATGTACACGAGCCAGTTGGGCGGGATGCCGAGTTGGCAATCTTCATCTTTCATCTGGTAGGCGCCGGCAGTGTCGCGGCCGTTGAGCCGCAGCATGGTGTATGTCATGTCCGGGCCCATGGGCATGTCCATGGGCTGCCAGCCCAGGAGCGAGGAGTAGAACTGCTTCGCGGCGGCGGGGTCGGAGGTGGAGAGCTCGAACCAGACGAAATTG
>JBKICP010000307.1:0-11959 GCA_046567085.1 Acidobacteriota bacterium
ATGCCAACAAATATGGTTTCGAGGGCGGGCGGGTATTGAAGCTGGGGGCGACCTATCACCTGTTCACCTCGGAGATGACCGGAGACCCGCACTGGGTAAAGATGAAGCTGGCACACTGGACCAGCACCGATCGCCTGCACTGGCAGCGGGCGGCCACCCTGTTCGAATCCAGCGGCGACTTTACCGGGCAGGATCCGCGTGCGGCGCTCTGGTCGCCAATGCCGGTCTTCGATTCCGCCGCCAACCGCTGGAATCTCTTCTATGTCGCCTACGCTGCTTCTCCGGATACGGATCGCGAGTGGCTGACGAATCATGAAGGCCGGATCTGGCGCGCGGTATCGGAGCGACCCGGACTCGACGGGATCGACGGTCCCTGGAAAGACACCGGCATCGTGCTGGAGCGAGGGAGAGACTCGGACGCCTGGGAAGGGCTGCAGGGCACCGATTCGTTCTTCCCGTACCGTGTGGGGGATAAGTGGTACGCGCTCTATGGCAGCGCACACACGGAGCATTTGCCCCTCTCGCTCTGGCAGGTGGGCCTCGCGTCGGCGACCGACCTGGCGGGACCCTGGACTCGATGCACATCTCTGAACCCGTTGCGTGTGGAGGCGCGGTTCATCGAGAACCCCGTCGTTACGACACTGGAAGACGGGACATTCGTCGCCGTGTATGACAACCACGTCCCCAATGAGATCGGCTACATGGTTTCGGCCGATGGGTTGCACTGGTCGGACGGCCAGCATTTGACAGTGCAGAGCGGCCGGCGCATCTGGGCGAGCGAGGTGCGGACCCCGCTGGGGCTGGTGCAGGAGCCGAACGGCCTCTTCACGCTCTTCTACACCGCCAACGAGAAGGTCTCGGGCACGCAGGCCGATTCGTACGGTGTGACGCTGACACCCGGATCGCTGGGCTTTGCGGAGGTGCGAGTGCGACTGGCAGCGGGGACCTCGGCTGCAGAACGGAGGCGCAGTCCCGTCGGAGCGCACAAGTCCGGTGCGCAGGGCAGAACCGCCGGCCCGGAACGCTCAGCTGTAGCAGCGGTCACTGATGGGGATGGCACGTCCGGAGTTCCATGAAGGCGGGATACCGCACAACAAGATCGGGAATACGAGTTTGGACGAGGAAGAAATTCGGGGGCAGGGATATGAAAAACCTGGAAGCAACGAACTTCAAAGGGCGAGTTGCAGCTGCGTGCATTGGCCTGGCGTTCCTTTGTGCATGGGTATGGATGCCGTTTTCTCAGGCAGCGTGGGCGCAGGCCAATCGCGGATCGATCACAGGTACCGTGACGGATCCGTCCGGTGCCGTGGTGTCCGGCGTGGCGGTGATCGCGACGAATACAGCAACGAATGTGGCGGCCAGCACCGTCTCGAATGCCGAAGGAATCTACGTCGTTCCCAATCTGCCTCCGGCCGTCTACACGGTCGAGTTTCGCAGGGACGGATTCGAGACGCTGACGCATCCGGATGTCATGGTGAACTCGACCGAGGCGGTGCGAATCGATGCTGCGCTGCGCGTAGGCTCCGTGTCGGCAACCGTGATGGTCAGCGGCGGCGCGCCGGTGCTCGACATGGAGTCGGCGGCGGTCGGCACCAACATGAAAGCCAGTATCGTGAACGAACTGCCGCTCAGCATCTACGGCGGCGGGCGGTTTGTGGAGAATTTCGCTGTCGCGATCACGCCCGGCTATTCCCCCATCAGTTCGCCATACGGCGCGGTGGTCAATGGCGGTCAGTGGTTCACTAAGGACTACACGATTGACGGCACGTCCGGGACGAGCAGCGTGCGCGGGGATTCCATGGATGGCGGCCCCAGCATGGAAGCGGTGGAAGAACTGCAGGCACAGACCAGCGGGCTCGATGCGGAGAGCAGCATCACGGGCGGCGGAGTGATGTCGTTCAACCTGAAGTCTGGCACCAATAAGTTCCACGGGTCGGCCTTCCTGTATGGCCACAACGAACTGCTCGATGCAAACACGTGGACCAATGACAGCCTCGGTTTGCCGAAGCCGAAAGAACGGGCCTGGGACACGGGAGGAAGCCTCGGCGGTCCCATCCGCAAGGACAAGACATTTTTCTTCGGGACCTTCGAGCGGTATCAGTCCATTGACTTCCGCCTGGGAACGGGCGGGTCGACGGTCCCGCTGCCTGCCTTTCTCAAGGGCGACTTCAGCAGCCTCATGGGCCCGACACTGTGCACCTTCAGCGGCTCCACGGATTTGTGCAGCAATTACGCCAACTACGGCAACGCACCGGGCACCCCGATTATGGTGACCGACAATGCGGGGAACCAGTTGCAGGCACGGGAGAACATGATCTACGACCCGGTAACGAGCAACCAGTTCACCGGAAACATCATTCCCGCGGACCGTATCAGCCCTGTAGCGCAGAAGGTCAATGCGTTCTATGCGAATTACCAGCCGCAACTGGGCGGGATCGACAACAACGCGCGAACCCTGATCTCCAACACTCCGAGCCAGACGCCGATCTGGGTCGTAGCGAAACTGGATCATGTATTGCGGGAACAGGACCATCTTTCGGGATCGTGGATCTACGATCACAAGCCACGCACGCTCGATGACGGCGGCGGCCTGTGGCAGCAGGGCACGCAGGGCGGCGGCCCGCTTTCCAACGCCCGCCTGCAGATGTACCGGCAGCAGCAGTGGCGGCTGAGCGAGCAACACACCTTCACGCCACAGGTACTCAATGTGGCGAATTTTGGCTACAACTTCGACTTCAACGGCAGCGATTCCGCCGATCCCGGAAACTGGAATTCTCAGATTGGATTTGGCGACACGGGCGCGACGAACTTCCCGCTCATCTCTTTTTCTGACAATAGTTCCTATGGCCACAACGAGACATTCCTGGGCAGCACATGGCAAGGGAATACCAAAGGGTCGTATATCTCCTTCGGCGACACGCTCACCTGGACCCGAGGAAGGCACAACCTCACCTTCGGGGGCCAGATCGATGCGCACCAGATCAACAGTCACTCCGGATCGGGCGCCTATAGCTTCGGCTTCTCCTATCTCAACACGGCAGGAGCCGGATATCCTTACGACGGTTTCGGCTTCGCCACTTATATGCTGGGACTGGTCAACCAGGGCAGCCAGACGGTTCCGTATAACCTTTACGGGCGGCAGAAATCGCTGGCTCTCTTTGCCCAGGACAATTACAAAGTAACGAGTAAGCTGACAGCGAACCTCGGCCTGCGCTGGAACTACAACACGCCCTTCCACGAGAAGAACGGAAACTGGGCAAACTTCGATCAGACGGCGATCAGCCCGACCTACGGGATTCCCGGGACGCTGGCTTTTGCCAAAGGCGGCGGCGACAGCTTCGAGAAGAATGAGTATTACCTGAACTTTGGACCGACGCTCGGCCTTGCCTGGCAGTTCCAGCCAAAAACCGTCGTTCATGCTTCGTTCGGCCTGATCTATAACCCGGTTGGGGTCACGTTCTTCTCCGGAGTACCGGGCGGGTTCGCTCCGCAACTCGGCTCGAGCGCGGCGAACAACTTCAGCTGGGATGCGCCAGGAGGGGGCGGCAACTACCCAGGCGTCTTTACGAAAGCAACGCTGCAGACCGATCCATCCACCATGACTCCCTTCCCGGTCAGCATGGATCCACGCGCTCTGCGGCTTGGTTACAGCGAAGCCTTCAACGTCGGAATTCAGCAGCAACTCACTCCCAATATGCGGCTGGAGATCTCCTATGTCGGCAACCGCGGTCACCGGCTGACGGATGCGGCGCTCGCCTGGAACCAGACAAGCACCGATAAGTTCCTGGCGTTGCTGAAGGCCCATCCCGGGATGAACATCTGGGATTACGGCCAGTACATCTACAGTGCCGCGGATGCGCAGGCGTACGGAGTTCCCTATCCATATCCTGGATTCTGGGGCCCTCCGCTGGCGGCTCTGGCCCCCTTTCCGCAGATGGCGGCGGCCGAGGTGGAGTACTGGTATTACCCCAATCTGCTCTATGCCGGCTTGCCCCTGGGACAGAGCTTCTATGACTCGATGGTTGTCGACGTGGTAAAGCGGACCGGCAGGGGCCTGACCATGGACATGAACTATGTGTGGTCCAAAACAGAGGGCGACTCGTTTTCGGCCCAGCAGGAGAATAACGGGTTCTACACGCCGATCCAGGACTTCAGTAAGATGTCGCAGGCCGCGCATACAATCACCGGCTACGACCTGGCCCATGTCGTAAAAGGCTTCGTCAGTTATCAGCTTCCTTTTGGCAAAAACCAGCGGTGGTTGAGCAATGGGAACCGCCTTGTGAATGGAGCCTTCGGCGGTTGGACGGTTGCGGGGACCGTGGACTATTACACTGGTCAACCTTTTATGGTTGGCGCGGCCAATCCTTATTGGCCCCTGTGGGGAAACATCTATCCTGTGTTCAACCCGGCAGGCGGAAAGCATTCGAACCCAAACAAATACGTTCCGATCGGAGCCGGAGTAACGCCACCAGCCTCGAACTTCTATATGCCGGCCACGGTGGCCAGCAATCCGGCGCCGGGTGTGCTGCCGCCGCGCGGAGCGACGTCGGCTCTGCGCTGTCCCGGACAGGCCAACGAAAACGTTACGGCTCTGAAAAACGCCCAACTGGGGCCGGAAGGAAAATACAACTTGTCGTTCCGTGCAGATTTCTACAATCTGTTCAACCGCCACTACTACTACATTCAGGGGTGTGCCGGGACACGATCGTCAATCGGGGCCTCAAATTTCGGTCAGATCCTGGGCGTGCTCGATGGTCCGCGTCAGGGACAGTTCGCGATCCGGCTGGATTTTTGACCCGAGACCGCAGCAGTCAGCATCATTCACCGGCAGGGCAGCGATAGTCTTCGCTGCCCTGCACAATCTTCATCCAGGCAGGCATGCATTCTTTCCGCGTTCTCCGATTTGCTCTTCTTGGTATGGGTTTGCTGACCGCCTCGCTGGTGAGCCAGCCGGCCTATGCTACTTCCTTCTTCGTCGACTGTTCTCTGCCTGCCGGGGGCGATGGCAGTCAGGCGCACCCCTGGAACGAGATCGCCATGGTTACGGCGCACGATTTTCAGCCGGGCGACACGATTGCACTGCGACGCGGGACCCATTGTGAGGGATCGCTGGCGCTACACGGCTCCGGCAATGCGGAAGCCCGCATCCGCCTCACGGCCTGGGGCGAAGGTCCGCGTCCGCGGATCGTTGCATCCGGCGCAGATATCCAGGCGGTACTGCTGAAGAATGCCGAGTACTGGCAGATCGATTCGCTCGACATCGCCGGAGGCAATACTTACGGAGTTCTGGTCGCCGCCGATCAGGATCGGGTCTTCAACCACATCAGCCTGCGAAACCTTGTGGTTCACGACGTTCGCGGCGGCGAGATGCACGATAAAGACAACGGGCTGGTGGTCTTTCTGCGCGGATCGCAACACGCGCGCTTCGACCACGTGCTCATCGAGAATGTGGTGGCGGCGCACACAAATCAGTGGTCCGGCATCATGATGGGGGCGGGCCAGTTCTATACCTACGATGCGGACTACAATCACGACGTTACGATCCGCAACAGCGTCGCGCACGACGTCTACGGCGACGGGATCATTCTCTTTCGCGTGAACGACGGAAGCATCGATTCCAGCACCGCATGGCTGACCGGTCAGCAGCCCACTCAAAATGTCGGAACGCCGAATGCAATCTGGACCTGGTCCTGCACCGACTGCACGGTGCGCAACAGCGAGAGTTTTCTGACGGAGAGCCCGGGCGTCGACGGGGGCGCCTATGACATCGATTGGGCGACGACCCGCAACACCGTGGAAAACAACTATGCGCACGATACGCAGGGGTACTGCGTTGCCGTTTTTGCCGCGGGCTATGTCACGCACGACGCCATCGTGCGCAACAATGTCTGCATCAACAACGGGCTGAGCCCGAGGATGTCGAGAACGGAAGGGGCCGTCTATATCCACGCGTGGGATAACGGCAGGATCGACGGGATGATTGTGGAGAAGAATCTCATCGACTGGAATCCGCCCGCGCCGGCCGCGTCCATCGTGAATGACGAAGGGACAGAGTTCGAAGGCCAGCCAATCGTTTTTCGCGACAATGTCGTTCGATCGACCAGTCCGCAACTGACGCGCAGTTTTGGCAACCGGCTGTTCTTCCAGAACAACCAGTATGATTACAGCGGTCTCGCGAGCCCCTCGTGGTTCTGGAACGGCAGGACCTGGACATCGCTCGAGGCGCTGCAGGCCGCGGGAGCGGAAAAAGGCAGCACGATTCGCACGCGAGCAGAATCGCAGGAACCGGACCGGGATCGGCGCTCCAGCGATGCGCCGGCAATCGGGGGCACGGCTCTCACGCATCTTGTCGGACTCGATGGACGCCAGCTTGCGTCACTTCCCCCTGCGCAATATCGGCTGATCACCCGCGTCGATCTTCGGCTGGACGCCGATGAGCTGATCGCGCCCGATGCCATGGCGCAACTGAGCGTTCTTCGCACACTGGTTCGCGAGTACAACGAGAAGCAACTGCAGGTACTGGTATTTGTATCCGTTTCTGGCACCAATGCAGAAATGCGCAATGCCCTGCTCGATCTGGATGCGCCCTCGATCCACTTTGTCCAGGCCAAACCCAAGAGCGACGGGCCTTCCACCGTGCTCACGGACAGTCAAGGGCGAATCGCGGCGCAATGGTCCGAAACGGCAGGCAGTCTTTCTGCAGCCGTCCTCGGCTATGTGGTACGGCAACGATTGGGAATGCCGATTTATGCGCAGATGGATTCCCGTCCCTGACGGTGATGCGCACGGATGAATCGGAACATCGACAGCGGCGGAGGAGTTCCACGGACGATGGTTCGCGTTGTTCCTGAGTCTCCGGCGTTACGGCTCGGCCGATCGAAATGGAGAAGCGGGCAGTCCGGCGCTGTTGTAGAGATTGCAAGCTGGATTGTCTGCCCAACCGTAACGAGCCTGCTCGGGCAGCGGGACGGCAGGGCTGGAAAGGAGTACCGACGCGCCGTCGATCTTCGCTGTGGCCGGCACAAAGCGGCCGTCCGCACCTGCAATCTCGAAACCCGTGAGTTCCCCGCCCCGCATTACGAGACCGGTTCCGGCATGGTCGAATTCCACGCGGAGTTGTGCGCCCTCACGTCGCATCGATCGGAAGAGCGGCCCGGAGTACTCGACGGGCTCACTATAGGCAATTGCTCGTGCTGCCAGGGCGAGCCTGTCGCCGACGTCCTGCTTGTCGGCGGGATGAATGTTATCCGGGTCGCCAATGTCGATGGTAACGGCCATCGCGGTGTTGACGAGATCGAGCGCTTCACGCTGCGCCTCGCGAACTTCGGGCCAGTGATCGGCAGGCCCGGTACGGTAGTTGGCAATCTGCACGTAGAGGAAGGGGAAATTGCCTTCGCCCCATGCACGACGCCAGTCCTGAATGAGCGCGCGGAAGAGCCGTCCATAGATCGGATAACGCATCGCGTCGGTGTTCGATTCGCCCTGGTACCAGATCACGCCACGAATGGGAAAGGGCGTGAGGGGAGCGATCATTCCGTTGAAGAGGGCTGCGGGAGCCCAGGCTCCAAAAACCGGATGCCACGGAAGACGGAGATTCTCATCCGTACCTTCCTGCTTTGCGATTTCGCGGCGCTCCTTCTCCTGAGCGAGCAGAGCTTCGGGTTCCTGCTTTTGCATGGCTGCCCACGCCGAAAACACCGGCATGAGCGACGCATCCTGCGAGAGGCCCTGCATGCTGATCCAGGCTTCGGCAGGCGTACCACCCCACGCGGACTCGATGATGCCGATCGGCACATGCTCGCGCCGCACCAGATCGCGTCCAAAGAAGAACGCGACGGCCGAGAAATCCCTCGCCGAATCCGGCCCGCTCACGCTCCACGGCATGGAAACGGGGAGGTCCTGCTGCGGAAAGCCGGCGAAATGCTGGTTAACATTCATCAATCGCAGCTGAGGCAGACTGGCATCGGCGAGTTCCTGTTGGGCGTTTCTGCCTTCTTTCACAGCAAAGCCCATGTTCGACTGGCCGGAAGCAACCCACACATCGCCCACAAGGATATCCGCGAGCGTAATGTTGTTGGTTCCGTGCACCGAGAGCACGAAGGGGCCGCCTGCACCGCCGGGAGGCAGCACAACCGACCAGCGGCCGAGAGGGTCGGCCACCGAACTTCGCTCCACACCGCGAAAGGTCACCGTGACTTCTTCCTGCGGCGACGCAGAGCCCCACACATGGACCGGCTGCCCTCTTTGAATCACCATATGATCCGCGAAAACAGCGGGGAGATGCACTGCGCCGGAAACAGGTAGAGAAATGAACGCCAGAAGAGAGAAAAGAATGCCGCGCACCGACGAGACGGTCCTGATGAACACCGGGTCACCCTGGAATTGCTGTGGTCGAGCATACTGCGGCAGGTTTCCGCAGACAATGCTGCGTTTCCTCGGAGTTTTGCTGATCTTCGCCAGCGCAGGGGTTCTGGGGACGGCGCATGCGATCGACGATGCGGCGCGCATTTCAACCAATCCCGAGTTTGCAGATGGACTGAAAGGCTGGCAGATTGAGGGCGATGTTCAACTCGCCTCAGATACCGCGAACCCATCGAAACATGCCGTTACGATAGGCCCGGGCGCGGGCTTTCTCTCTCAGCGCATCGTCGTGGGCGCCATGAATCACATGATGGTGAAGGCAACGCTTCAACCTGGTTCCGCCACACTGGCGAAGATTTCTGTGCGCTGCCTGGACAAGGATGGCCATGAGTTGATGACCCTTGGTTCTCCAACCGATATCGAACCCGGCAAAGAACCGGGGACATTCGCGGATTATTTTCGACCCCATCCACTCACCGCAAGCGTCGAGATCAATGTGGCAAAAGCCGAAGCACGTGGGTCCGTTATCGTCGATCGCCTCGAGTTGCTCGTCTATAACGACGATGACGCTGCGCTGACGAGCCGGCACAATACGGCGGACCTGATGAGTCCGTTCTGGCAGGGCTCAGTGGTCAGGGACGAAGCGGTTCTTCTGACATCGCACAATGGCGAGGCGGCGACGGGCACACTGATGTTCCGCCCAAAGCACATCCTCTCTGTCAGGAGCTACGATGGCGCGACGCTCTATCAGGAGGGAATTGACTACACCCTTCAGGGGCGCACGATCATCGCCGCTGCGAATTCGCATATTGGCCAGCTAAGGTCAGCCGATCTGCTGAAAGGCGATCTGGCCTGGAACATCGTCGGCGGCAAGCAGGTTTTGGTGACGTACGAACATGAGGACGAGTGGACCGGTCCCGTGCAGCCGTACGTTGGCAAGGAACTGCCGAACACGCTGCGGATTCTCCGGATGCGGGGTGCATTGCGAATCGTAGCTTACGGCGACAGCATCACCTACGGGGTCGGTTCCAGCCACATGCAGAAGATACGTCCCTATCGGGCGCCGTGGGTCGATCTGCTGGCCGGACAGCTTGGTAAGGAGTGGAACGATCCGGCCATCGAACTCTTCAACGCGTCGCAGAGCGGAGCGGACTCCGGCTGGGCGCAGAAAATGGCGGGGCGCATGGTGGCCTCGCTGCGCCCCGATCTCGTGCTGATCGCGTTCGGGCAAAACGATTTCTGGAGGATTTCGCCGGACGCATTTGCCGCGAATCTCGCGAACGTGATGCGGATTGTGCGCGCGGCCCATCCTCAGACCGAGTTCCTTCTCATCTCCACGATGCGCTTCGATCCCGCCTACAGCGTTAATCCTGCTTATTGGCAGCGGGTAGCGGAATACGACCAACGACTGCGTGCGATGACGACAGCGGGGGTGCAGCTTGTCGACATGACGGCGATCAGCGGTGCGGTCTTTGCGGCGAAGGCGCCGAAGGATTGTCTGAACGATCCCCTTCACCCCAATGATTATCTTTCGCGCTGGTACGCACAGAGCGTGGTTGCGGCTCTCACGCCTGAAGAAAATGCGCCCGGAGAAGGATCCGCCGAGGCGCCTTTCTCCGGCAAGAAAGGCGTGGGCGACGACGATCAGGGGTCTCCTGAGGCGATCGACGCGACGGGGTCGCACTGGTATTACAACTGGACGCCGCGTCCATCAAAAGGAGAAACTCGCGCCGAATTCGTACCGATGCTCTGGGGCGCCGGCAACGTAGATGCCGATTTGCGCGCGGCAGAGCAAACGGGGGCTAAAGCGCTGCTCGCCTTCAATGAGCCCGATTCCGCAACGGAGGGGACTGTGAGCGTTCAGGAAGCTCTCACTCTCTGGCCAAAACTCGAGGCGACCGGTTTGCGCCTTGGAAGTCCGGCGACGACGACGGGGAGCCCATGGCTCGATGAGTTCATGACGCAGGCCAAAGCGAGAAAGCTGCGGGTGGACTTTCTCTGCCTGCACTGGTATGGGGATATCACGGCGCCCGATCCGGTCGGCGAGTTACAGAAATACCTGCTGAGTTACTGGGACCGCTATCATCTGCCCATCTGGCTTACCGAGTTTTCCGGAGCAGACTTTTCATTTCACCACCGCCACGCGACGGTGGCGGACAATGCGCGCTTTGCTGCCGCAGCGGCAGCCATGCTGGAACAATTGCCGTTTGTCGAGCGCTATGCGTGGTTTGGGACTGCCTGGACGCCTAACTCGAAGGACTACCCGACCTCCGGCCTTTATAACAATGCGACGCACGCGCTCACACCTGTGGGAGTGGCCTGGCGCGGCGTGCACGAGCCCTGAGAAGCAGGGCCGCAGCGTTCTCTACGGGTGACGACTCACAACTGGTCGTTGAACCGCGGATGAGCCGTTGCGTTTGACCTCCGTCGGCCTTGCCGCAGCGGGATCGACAATGCCTTTGCCCTCGAGGACGCTGTAGTGGCGATCGGCCGGGATGTTCGTGAGGGTCTCGTCCAATCCCGAAGGCCAGTGAATTTCAACCTTGTCGATCTTCGTGGCGCTCCCCAGTCCGAAGTGGATTCGCAGATCGTTCTGCGAGAGATAGCTGCCACCGCTGTGAACCTCGTCCGTCTGCGTCATGCCACCAGCCGTGATCCTGATGCGAGCATTGAGCGCCAGGCGGTTGCTCTTCGTACCGTCAAGCTCAAAGCTCACCCAGTGCCGTCCAGGGGTACCGCGGTTGCGCAGGATCATCGGCTTGCCGTCGAGATCCTCGACCACGACATCCATGTTGCCGTCATTGAAGAGGTCGCCGACAGCGAGGCCGCGCGATACGCGGTGCTCGGTGATGGCGGCCCCAGCCTGGTCGCTGGCGTCGCAGAAGGTGCCGTCTTTCTGATTCATCTCGACGATCTTGGGCTGCCGGTATCCGCCGCCGGAGGGTAGTTGATCGACCTGGGGGTAGACATGGCCGGTGACGAGGATCAGATCTTCCCAGCCGTCGTTGTCAAGATCGACGAACGCGGTTCCCCACTTGACCCAGGGCAGGGATGGGAGCGCGACGCCGGCAGGATAGGAGACTTCGTCGAAGTTCCAGTTACCCTCATTTTTGTAGAGGAGGCTGTTCTCATCGGTGAAGTTGGTGACAAAGATCGAAGGGCGGCCGGTATGGTTATAGTCACCCAGGGCTATGCCCATGGACGCCTGCTCGGAACCATCTTCACTGACTGCGGTGCCGGATTGGAGGCCGATCTCATCGAACTTACCGTTTTGGAGGTTCTTATAGAGATACTTCGGTGTTGAATCGTTGGTGATATAGAGATCGGGCCACCCGGTGTTATTGAAATCGGCCCAGACGACACCGAGACCGTAGTAACCATCTGGATCATCGACCCCGGCCGCCTTCGAGACGTCGGTGAAGGTACCGTCGCCGTTATTGTGGAAGAGTGCGTCGCCAGCACCGCGAAGGCCGCGCGGACCACACTGGACATCGAGCCCGCGGTATTTGCAGAAGGACGCACTGCCGAACTTCGGCAGATCGGTCAGATGGAAATCAACGTAGTTGACGACCATAAGATCGACATTTCCATCCCGGTC
>JBKICP010000308.1:0-14325 GCA_046567085.1 Acidobacteriota bacterium
GCGATCGGCAGGATCGTGTCAAAGAGGCTGCCGACGCCGCGGGCCATGTACTCGGTGCAGAGGATAGGACGGTGGTACTGTTCGAGCTCGACGATGTGTTTCTCAAAATCTTCGGGCCAGCCGTAGTTGTGGAAGGAAAGCACGTCGGACTGCTCGATCTGGATGCGCTCGATGGGGTTGAGGGTCTGGAGCGACGACCAGTCGTCGTGCCAGACACCGCTGGTGAGAGGCTGCGAGGGATGCTGCGACCGAGCCCAGTCGTAAACCTGCGGGAGAAGCTTTTCGACCAGAGCGACTTTGGTGGTCGGCTCGCCGTTCACGTAGGAGGACTCGTTGCCGTTGTCGGGCTCATTCCAGAGGTCCCACGCGAGGATCCGGGGATCGTTGGCGAAAGCGGCAATGACGCCTTTGACGTAGGCTTCGAGGCGCGGATACTGGGCGGGATCGGCGAGGGCGGCGCGCCCGGGGCTCTGCACCCATCCGGAATTATGCACGCCCGGGATGGGTGGATGTTGCGGGCCGAGTTTGGGGTTGGGATCCCAGCAGGAATCGAAGAAGACGAAGATGGGACGGATGTGGTGTTTTGCGCAGAGCGTGAGGAACGTATCGATGCGCCTTTTGAAGCCTTCGGGATCCTGCTGCCACAACAGGTCGTGGAGGAAGACCCGCATGGTGTTCATGCCGATGGCCTGTGCCCAGCCCAGTTCGATGTCGATGCGCTTGGGGTCGAACGTATCCGGTTGCCACATCTCGAGCTGGTTGATGGCGTTGTACGGCAGGTAGTCACTCCCCACGAGCCAGGGCTGCTGGGCGTACCAGCTGTTGGCCTGCTGCTCGGTCCAGCGAGGATAGGATTCAGCAGAAGCGGAGACGGCCAGGCAGACGAAAAAAGCAGTAAGAAGATTGCGAATCGGAGCCGATTTCATTGCGCCAATCGTACAGGAAAGGGAGAAGAGCAGAACGTGAAGAAAACCAGAAGAAGATCGGACAGCGCGACGAGCCGGGGCGGAATCTCGCTGAAAGCGGGCGAAAAACGTTCAGCAGCGTAAACGCTTACTTTGCCCGAGCTTTCCTAACTTCGTGCAGATCGAATATAAGTGGACAGAACACCCTATGAATATTCGTGAAGTTGCGCGCCGAGCTCGCGTTTCAACAGCCACCGTGTCGCGGACCATCAACGGTTCGGACAAGGTCACGCCCGAGACCAAGGAGCGCGTGCAGCGCGCGATCGAAGAGCTGGGCTTCTATCCGAATACCTGGGCTCGGGCGCTGGGCTCGGGACGCAGCAGCCTGTATGGGCTCATCATCTCGGATATCACGAATCCCTTTTTTCCCGAGCTGGTCAAGAGCTTCGAAGACATTGCGGTGCAGAACGGCCAGGAAGTGCTGGTGGCGAACACGAACTACGATCCCGCCCGGATGGAGATCTGCGTGAGCCGCATGCTGCAGCGTAAGGTGGACGGCGTGGCCATCATGACCTCGGAAATGGATGCGCGGCTGGTGACGGAATTCCAGAACCGCGATATTCCGCTGGTGTTCCTGGACACGGGCAAGGCGGAGGACCTGAGCAGCAATATCGTGGTGGATTATGCAACGGGCGTGGATGCGGCGGTGGAGCATCTGGTCGGACTGGGGCACACGCAGATCGCCTTTATCACCGGGCCCATGATGCTGCGCTCGGCCCGGGTGCGGCGCGAGGCATTTATCGGATGCCTGCAGAAACGCGGCATCGGCGCGGACCTGATCGAAGAAGGCAACCACCAGGTCAATGGCGGCCACGAGGCGATGGCGCGCCTGCTGAACCGGAAGACGCGGCCGACGGCGGTGCTGACGTCAAATGACATGACGGCGATTGGCGCGCTGGGGGCGATCCACGAGCGCGCGCTGCGCGTTCCGGCGGACATTTCGATCATGGGCTTCGACGACATACAGATCAGCGCGTTTACACAGCCGGCGCTGACGACGGTGCGGCTATCGCGCGATGAGATTGCGCGTGTGGCCTTCCGTGCCCTGTACAGCATCCGCCAGGATGGTGGGAAGGGCAGGGAGTACACCGTGCGGCCGACGCTGGTGGTGCGCCGATCGACGGGGCAGGCGCCGCAGGGTGCGGGGATGGCCGAGAAGAAACCGGCGCTCGTCAGCTAACTGAAACTACGAATCGGGATTGAGATCGCCGTTGGCGTTGGGCCGGGACAGGAGCCGCATGGCCGCACCTGTCCCGATAGTTCCTACTGCACTTCGCCGCTCGGACGCAGGCGCTTCAGCTCCAGAGCGCAGGAAACAGCGTTCAGGACGGCGAAGCGCAGGTTGTCGAGCCCTGCCCAGATCCAGAAGCGCGTGCTCTCCGGGTCCCGGGTGTTGTGCGGGCGGACGCGCACCAGGATATTCGCCTGGCCGGCGACGGTGAGGTTCGTCGGCGGGTCCGACTCCGCCGTGACGATCTCCACGTGCTCCCCGGCGAGCGAGGCTTCCATCTGATCGAGGGACGTGGGCGCGCTGAGTTCGACCGCGAGCGAGATGCCGTATCCATGGAAGACCGGCGTGTGCAGCAGCTGGATGGCCGGCTCGGGAAGGCGTCCGGCCGTAAGCAGAGAAAAGTGGCGCCGAATGCGGGTTTCGCTGGCGGCGAGAGAAAACTTTGCCGAGTCGCCGAAGGACGGAGTGGTGTTGAATGCGACCTGCGTGTCGTAAACCTCGCGGGGCAGCTCCTGGAAGCTGAGCAGCTTCACCGTCTGCTGGTGGAGCTCGTCCATCGCGGCGCGGCCGTATTCGGAGGCCGGCTCGAGGACGGTGGCCGACGCGATGCGGATCGGTGCCGTTTGCGCGATGCGTCCCAGGAGGATCGCCAGGGAGACGCTCACGGGATGAGCCGGCACGATGGCTGGCGTTTCGAGGCCGGGCGTTTTCGAGCCGGGCTGCGGGGGCGCGGGCTGCAGCGTCTCATCGACCCACGGAGCGCGCACCAGCACCCCGGGCTTGCCTTCGAGGGCGAACGAGAGGTCGACGATGCTGGCTCCGGCGCGGTTGGCGCTCTCCCAGTGCCTCTCGGTCAGCGCCTGATCACCGGTGAAGAAGGCGAAGTCGACGTGGCGGAAGGATTCCGGCTCGATGCGCTGGATGAAGGTGACCTCATCACCCACGGCTTCGAGGCTGCCCAGCTGGGCCTCGTCGTCCATGAGCAGGAAGTCGGCTCCCCCGAAGGGGGAGTCGGCGAGTGCGTCGTTGAGTTCTTTGCCGCGTAACGAGCCGGCACCTACAATGGCAACTTTCTGCAGATCGGACATCCGGACGAACCTTAGGAAGAGGGCAAAGGATTTCTGGCGGACTGATGATGACGCCGCCAGGAGTAGGCGAGGCGAGCAAGAATCCCGGAAAACATGTAAACGAGCGCGAGCACCAGCAGGACCACGCGGGAGAAGAAGACCAGCAGGTAGATGCTGACACCGAGCAGGACGATCCACCGAAAAGGCTGGCGCCCTGTGAGATTGATTTCCTTCCCGCTCCAGAATCGCCAGGTGCTGACCATCAGGAAGCCGATGAACCCGACCAGCAGGCCCCAGATGATCGCCAGCCACCAGGTGAAGATGGGCAGGCCGATGAATCCATGAACGACCGCGGCGACGATGCCGGCGGCGGCAGGGATGGGCATTCCGACGAAATATTTGCGGCCGGGACGCCCGGGATTCTTGGGAGTTGGATTGACGCTGATGTTGAAGCGGGCCAGGCGGCTGGCTCCGCAGAGCAGAAACAGAAAGCAGACAAAGGCGCCGAACTGTACGAGCTTCAGCCGCATGTCGTGAGGCATACCCCACGGCAAAGAACGGAAGCCCCAGGCGAAGGCGAGGACGCTCGGAGCCACGCCGAACGTGATCACGTCCGCCAGGGAGTCGAGCTCGCGGCCGAAATCGCTCTCCGTGTTGGTGAGGCGCGCGATGCGGCCGTCGAGGGCGTCGAAGGGGATGGCGAGGCCGATGGCAATCGCGGCGTAGTCGAAGTGGTGGGGCTGCTGCGCCGAGCCGTCAAGGCTCTGCATGATGGAGAAGAAGCCGGCGGCAATGTTGACGGCCGTGAACATGGAGGGCAGCAGGAACATGCCCCGGGCACGGCGATGCGGCTGCTGCGCCTGAATCCTTGCAGGCCCGCTGGGGCGCAGGAACGGCTGCGGCTCGCTGTTCATGCCAGCAGCTCCGCGTCGATGGTGGCCAGCATGGGATCGTGGTCGGCGGCGGCCATGCGGGCGATGATGCTCGATCCGCCGCACACGCGTTCGCCGACTTCGACCATGGGCTCGGCGTTCCCGGGCAGCAGAATGTCGGTGCGCGATCCGAATTTGATCAGGCCGACACGCTCGCCCCGCTGGAGAAGATCGCCCGGCTTCTTGTTGAAGACAATGCGGCGCGCGAGCAGACCGGCGATCTGCACGAAGGACACCTGGTACCCTTCGATGCAGTCGACGACGGCGAGGTTCTGCTCGTTGCGCTCGGCGCACACGGGATTCATGGCGTTGAGGAACTCGCCCTTCTTATAGCGAACCTCGCGCAGGATGCCTTCGACAGGCGAGCGATTGACATGAACGTCGAACACGCTCAGAAAGATGCTGATGCGGAGCCGTTGGCCCTCCGGTGTGACCACGCGCGCGACCTGGGTGACTTTGCCATCGGCCGGCGAGACCACAAGGCCCCGTTCGGTGGGGATGGTGCGCCGGGGATCGCGAAAGAACCAGAGAAAAAAAGCGGCGAGCAGCAGGGGGAGAACGGCCCAGCCCCATTGATGCGTCACGAGCCACAGAACAACGGCAACCGCAACGAGGGCCAGCCCGTAGAAATATCCGTCACGCACCATGCAAGCGATTCCAGTCCATCCAACAGGGATTTCAGAACGATGCCGTCCGGCGAAGCGTTGTCGCTTTGCGGTCGAACCTGGCAGTCAAACTTACGGCGATGAAAAGAACGGATCCCGGCCCGCACAACGCGACGAGAACTTTCGTCCGAAAGTCCTTTTCATTCTATGGCTGAAGCGGAGAAACCAAAAGGGGTTGAAAACGCGGGGCCGTTACGGAAGAGACGCAGACATCCAGTACGGGCGCTGGAGCTGCGTCTCGACGGAGAGATGAAGATGGAGGAGAGAACCGCGGGTCAGGCGGCCGTAAAGGCCCGGACCTGACCTCGGACGATCGTCAGCTGATCCTTGATATGCAGTTTCAGTTTTTTGAGGCGAACTTCTTCGATTTGGTCGTCTTCAGAGAGCCAGGGTTTTTGAAGCAGTTGTTCGAGCTTCTCCGAATAGTGACGGTGCTCTTCTTCGAGGCGGCGTATTGCTTCACTATCCGGCTGACCGTTCGCTTCCAGATCCATAGGACTCCTCCGGTGCGGGTTCATCCCGGCGGAGCCGCGGCAACCGTGGTTCGCCGGGCGAGTTGGCTCACATTCGTGAGACGTACAACGCTAGCACTGCGGAAGCTCGACCTTCAACCACTTTCATGGTGGAAAAGCAGCATCGTATCCACCCAAAGTAACCTGGATGCCCAGAAGCAAGGCATCTTCTTCAGGATCAGCGTAGTAGCGAGCGCGGCGGCCTTCGGGCCGAAGGCCGAAACGCCGATAGAGGCCAATGGCCGCGCTGTTGGAGGCGCGAACCTCGAGCGAGAAATGCCGCGCGCCGCTTCGGGCCGCCCACCCGAGGCTCTCGCGGAGGAGCGCAGCGCCGATTCCCTGGCGCCGAACCGTGGGGAGCACCGCCGTCGAATCCAGCTGGCACAGGTTCTGGACTCCGTCGAGCAGGAGCGTGGCGCAGGCGAAGGCGTGTACGGCCGGGCCCCCCTCGTCCGTCGCAACCCAGGCGGCGCGGCGTAGCGCCGAGTTACCGGGATCGGCCGCGAGATAGGGGGTATACGCCAGGCGTGGCCACTGCGGGGCCTCCGGAGACTCCGCCGCGATCAGGAGCACCGCCTCGAGATCGCCGGATTGCATGGCGCGGATCGCGAAGGTCATGCGGGAGGCTTCGAATACGGTCGAGGCGGAGCGCCGGGGGAAGAGAATATCTCAGCGTCGGAGCGGCGGATGTAATTGCCGTCCAGAAGCAGCGGGTCGTCGAAGTCGCGGGTGCCCAGACGCGGAAGCGCGAAGCGGAAGGCGTCGACGGCGTCCGGGGGCGGCACGAGGGTGGCTGCGGGGGCGACGAGGAGAATCGTCGTCTCGCAAACGGCGAGATGGGGACCGAGACCGGCCGCTGGCCCGTGGAATTGATCGCGGGTCAGGAGATGCTCCGCGGGCGGCGCGGCGGAGAAGTCACCGAAGTAGAATTCGCCGCGGCTGGCGTCGAGAGCCGCGGCCCGGGTCTCCGCTTTGTGAGCGAGCACCGCGAGTCGCGAGACGGCCAGGATGGGGATCGCATCGGCTTCCGCAAGGCCCTTGGCAGTGGCCAGGCCGATGCGAATCCCTGTGAAGGAGCCGGGACCTCTCGTGACGACGATGGCCCCCAAACCGGACATGGCGACGTTGTGGGCGGCACCCAGATCGCGGATCGTGGGAACGAGGCGCGCGGAGTACGTCTTCCCGGGGAGTTCGGTTTGCGCGAGAGGCGTGAGTTTGCCATCCTCACAGCGAGCGAGAGCCACGGTGCCCGTTGCGCCACACGTATCGATACCGAGAAGCAGCATCAGACTTCTCGCTCCTTCGGCCGGTGGAGGATGCGCGCTGGCCCTGGATGATAATCGTGATCGGCGCTGCTACACATCGCTGACCGCGTCCTGGCAGATCTCCAGCAGCACGCCGCCGGCGCTCGATGGATGCACGAAGAAGTAAAGGTGGCCGCCGGCGCCGATCTGGAGCTCTTCGGAGATGAGGCGGGCGTCCTGAGCCTTGAGAGTTTCGAGCGCCGCCGAGATGTTCTCGACATGCAGAGCGATGTGGTGCAGCCCTTCGCCGCGTTTGGCGAGGAAGCGGCCCACAGGCGAGTCGGGCGAGGTGGGTTCGAGCAGCCCGATGCGCGCGTCGCCGGCGGGGATCAGCGCGGTGCGCACGCCCTCGTGCTCGATGGTCTCTTCGTGGACGACCTGGAGCCCGAGCGACTCGTAGAGTTTGCGCGCCTGGTCGATGCTCTGGACCGCGATGCCGAGGTGGTCGAGTTGAGGCATACGTACAGGGTGCAGGGTCAGGCGTCCGGGGTGCAAGTGAGCCGGTCGCCGGTCTCGCTCAGTGCGGACTTTACGGGGCGAACACCTTCTCGGTGAGTTGCGCGACGAGCTGCCAGGGGTCCTGCTGCCCGGAGGCAATGCGGCTGGCGTGGAAGGCGAGCACCTTCGCGTCGAAGCCGTTCTGGCGCGCGCGGCGCATCAGTTCGGCGCGGAGCATCGCGTCGAGGCGGCGCTGCCAGTGTTCTGTGCGGCGCGCTGCGAACTGCTTGCCCGCCCGCAGCCATTGTTCCAATTCGGCGAGGGCGGAGCTGAGCGTGGGCAGGCCTTCGCCCGTGGTGGCAACGGTGCGGACCACCGGCGGAGTGCGTTCGGCCGGGTTCGTTGCCAGCGACTGCAGGCCGCGAATCTCCTGCTCGACGCGGTCAGCGCCGTCGCGGTCCGATTTGTTGATCACGAAGATGTCGGCAATCTCCATCACGCCCGCCTTGAGGCTTTGAACGTCATCGCCCATGCCGGGCACGAGGACGACGAGGGTGATATCGGCGAGGCGCGCGATCTCGATCTCGTCCTGTCCGACACCAACCGTCTCGATGAGCACCACATCTTTGCCGCTGGCTTCAAGGACGAGCGCGACGTCGGCGGTGGCCAGCGCGAGCCCCCCGAGCGAGCCCCGGGTGGCCATGGAGCGGAAGTAGAACCCGGGATCGCCGAGGTGGCCCGAGTCGCCCGGGGCCCCGCTCTGGTGCTCGCGGAAGCGGATGCGGTCGCCGAGGATGGCGCCCCCGGTGAAGGGGCTGGTGGGATCGACGGCGATGACGCCCACGGTCTTGCCGGCTTCGCGGAAGGCGCGGGCGAGGCGGTCGACCAGGGTGCTCTTGCCGGCTCCCGGAGCGCCCGTGACACCGATGCGCAGGGCCCCTCCGGTATAGGGGAAGCAGGCGGAAAGCAGAGCGGGAGCCGCGGCCGCATCATTTTCGACCAGCGAGATCGCGCGCGCCAGGGCTCGCGTATCGCCGGAGCGAAGCCGCGAGAGCAGCTCGGAGATGGCCGTTGCTGTTGGCACTCGTGTTACAGGGTACATCGCGCGAACGGGCGTCAGCCTCCGCGGCCAGAGCGAAGGCCGCCCGAGATGCTGGTCGTTCGATGGACAGGCCCTACTGGTAGTGGAGCCACTTCCAGGTACCGCCGTCGACCTGAAAGACGGAGTGGCCCTCGTGCCGCGAGCCCTGACTGAGGACCTTCTGCACGTCGGGCGGCACGCCGGAGAAGTCGTACTCCCAGGTGTAGCCGACGAGACGCTGGCTGTGGTCTTCCGTGGGGTCGACGATGCTGCTGATCTCGACGATATGCCAGTGGAAGGTACGGCCGACCTTGAGGTAGACGCCCGGGTTTTCCGCGCTGATGCCGGCGGGGAAGATTCCCTGGCAAGCAGCGAATTTGTGACTGACGACGCGTTTGTCGGCCGGGTTGGGCAGGCAGGGCTGCGTGGCCTGGACCTGAAGCGGAGCGAGAAGATCGGGGCTGAGGGCGGTCAGAGCGTGGGCCTGGTCCTGGGTGAGGGTGAACTCGCTGGCGTTGGTAGCGGTTCCCTGCTGGTCGAGGATCGCTTTGGCGGCGTCAGGAGTCAGGTCCTGACCGAGCGCGAGGGTGGCGCCGGTGAGGAGCAGAATCAAAAGGGCCCAGGGCCGGAGAGTAAATCCGTGCACAGGAATCTCCTTGATGGATTGTTCGCGACAGGGCGATGGGAAGAGTGGAACCATCCTACCCGGAAAAGTGACTACGGAGCCGCAGAAATCTCGCGGACTCGAAAAATTGGCCGAGGAGAAAGAAGAATTTATAGCGTCGAAAAAAGAAAGGGGCTCACCGCCTATCCTCGTGACGGCGACACCTTCAGAATTTCTCTTCCGATCACCATCCTCTGGATCTCACTCGTCCCCTCGCCGATCGTGCACAGCTTCACATCCCGATAGAACTTCTCCACCGGGTAGTCCTTGATGAAACCGTAGCCGCCGTGCAGCTGGACCGCTTCGTCGCAGATGCGCACCGCGACCTCGGACGCGTAAAGCTTCGCCATGCTGGATTCGCGCGTCACGCGCTGTCCTGCGTCCTTGAGGACCGCGGCACGCAGCGTGAGCAGACGCGCCGCATCCAGCTCCGTTGCCATGTCGGCCAGCTTCCACTGGATGCCCTGGAACTCGGCGATGGCCTTGCCGAATTGCTTGCGCTGCTTCACGTATTTCACGCTGGCGTCCAGCGCGCCCTTCGCGATGCCCAAAGAAAGGGCTGCGATCGAGATGCGTCCGCCGTCGAGCGTGCGCATGGCATCGACGAAGCCCTCGCCCTCCTTGCCAAGCAGGTTTTCGGCGGGAATCGCGCAGTCCTCGAAGATGAGCTCGCTGGTGTCGGAGGCGCGCAGGCCGAGCTTGTTCTCCTTTTTGCCGGGACGGAAGCCCGGCGTGCCCTTCTCGACGATGAACGCGGAGAGGCCGTGCGTGCCTTCGTCCTTATTCGTAACGGCGATGATCACCGATGTGTCGGCATAGTGGCCGTTGGTGATGAAGGTCTTCGTGCCGTTCAGCACCCAATGGTCGCCTTTCCGTACGGCGGTGGTGCGCGCCGCGGCCGCGTCGGAGCCGGATCCGGGCTCGGTGAGCGCCCAGGCCCCGATGTGCTCGCCCGTGGTCAGCCGGGGCAGGTACTTCTTCTTCTGCGCTTCGGAGCCGGCAAGAAAGATGTGGTTGGTGCAGAGGGAATTGTGTGCGGCCACGATGATACCGATCGATCCATCGACGGCGGAGAGCTCCTCGATGGCGAGCATGTAATCGACGTAGCCCAGGCCGGCGCCGCCGTATTCGGGCGGAAAGATGACGCCGAGGAGGCCCATCTGGCCGAGCTGACGAACCACCTCCATCGGGAATTCGGAGGCTTCATCCCAGCGCAGCACGTTGGGGGCGATCTCGCGGGCCGCGAAGTCGCGGATCTCGCGGCGCAGGGCCTCCTGGTCCTCGGTAAGGGTGAAGGGGAAGGTGGCGGCGGGGGCGGCGGAAGTGGTCGAGGTCATGAGGACTCGTCTGGTAGAGATGCGAAACCCGTCAGGGTAGCACGACGAGGGGGACGCTTGTCTTCTGCCCGGAGAGGGATGCGATCCGGGGGAGCAGCGAGCTTTCGGTACGTACGTAACCGCAGAATGATGGGCCGTGCAGGCAGGAGGTACTTTAGGAACTTGTTGCCGGTACCAGGCGAACCTAATGTCGAACGTGAAAGGGATTCTGCGCGCCGTCCTGAGGCCGGTATGACGGCACGGTTCGCACGTTCAGGCGCAGAGTTCGAATCGACATGGGCCCGTTTTTCCTTTCGATGCGCGCCGCCCAAAGGCGGCTATCCAGTTCCTCCACGGCAAAACAGCTGGCGCAGGAGAGTCTTACACCCCTGGCTTACCTGATTCTGCCGAATCTGCCGCTTCTGTTTCTGCGGAGCAAGCTGACGCTGGTCCCGCACGGGATCATCAATATCGAGTGCCTGCTTGTGGGCGTCTGCAGCCTGTTCCTCCCGCGGCTGCTGGTCTTTCTTCTGCTGCTGGCGGAGATCGCCGGGTCGTTCGCCTACGAACTTTGCTACTCCTTCCAGATCCGCTTTGTCGATCTGCTGGCCTCGCTGCGCTCAGCAGGTGATTTGCCCATGCTGCGCAAGGAGGAAATGCTGATCGCACTTGCAACCATGGCAGGAATGGCTGCGCTGGTCGCGTTCGGGCTCCGGCCTCCGCGACATCGACGGTGGGTAGCGACCGCTCTCCTGGGTCTGGTGGTTTTGCTCTCGGCCTTCGACGTGTGGGATGGGCAAAACCCACTGCTTAACGCGCAGGTGCAAAGAGCCTCGGAACGCCTGACCCTGAGTCCCTGGGTCACGTTGGGGATACGAGCAAGAGCATTGACACGAGAGGAATCGCAGGGTCTGCTGCGCGACTCCCCTATGCCTTCGGCGACCTCGGCCATGATGGCGATGCTGAGCGTCCGGAGTGAACAGAACAACCCGGACGTTGTGGTCGTCGTGGTGGAGTCCTGGGGAGAACTGACCGACCTTCATCTGCAGGAGACGATGACCTCGCCGTACCGCGATCCTGCCATCGAGGCGGCCTACGATGTTCGCTACGGTACGACACCATTCGACGGGATGACGGTTCCTGGCGAGTTGCGCGAACTGTGCCACTCGCATCTCGGCTTCGGGGTTCTGCACATCTCCAAAACCCAGGAACAGAGGTGTCTGCCGGACGAGTATCGCGCGCAGGGGTATCAAACGGAGGCAATCCACGGTTACGTGGGCGGCATGTTCCAGCGGGAAGACTGGTACAAAAATCTGGGTTTCGAGAAAACCTGGTTCGCACGGGACCTTGCCGCCCAGGGGCTTCCCGAGTGTCCCGGAGCTTTTCCCGGGATCTGCGATCCGGCGATCGCCGACTGGATCGGACAAAGCCTGTTGCGTTCGCCACGGGTGCAGCCGCGTTTCGTGTACTGGATGACGCTGAATTCGCATATCCCTTTGCCTTTGGATCCGGAACTGCCCACCGACGATTTGTGCAGGAGCCGCCCTGTTCTCGGTCAATCGCAGGCGCTCTGCTCCTGGTTCCGGGTGGTTCACGCGCTCCACGTCGGCGTGGCAAAGCTGACCATCCAGGTGAAACAGCAGCCGACCGTCTTCGTGCTCGTGGGCGACCACGCGCCGCCGTTTGCAAATCCTGCCCTGCGGCAGTACTTCTCCGACACGGCCGTGCCCTGGATCATCCTGACGCCGAAGGCGCTGCGGAACTTGCCGGAGCAGGAACGCGCGACCGTTCAGATTCCCGGGAAACGCACCCCGCGCCAGGCCGCTTCGCGGAGCATGTCTGGAACGGGGCAGGGCCAGTAGAAATCTACTTCGCGCCGGCCGGTTCGGCGTAAACCCGCTTCGCTTCCGGGTCGAAGGTCCAGCGGAAACGGTCGAGCAGGGCATTGCCGATGACGCCATCGCGGTTGATCTTCATGGCGGAGGGGCCTTCCCACCAGTGCACTTTGGCGAAGGCGCCGCTGCGGGCAATGGCGATCATGGCGTACTTGCCGGGGTTGAGCTGCATCTGCCCGTCGAGATCGATTTTGGCCATGGGAACCAGATCGGTGGTGTAGCGCCCGTTGACGCCGAATCCGTGCGATTCCTGCGCGGATGATGTGGGGTTGTCGTCGAGACCTGCCGCCGTTCGGAACTGCATGTTGAGCAGGAGCGTGATGTCGCTGCCGGTGTCGAAGTGCAGCAGCGCCGTCGCGGTGCGGCCGTTGACGAAGGTGAGTTTCGAGGGCACGAGGAGGCCTTGCGGCGTCCACTGGGCGTGCAGGGTGGCGTAAGGGCCGGACCCCGCACGGCACTGCGACCGATCGCGCAGAGTCAGGCGCGCGGGGGCGTAGTCGATGGTCGCGCACCATTGGCGGAAGAAGTCCCAGCCGAGGAATCCGTCCAGAGGATGGCCGACGCGGTGGCCGAAGTCCCCGATGTCGGTGACGAGCGCCGATCCGCTGAAGAGCGCGACTGAGCCCGAGCGAAGAGCGACATCGATCGTCTGGTAGCGGCGCTTTGCTTTGCCGGCGCCAAAGCCGTTATAGGAGAGCGATCGCTCCCAGAAATGGTTGTGGACTTCGCCCTTCGCCGCGACCGGCGCGGCCAGCGTCGTGCGCTGGAAGCCGGTGTCAAGCATCAGCGTGAGAGGTCCGAGATGCTCATCGATCACGGTGATGTAAAGGTGGCGGCCGGCGTAGTCTAGCGGAACGACGATGGGTGCAGACTCCGCGGCATAAGCACAGGGGAGCAGCACGGCGGCCAGGACGAAAAAGATGTGCCGCCGTAGCCGCATACTTCGATGGTACGGGACAGGTTCGTCGCCTCACGCGAACCCCATCCCTCAATGGCTGGACTACCGCAAACTTGCCGGCGGCGGTGTGACCGCGTCGAGCTGTTTGAAAGCCGCATCCGGCAGTTGCAGGGCCCCCGCGGCGACGTTCTCCTCAAGGTGGTTCACCGACGACGTGCCCGGGATTGGCAGCGTGACCGGCGAGCGGCGCAGCAGCCACGCCAGGGCCACCTGCAGCGGCGACGCGTTCAGTTCCTTCGCAAACTTCTCCAGCAGTTCGTGCGCGGCCGAGCGGACCTGGCCCAGCGGCGCCCACGGGATGAAGGCGATGCCGTGCTTCTCGCAGAAGTCGAGGACGAAGTCCCACTCGCGGTCGGCAAAGCTGTAGCGATTCTGGACTGAGACGATGGGCGTGATCTTGCGGGCGCGCTCCACGTATTCAAGCGCGACGTTCGACAGGGCTACGTGGCGGATCTTGCCCTGCTGGCGCAGTTTCTCCAGCGTTTCCATGGAGGCCGTAAAAGAGACGGCCGGGTCCGGAACGTGGAGCTGGTAGACGTCGATGCGGTCCAGCTTGAGGCGCTTCAGGCTGCCCTCGACGGCTTCTTCGAGGTGCTTCGGACTGGCGTTGTGAATCCACTGGCCTGGGCCCACCCGCTGCCATCCACCCTTGGTGGCGATCACCAGGTCTTTGGGATAGGGATGAAGGGCCTCGGCGATGAGTTCTTCACTCACGTTGGGTCCGTAGGAGTCCGCGGTGTCGATAAAGTTGACGCCCAGCTCAACGGCGCGTCGCAGAGTCTTGACGGCGCCGTCGTGATCTTTGGGCGGACCCCAGATGCCCGGCCCCGTGATCCGCATGGCCCCGTACCCCAGGCGATGGACCGTGAGATCGCCGAGGTGGACTTTACCGGCGGCGGCAGCGTTGGGTGTGGTGGTGGACGGGTCTGCAGCAGTCATGAATGCTCCTCGTACTCTTCGATGCAGCAGTTGGAATTGGTTCCGGATCTGGCCGGTTGATGAAGCGGCGAATGTCCAGAATAGTCGTTTTCGCGCCATCAAAGAGACGCTCTCCTCCTGGCGTGGAATTCGTATTCTCCATAGGCGGATGTGCACCCGCCGGCCTGGGAAGGAGGGTGACGCCATGGAAGGCTACTGGCTGACACACTACGACGCGGGCAAGACGCATGGGGATGGCATCGCGATGCTGAGCAAGGGGGAGTTGCTGGGCGGCGATCTGGAACATGTGTGGACCGGTACCTACGAGGAAGAGGGCTCGAAGCTCTTTGCGCGGATCCGGATTGTGCCGTTCGTCTCC
>JBKICP010000309.1:0-4780 GCA_046567085.1 Acidobacteriota bacterium
GCAGCTGAAGCCAACGTCACCACCTTTACGGCCAACATCGCTCAGGACAAGGTCAGCGCCGAGGCACCCGACCTGCCCATGTATCGGGAAACATACGAGCGCAACGTGAAGATGCTCAAAGACGGCATCGTCTCCCAGCAGGCTCTCGACAACGCCGAGCGGGACTACCTCGCTCAGAAGAACAAGCGCGACGCCGCCATTGCCCAGATCGGCGTCGACCATGCCAGGCTTGCCCAGGCGAAGGCTCAGGTGCAGCAGGCGCAGGCCAGTCTCGACCAACTTAATGAGCAACTCAGCTACACCACCCTGGTCGCCCCCATCGACGGCATGGTGCTTTCGCGCGACGTCGAAGTCGGCGACGCCGTCAGTTCCATCCTCGTCCTCGGATCGACCGCCACCCAGGTGATGACCATCGGCGACATCCATCAGGTTTATGTCGATGGCAAGGTCGATGAGGCGGACATCGGGAATGTGTACCTCGGGCAGCCCGCGCGCATCCACGTGCAGTCCTTTCCGAACAAGGTCTTCTACGGGAAGGTCACGAAGATCTCGCCCCTCGGCGTGGAGAAGGACAATGTCACCACCTTCGAAGTCCGCGTCTCCATCGATAATCCCAATGGCGAGTTGAAAGCTCTGATGACAGCGAATGCCGAGATCGTCGTCACCGAGCATCACAATGCGCTCAGCGTCCCCGAGCAGGCGATGACCTGGGACAGTGACAAGAACGCCTTCGCCTGGGTGCCCGACCCTAAATCCAAAGACGGCCAGAAGAAGATTCCGGTCACCGCCGGCATTTCCAATGGCACCCGGACTGAGATCCTCGCCGGCCTCAAAGAAGGAGATACCGTTGTCCTGCAGCAGTAGCAGTTCGACAATTCCTTAAATCCAACCCCGCCGAACCTGCCCGTATCCCGTTGCCGGCTTCCACTTCCTACTTCCTCTGAGGAGGTTCCCTATGTACGCAGCACTCCGTAACACGGTCCTCGCCGCCGCCGTTTCAGCTCTCGTTCCCGTCGCTGCGCTGGCCGCGGACGGCACCTTCGACAAGACTCTTCACGTCTCCGGCCAGGTCATGCTGACCGTGGGTACCGGCTCCGGCTACATCCACGTCACACCCGGCTCATCGAGCGAGGTCCACATCGTCGGTCACGTCCACGCTAACAGCTGGGGCTTCGGCGCCTCCGCTGACGACCGCGTCAGGCAGGTTGTCGACCATCCCCCCATCGATCAGTCCGGCAACATCATCACCGTTGGCCGCCATGCCGACTGGATCCGCAATGTCTCCATCGACTACGACGTCACCGCTCCCAAAGGCACCCAACTCGAAGCCAGTTCCGGCTCGGGCGATCTGCGCCTCCAGGACCTCGGTGGCCCGCTCAAGGCCAACACAGGTTCCGGTTCGATTGAAGCCGGCGGATTCAGCGGCCGCGTCATCCTCCAGACCGGCTCCGGGGACATCCGCGCAGGGCTGCAGTCGGCCAACGACGTCAAAGCCACCACCGGCAGCGGCGGCATCCACCTGCAGGGAGTCTCCGGCGCGCTCTTCGCAGAAACCGGTTCCGGAGACATCGAAATCGGCGGCAATCCCACGTCCGACTGGAAAATTGAAACCGGCTCTGGCGACGTCACCATGAACGTCGGCAGCGCGCACTTCTCCCTCGACGCCAGCACAGGCTCCGGCTCCGTGCACAGCGATCCGCCCATCAGCATGCACGGATCCATCGAGCGCCATCACATCCAGGGCGACATCAATGGCGGAGGCCCAACGGTCCGCGTCCAGACCGGCTCCGGGGATGTCCGGATTCACTAAGGAGCAGCGCGGAGTTACCGTCAGCGAGTGGCGGTTAGCGAAAACACGAGCGATACAACGAGCAGATGCAAGCCCGCAAAAGGTCTTTTCGCTAACCGCTTTCAAGTCTTGACTCGACACCGCGGGGCTACCGACGTGCTATAGTTGCGCTCCGCAATTTGGACAGAACTTCACCGTTCCTTCATGTGGCGCACCGCAGTTGGGACAGAACTTCCCTTGTTTCGGCGGAGCCACAGCGCCGGTGCTCCCGGCCGGCGGCAGCTGAATCGGCGGGACGTTTTGCGGCGGTGTATACGCAGGGGTCGTGGACTGCGGTGATTGTGGATAGCCCTGCTGCGGTGGCGTATAAGTCGGGGGGAGCGGCATCGGCTGCGGCGGCATCCCCGGTGCCGACGGAACGTATCCCACCGGCTTGCGCAGGATCAGATACAACGGCAGAAAAACAATGCACACCAGAAAGGTTCCGATCGCCCAGAGCACCGCGTTCATACCGCGCTTCTTAGCATCCGTGTAGACAAAGAAGGCAATCGCAGCCGCAACCATCAGTCCAATTAATTGATACGTTCCGTTCCCCGCCAAGATCTTCCCCTTTAACGCAGATTGTTGAGCACCGTCATCAGGACCAGCGCGATAGACACACCCCACCGCAGCTTCGTCCCGTAAAACCAGTCCAGCCGTTTGCGCCGCCACGCCACCAGGACTGCTGCCGGATAAACAACATACACCAAACCTGCCACCGGCCGGGAACACGGATTCAGTGGCGCCCCCTGCCCGTGCAGCATCGCAGCGAAATCACGCGTCATCCCGCAGAATGGACACCGGACGCCGAGCAGCACCTGCATCTGGCAGCGATACCCTGCATGCACCACCCACTGTGGCCAGAGCCAGACCGCAAGCGTGGCTCCCAGTGCCAGAATCATCACCCAGAAGTGCGGCGCGAGTTCCGGATCGAGTCGACTGGCTGTCTGTGGCATAAGCATGTGTATCCCGAGACTCGCACCAACGTACGTGAATTGTAGGGGAACAAGTGGTGTGCCAGCTTCCTTGCCGGCTCTTTTTCAAGGGTCACCTCGTCCCCCGATGTACGATCTTTTCGTCGTACAGAAATGGAGCCCCCATCGTGTCCCCCATCATTCGACCCTTTTTGTTCTCTGCCCTTGTTCTCCTGCTGCCTCTCGTGAACGCGCAATCGACCCCGCCTCCCGGACCGGTTCCGGCCCCCATCACCTCCGCACAAAAGATATTCATCGCCAATGGCGGCATGGATGCCTTTTCCCTCCAGGCCTTTCAGGAAATCGGCCTCAACGGCACCTATGCGTATGACTCCCTTTATGCTGCGGTGAGAACGTGGAGCCAATATCAGATCGTCTCCTCGCCCGCTGACGCCGACCTCGTTCTCGATATCCGTTTCACCGCACCCCTGGTCGGTGAACACGGCAACTGGGCCTTCCAGCGCGTACTCGCCAATACTGCATGGCAGTTTCAGACTGAGATCACCATCCTCGATGCTAAAACCCGCCTTCCGCTCTGGACTCTCACCGAGCCAGTCCGCCCCGCCAATCTCAAAGGCACCTGGCGTAAAAACATCGCTGAGGCCAACGCCGCTCTCGCCGGTGACCTGAAGTCGCTGCTCAGCCCGGCAAAGCCCTGAACGGCAACCCCGGGGTCATGACCTCATCGGCAATCGCAGACGATTGCCCGCTACAGGATCACCGGCTACCCGCTGTCCCTGGTATCATTCAGCCCATGCCGAAATTTGCTGCCGCAGCTCTCGCCTTCTGCCTCGTTCTCCCCGCTGCTCTCGCGCAATCGCACATCGACCTCACCGTCGACACGACGCACTCACCGCAAAAGATTCTCCACGTGCACGAAGTCCTCCCCGTCCAGCCCGGACCCCTCACGGTCTATTACCCGAAGTGGATTCCTGGCGAGCATTCGCCCACCGGACCGCTCGGTGCCGTCACCGGCCTCCACTTCCTCGCCGACGGCAAAGACGTGCCCTGGAACCGCGATCTCCTCGACGTCTATACCTTCCACCTCGACGTCCCCGGCAACGTCACGCACCTCGACGCCAACTTCGACTTCATTGAGGCGGAAGGTTTTTCCGCTACAGACAAGCTGCTCGTCCTGGAGTGGAACCAGGTCGCTCTCTATCCCGCTGGCACGCCCTCGCGCGATCTCACCTACGACGCCACGCTGATTCTCCCCGACGGCTGGAAATACGGCACTTCCCTGCCCGTCGAGCATGAATCCGGGAACCGCGTCACCTTCAGACCCATTTCCTTCAACCTGCTCGTCGATTCACCCGTCATTGAAGGCCAGTACTTCCGCGTTGTCGACCTCACACCTCCTGGCGAAAAGATCCATCACGAACTCGACCTTGCCGCCGACAGCGAAATCTCTCTTGCCATCCCGCCCGCCATCCAGAAGGGCCTCACCAACGTCGTTGCCGAATCCGGTGTGCTCTTTGGCGCGCGCCACTATCGCGACTACCACTTCCTGCTTGCGCTCAGCGATCACGTCGCCCACTTTGGCCTGGAACATCACGAATCGAACGACAGCCGTCTGCCCGAGCGGACCTTTCTCGAACCAGGCGGTGCGTTCCTGGTCGGCTCGCTTCTGCCCCACGAGTTCGTTCACTCCTGGAACGGTAAGTACCGCCGCCCCGCCGATCTCACCACCCCCGACTTCGAAAAGCCCATGGAGACGGACATGCTCTGGGGCTATGAAGGACTCACCGACTACCTGGGTCCCATGCTCGCCGCGCGTTCCGGTCTCTGGACTCCCGAGCAGTACCGCGAGTTCCTCGCCTCCATCGCCGCCTCGCTCGGTCCGGGCCGGCCCGGCCGCACCTGGCGGCCGCTCGTGGACACGGCCAGTGGCGAGCCGATGGGCGGACCCGGCGGCGGAGTACGCGGCTGGCTCAACTGGCGCCGCGGCGTGGACTACTACGACGAAGGCGATCTGATG
>JBKICP010000310.1:0-13226 GCA_046567085.1 Acidobacteriota bacterium
TCCGGTTGAGCCCGACTGGGCGCTGCGCGCGACCCGCAGTTCCGCAACAACCCTGCGTCGTCTGGCCGTTGTTGCGCTGCAGTCGCAGCATCGCGCCTTCCAGCGCGCCGTCCGCGCCTCCGGACTCGCCACTACCAGCGGTACCATCGGCGTTCTTGCGACTGGAACCCTCGACGTTCGGGAAACGGTGCGCGCTCTGCTCGCCGCCATGCCGATGGATGCATCCCAAACCTGGGAGTTGGTCTGCCACCCCGGCTATGTCGATGCGGAGCTGGGTCGGGTGCGAACACGGCTCCGCCAGTCAAGGGCCGAGGAACACGCGGCGCTGCTGGAGTTGTTGCCGGCAGTCCCGTTGGGAACCTGGGCAGGCCTGACATCTCAGCGCAGCGCAAGGCTCTGAATCCAGGCGATGGGGATTCCCACGCAAACCATGTGGATGGGAATCTGGATGAGCCATGCCGTCCATTTGAAGGGGCTGCGCAGACGCGACAAAGGCAGGACGGCGCCGCTCATGATGAAGTGGACCACGAGTCCATAGGCGACACCGAGCAGCAGGGGTCGTGCGAGAAGGGCTGGCCAGCGAAGAGCGGCAATGCCGTAGAGCGTGGCCCAGGCGCAGGCGATGCAATAGTGGAGGACGAAGCCAATCGACGCCGTGCTAAGACCGCCCTGGAAGGCCGCCCCGCCCAGCGCTCCGCTCGCTACTCCCTGCATCACGCGGCGAAAAGGCAGGCCCCGGGCGCCCATCAGGCTGGCGGTGGCGGTGACGTCCAGGGTCCCGGCGACGAGAGCGCTGAGCGCAATCGCTGCTGCAGTTGTCATGCGCATCCTCTCTTCGTCCTGATGCTGGCCGAGGGGCGGAGGACGCCGCGGGACGGAGAAATTCCGGCGGACACGACCACGAACGTTGTCCCGGGAGAGGATTCGGCGGGAACAAGGAGCGCCCTGCGTGCGTAAGTTTGGAACATGCTCCACGTCTACGAGTGGTTCTTTCCCGTGGTCTGGGTCACGTATGTCGTCTACTGGCAGATCGCTGCGGCGGGGGCGAAGGTCACCGAGCGCATCGAGCCCCTCGGTTCACGCGCCTTTCGAACGGTGCTGCTGCTGGCCGGCATTCTCCTGATCTCGTGGCCCTGGCGGATCCCCCTTCCCTGGCTGTACGAGCATTTTCTGGCACAGTCTGCAGGAGCCTTCTGGATCGGCGCCGCCATCACGGTCGCCGGTCTGCTCTTTGCCGTCTGGGCGCGCCTCACCATCGGCGCCAACTGGAGCCGTTCCGTCACCATCAAGCGGGGGCACGAACTCATCACGACGGGTCCCTACGCTCTGGTGCGCCACCCCATCTAAACGGGCCTGCTGACGGGTTTTGTCGGGACGACAATTGCCCTCACGGAGTACCGAGGGCTGGTGGCCCTTGCGCTGATCTTCGCATCGCTCGGGTACAAGCTATTGCTGGAAGAGAAGTGGATGCGGGGCCAGTTCGGCGAAAACTACCTGGAGTATGCGCGCCAGACCAAAGCGCTCATTCCCTGGCTTCTTTGAACCGGAAGGGGCGGATGTAGGTGCAGCGGCGCGCTACTCTGATCGCAGTGCCATGTCGACCTCAGCTCGCAGGGAAAACTCTCTTACCCCCCTCACCCACGGCGCGCTCAACCACTGCTTTGGCTGTGGACTCGAAAACCGCACCGGTCTCAGGCTGCATTTCTTCACCGATGCGGACCTCAACGTCGTCTGCCATCTGCGCCTCGCCGCCCGCTTTGCCGGACCGCCCGGGCACGCGCATGGAGGCATCATCGCCACGCTCCTCGATGAGGCGATGAGCAAGACGAATCGTGCGCGCGGCATCGTCGCCATGACGCGTCATATGGAAGTCGAGTATCTGCGGCCCGTACCGCTCGGCGTCCCCCTCACCCTCACAGCCCGGCACACCGGCGCATCGGGACGCCGCCATCACACCGAGGCGCAGTTGGCCAGCGCTTCCGGACAAGTCCTCGCAACCGCCAAAGCCGTCTTCGTCACAGTGCATCCAGACGTACTCAAAACGCACCGCAAAAGCTTGTTAAAATAGAGTTTCAGGCACATTTCCGCTTCATCGCCGCCGCACTGTCGCGGCCACAAGGCGGGCTCCGAGGAGATTCACCATGGCAGAAGTTCACAACGGCAACGGCCACCACGCCTCCAATTCCCCCACCGCGCTGCGGCTCAAGGTCGGCCTGGCTGAAATGCTCAAGGGCGGCGTCATCATGGACGTGATGAATGTGGAACAGGCCCGCATCGCCGAGGAAGCAGGCGCTGTTTCCGTCATGGCTCTGGAGCGCGTACCGGCGATGATCCGCGCCGAGGGCGGCGTCGCGCGCATGGCGAATCCGAAGCTCATCAAGGGCATTATCGAAGCGGTTTCGATTCCGGTGATGGCCAAGGCCCGCATCGGCCACTTCGCCGAGGCGCAGATCCTGCAGGAGCTCGGCGTCGACTTCATCGATGAGAGCGAAGTGCTCACCCCGGCCGACGAAGCGCACCACATCGACAAGCACGCCTTCACCACCCCCTTCGTCTGCGGCGCACGCAACCTGGGCGAAGCCCTGCGTCGCATCGCCGAGGGCGCTGCGATGATCCGCACCAAGGGCGAAGCCGGCACTGGCGACGTCGTGCATGCGGTCCAGCACATGCGGCAAATTGTGCGCGAAATGAAGGCGCTCACCGTGCTGAGCGAGCAGGAGCTGTTCGCCGCCGCCAAAGAACATCAGGCTCCCTATGAACTGGTCCGCATGGTCGCTCAATCCGGTAAGCTGCCGGTACCCAATTTCTCCGCCGGCGGCATTGCTACGCCCGCCGACGCAGCCCTGATGATGCAGCTGGGCGCCGAGGCCATCTTCGTCGGCTCGGGCATCTTCATGAAGGAACGCGCCACACCGCTCGACGTCGAGAAGAATCCAGTCGAACGCGAAGAAGCCGTGTCGCGCGCGAAGGCCATCGTGATCGCCACGACGCACTACAACGATCCAAAGATTCTTGCCGAAGTCTCCGAGCAGGTGACGGGAGCCATGAAAGGTCTGGCCGCAGCAGCCATCGAAGAAAAACAGCTGCTGCAGACGCGTGGCTGGTGAATTTGCCATTCAGTCAGACGCGCCTTGCGGCGCAGGCTCAGGGCTGCTGCGATATCTCCTGGTCATCGGCAAGATCGACACACGTCCGCAATTGTCTAGCCGGGGACTTATCCCTTCTGCGGTTGGGAACGAGATCACAGAGAAATGATGAAAGACGCCGTTCGGCCGATTGACGAGGCTTTATCTCAGCCTCCACGCATCGGTGTTCTCGCCATTCAGGGCGATTACGACGCCCACGCTCAGGCGCTCCGTGAAGCAGGCGCCGAGCCCCTGCTCATCCGCAAACCCGAACAGCTCACCTCGGTCGACGGCCTCATCCTTCCCGGCGGCGAGTCGACGACCTTTCTGAAATTTCTCGAGCGCGACGGGTTTCTAGGCGCATTGCAGACCTTTGTCGCCAGCAAACCGACCTTCGGCACCTGCGCCGGATGCATCCTGCTGGCGAAGGAAGTCACCCATCCCGCCCAAAGCAGTCTCGGCGTGCTCGATGCCACCGTCGAGCGCAATGCCTACGGCCGCCAGATCGACTCCGCCATCCAGACCGGCGAAACCCAGCTGCCCGGAGGGCCCCTCGAAATGGTCTACATCCGCGCCCCGCGCATCGTGAAGACCGGGGACGGTGTGAAGATTCTGGCAGAACGCGATGGCTTCCCCGTGCTCATTGAGCAGGGGCACCTCATGGCAGCTACCTTCCACCCGGAGCTCTCCGCGGACCGTCGCGTCCATCAGCGCTTCGTTGATCTGGTCCGAACGTGGACGGGCAAACGGTAGCTGGTACGCTGAGGATGCTCGTGTCGGTCTCCCCTGGCCGCCGGCTACCTGCTTACGGCTCATGATGCACTGGCTACCTCCCAACGGCGCGCTGCGCGGGTTCGCCCTCGATCACCTCCTGGGCTTGAACCTCTCCATCATGTTCTGGCTCTTCGTCGCCGCACAGCTGCTGCTCGTGATCGCGCTGTTACCGCGCGGCCGGGCTCGCACCGGCCAGCCGAACCAGGCTCCCGCAGGCGGGTCATCCTTCCTGCTCCGCAGCGTTCCTCTGCTTGCATTCATCGGCCTCTACACTTGGATGCTCGTCTCCAGCCACCACCTGTGGGCCTCACGCCGCGAGTCCCCGGTCCGCCTTGGCCTGCAGGTGGAAGTCACGGGCGTCCAGTTCCAGTGGTATTTCCGCTATTCCGGCCGAGACGGCATCTTCGGAGGGACGAAGCCCACCCTCGTCAGCGCTCCCTCCGGCAATCCGCTCGGCCTCGATCCCGCCGATCCGCACGCTGGCGACGACATCGTCTCATCGGTCCTCATGCTGCCCGCCGGCCAGCCGGTGGAGATCACCCTCCGCACCCAGGATGTGATTCACGGATTCTTCGTACCCGGCATGCGCCTCAAGCAGGATGCAATTCCCGGCATGGTCGGCCATCTGCAGTTCACCCCGGAGACCGTCGGGGACTATGACATCCTCTGCAGCCAGGTCTGCGGCCTCGGCCACTACCGCATGCAGGCTCGCCTCCGCGTGGTCTCACCGCAACAATACGGCGCCTGGCTGGCTGGACGGGAGAACGCAACCCGATGACTCGCCGCATCTTCACGACCGACCCGAAATCGCTCGCTCGTTTCTATCTCCTCCTTGGCCTCGTCGCCGTCGTCGCCGGCACGCTGCTCTCGCTGCTGATGCGGATTCACAAAACCTGGCCCACCGTCGCAATTCCGCTGCACGGAATCATCAAGCCGGAGGATTACCTCGCGCTGGTCACCATGCACGGCACGCTGATGGTCTTCTTTGTCCTCACCGTCGTGCCCCAAAGTGCCTTTCCCAACCTTGTGCTTCCGGCGCAGATCGGCACCCGGGGCATGGCCCTCCCCCGCCTCAATGCCGCCGCATTCTGGATCACCACCGCCTCTCTCCTGGTTCTCCTCGCTGCCTTTTTCGTTCCCGAGGGCGCGCCGATCTCCGGCTGGACCAGCTACCCGCCGCTCAGCGCGTTGGCCGCCTCCGGCCCCGGCCAGGCTACCGGAATGGATCTCTGGCTCGTTGCCATCGCCCTCTTTTGCCTCGCAGCCGTCATCGGCTCCGTCAGCATCCTGGCCACCATCGTCACCCGGCGCGCTCCAGGACTGACCTTCCGCAGACTGCCGCTCACGGTCTGGTCGTGGCTCGTCAGCTCGGGGTTGACGGTCATCGCCTTCACGGCGCTCTTCGTCGCAGCCAACCTGCTGCTCTCTGACCGGCATTTCGGAACCACCTTCTTCCTGCCCAGCGGCCTCGTCCTGAATGGCATCCCGCAGCCCGCCGGCTCCGGCACTCCGATGCTCTGGCTGCACCTGTTCTGGTTCTTCGGCCATCCCGAGGTCTACATCGTCGTCCTTCCGGGCATGGGCCTGGCCTCCTCGCTGCTGGCGAACTTCACCCGCCGCCCCATTCCTGGCTACACCCTGATGGTGGTTTCAACCCTGCTGATCGGGGTTCTGGGGCTCTGCGTCTGGGGGCATCACATCTTCGTTTCGGGTATGAACCCCTACGCCGGAACCGCGTTTGGCCTCACCACCATGGCCATCGCCATTCCCAGCTCTGCCGAAGTCCTCACCTGGCTGGCCATGCTCTTCCGCGGACGGCTGCGGATCAACACGCCTGTGCTCTTCGTTCTCGGATTCATCTCCTTCTTCATCGCAGGCGGTCTCACCGGTCCCATCCTGGCCCAGCCGGCGCTCGACGCCTACCTGCACAACACCATGTTCGTCGTCGGCCACTTCCATCTCGTGATGTCCATGGCCGGGGTCTTCTCGATCTTTGCCGGAATCTACTACTGGTACCCCCTGCTCACCGGGCGCCGGATGAACGAGGTGCTGGGGCAGATCCACTTCTGGATCTCCCTGATCGCCGCCTATGGAACCTTCTTCCCCATGTACCAGGCGGGCCTCGCCGGAGAGCCGCGCCACTACGCCCAGCTCGCCGGACCGGTCGAGTCCTTCACGAAGCTCATCCCCGTCGAGATCGGGATCACCTCCTCGGCCCTCCTGCTCGCCGTCGTCCAGCTCGTCTTCCTGTTCAACCTCTGCTGGAGCGCCCGAGCCAGGGCAGAACGTGCCGAACCCAACCCCTGGCGCGCAACGACGCTCGAGTGGTCGCCGGTCGTGCATCCAACGATCACCGCCGATCCTTACCTCTACGGATTCGAGGCTGGCCGCGCTGGGGATTTTCACCCACAATGGGAACCGGACAAACCTTTTTGATCCCACTTCCAGTCCAAGAATGTGTCCTTCCTCATCCAATTCGGTATAAGCTTTTAACCACCCGGAGCCCCCCATGCCCGCCACCTTCACCCGTCATACGGTCGAAACCGAACGGAAAGACACCGGGTTTGGCGGCAAACCGCCCGTCGATCGCAGGCCCACCGGCGGAGGCGGAGGCGACGAAAACTGGGATTCTCACCACTCCCGGCGTCACGGCCCTCGCGAACAGCTCATCCGCTATCGCATGGCGGTCTTTTCCATCCTCGCAGCCGATCTGGTCTTCTTCGCGGTTCTCGTCAGCGCCTTCTTCGTCCGCCAGAGCTCGGTCCACATCGCGCCCAGCGACAACGTCGTCTCCGACTGGCACCCCCTCAACGCGCCCCCGATTCTCTGGCTGAATACCGCCGTCCTGCTGCTCTCCGCTTTCACCATCGAGATGGCCAGGCGTCAGCTCTTCCACGAAATCGATGTCATGGAAGAGTGGCTCGGCCTCGGACGCCCCGCCGTCCGGCGCGCCGCGCCCTGGCTGATCGCGACCATCGTCCTCGGCGGCCTCTTCCTCGTCGGTCAATGGATGGCCTGGCACCAGCTCGCCTCGCAGGGCCTCTATTTCGCTACCAATCCAAACAGCTACTTCTTCTATCTGGTCACCGGAACCCACGCCGCCCACCTCTTCCTCGGTCTGGGCGCGCTGCTCTTTGCCCTGGTCGCCATGTTTCGTCTGCGCCGCGTAGAGTTGCGCCAGATCGCCGTCGACTGCACCGCCTGGTACTGGCATGCAATGGGCCTCTTCTGGCTCTTCCTCTTCGTGCTAGTCGTTTTCTTCCAGTAACAACGCCGAAAATCCAAAAGGAAAACTTTAACCCTCTCGCGAGCGCACCTCTTCGCTGTACTCTGTAGTGTCATGCGCTATCTGATCGTCATCCTTGCCCTGGCCGGTGTTATTGTTTCTGCGCTCGCCCTGCACGTCCATAACTCCACCGGGGTCGAGCCCTGCGACATCAATTCTCACTGGGACTGCGGCACGGTGAACCGTAGTTCCTACGCGACGGTGCCGGGCATCGTGTTCCATCTTCGCGCTGCCCGCCATCCTGACACGATGACCGGCCCGGCTCCACGGACCGGCTTCCCGGTTGCAACCGTCGGCATCCTGGGCTACCTGGCGATCGCTCTCTTCGCCTTCCTTCGCCAGCGCGGCCTCACTCTGCTGCTCTCCGCCGGAGCTCTCGGATTTGCGCTCTACCTCAGCCATATCGAAGCGCACGTACTGGAAGTCTGGTGCCTCTATTGCGTCATCTCCCAGACTCTCATCGCCCTGATCTTCCTGCTGGCCCTCGTCACTCTCTTTGTTCGTCCCCGCACCGCCTGACGCCCCAACGCCGTATCATCGCAGAAGAACTTCCAGCCGGAACCCAGGTCGCCCAGGGCTCGGCGAACGCATGGAACGCACGCCCCTTCAGCTTATCCGGTGGCTGTTCGATCGGGACCACGGCCCGCATAACCGCCACGCCCCGCGCTGGATCTTCCTGCGCGCACTCGCCGGCATTTACTTCTCGGCCTTCCTCGCGCTCTTCTTTCAGATTCGCGGCCTGATCGGCACCCACGGGATCCTCCCCGCGGCCAATCTCCTCGCCGCCATTCAGCGCCAGGTTCCCGGCCTGCTGCGCTTCTGGTACGCCCCCACTCTCTTCTGGTTCTCCTCGACCTCGCACGCCATGATGGTGGTGGTCGGGATCGGCCTGATAGCGTCCCTCCTGGCCCTCGTCAATGTCTGGCCCCGTCTCACCTTTCTGATCTGCTTCGTCTGCTTTCTTTCTTTCGTCGCCGCCGCTGGCGATTTCTCGGCCTATCAATCCGACGGCATGCTGCTCGAAGCCGGCTTCCTCGCCCTCTTCTTCGCGCCTCGCGGATTATGGCCCGGCTGGGGCATCGGTTCACCCCCCGCCCGCGCCGCCCTCTGGCTTCTCCAGTTCGAGTGGTTCCGCATCTACTTCGAGTCCGGCATCGTCAAGCTGCTCTCCGGCGACCCCGAATGGCGGCACCTCACGGCGATGGATCAGTACTACCAAAATGGTCCGCTCCCCACATTCATGGGCTGGTACGTGCAGCACCTGCCTCACTGGTTTCATGTCGGAACTGCGGCGGGCACGCTCCTGATGGAACTCGGCATCGTCTGGATGCTCTTCCTGCCGCGTCGCCTCCGCATCATCTGCTTCTGCATCGTCACGCCGTGGGAAATCGGCGTCATCCTCACCGCCAACTACGCCTTTCTGAACTACCTCGTTCTCTTCCTCGGCTTCCTGCTACTCGACGATCGCAGCCTGCTCTCATGGATCCCCCAGCGGTTCCGCCATCCCCTTGAAGAGGAGGTTCCTCCCGAGTCGGTCGACGTGGCTGAGGAGCGCCTGTCGATCCTCACGGCCCCGGACTGGGAAAAAGAGAAGGCCGCCAGGCCCGCCTCCAAACCCGTGCCGGCGAACCAAGCCGGCAACGAGACTCCATGGGACAAGATCCGGGCCATTCTCGGACACGTCAGCGCCGCCCGGCTCGCCGCAACCGCCGTCCTTCTCGCGTGGATCGGCTACGCTACCACCGTCGAACTGCTCCACATGCCCTGGCCGGAGTTCCCTCTCCCCACCTTCCCCGTTGCTGCGCTGGAGCCTTTCCGCATCGCCAATCAGTACGGCCTCTTCGCCGTCATGACCCGCGGACGCTACGAGATCGAATTCCAGGGCTCCAACGACGGCCAGAAATGGACCCCCTACCTCTTCCGCCACAAGCCGCAGGCTCTGAACGAAGCCCCCGGCGTCTACGCGCCGTATCAGCCCCGCTTCGACTGGAACCTCTGGTTTGCCTCTCTCACAGACTTCCAGAGCGCGGAAATCGTCCCGCTGACCGAAGAACGCCTCCTCGAAGGTAACTCCGCCGTCGTGTCCCTCTTCCAGTCCGACCCCTTCCCCTCCGCGCCGCCGAAGTACATCCGTGCGGTGCTCTGGCAGTACTGGTTCACCTCCCTCGACGAGAAGCACGATACCGGCAACTGGTGGCGCCGCTCGCTGCTGGGCCTCTATGCCCCCGTGCTCACCCGCCAGCCGAACGGCAAATTCGCCGTAGTCCAGTGGCCTGAGCCGCTGCCGCCCCACAACTGATCCTGGCCCCCCCTCCATCGCAGCGACTCGCCTCCCGGCACGGCCACGCCGCCGGCAGCTACGCTGTACCCTGCACCCGGTACCCTGTAACCTATCTCCATGTCTGACGCCATGTCCCGCTCGCTCCCCTTCGACGACCCGGAAGTTTCCGCCGCCATCGACGCCGAAGTGCGCCGCCAGCACGAAGGCCTCGAGATGATCGCCTCGGAAAACTTCGTGAGCCGCGCCGTGCTCGAAGCCGCCGGCTCGGTCTTCACGAACAAATACGCCGAGGGCTACCCGGGACGCCGCTATTACGGGGGCTGCGAGTATGCCGACGTGGTCGAGAACCTCGCCCGCGATCGCGCGAAACAGCTTTTTGGCGCCGAGCATGCCAACGTGCAGCCACATTCCGGCTCCCAGGCCAACGCCGCAGCCTACGCTGCTGTTCTGCAACCGGGCGACACCATCCTCGGCCTCGATCTGGCCATGGGTGGACACCTGACCCACGGTCACAAGCTCAACTTCTCAGGCAAGCTCTACCGCGTCGTCTCCTACGGCGTCCGTAAGGACACCGAAACCATCGACTACGACGAGCTGGAACAAACCGCCCTCCGCGAAAAACCCAAAGTCATCATCGGCGGTGGCAGCGCCTACCCCCGATTCTTCGATTTCGCCCGCATGCGCGCCATTGCCGACAAAGCCGGTGCGCTGCTCCTGGTCGACATGGCGCACTTCGCCGGACTCGTTGCCGGTGGCGCCCACCCTTCGCCCGTGCCGCATGCGCAAATCGTCACCACCACCACGCACAAAACCCTGCGCGGTCCGCGCGCCGGAATGATCCTGTGCAGGCAGGAACTCGGTGCAGCGATCGACAAGGCCGTTTTCCCCGGTCAGCAGGGTGGGCCACTCGTCCACATCATCGCGGCCAAGGCCGTTGCGTTTCGCGAGGCGCTCCAGCCCGGCTTCAAAACCTACGCGGCGCAGATCGTCGCCAACGCCAAAGTGCTCGCCGAAACCCTGGCCGATGCCGGTTACCGCATCATCTCCGGCGGCACCGACACCCACCTGATGCTCGTCGACGTCTTCGCAAAAGGAATGCTGGGCAGCGAAGCGGAGTCGGCACTCCACGAGGCCGGCATCACCGTCAACAAGAACGCCATCCCCTTCGATACGAATCCGCCGCTCAAGCCCTCCGGCGTCCGCATCGGCACACCCGCGCTCACAACGCGCGGCATGAAGGAACCCGAGATGCGCATCATCGGTGGGTGGATCGCCGACGCTCTCGACCATCGCACCGACACAGCAGCGCTGGCACGGATTCGAGGCCAGGTCCTCGAGTTGGCCGAACAGTTTCCGCTTTACGGATGGCTCCGGGAGCCTGCTGGCGTAGCGGGGTAGTGCCTCATGTGCCGCAATATCAAACCGCTTTTCAATTTCGATCCCCCCGTCACCGACGATGAGATTCGCGCCGCCTCGCTCCAGTTCGTGCGCAAGATCAGCGGCTTCACCAAACCTTCCCAGGCGAACGAAGCCGCTTTCCAGGCTGCCATCGACGATGTCGCCGCTGCCTCATCGCGCCTCCTCGATGCGTTGACCACCGGGGCTCCCCCGAAGAATCGCGCAGAAGAAGCGGCCAAAACCAGAGCGCGCAGCGCCGCCCGATTCGCGGACTGATCCTCTTGAGGGCCGCGCCTCCGACAGGCCCTCGCGGCGGCAACCCTCCGTACCCACTCGTCACAAATTGGCTCTCCTCTCCCACTCCCTCCCGGAACCCCGCCGCACTGCCCTGCGTACTCCTCCGTGAACCCTGCGTCCAACCTGGACCGAGGAGGCGCCACCGTGGAACTCACGACGCAACTGAAGCAGGTTCTGCGGCGCCTCATGCGCGCCCCTATGTTCACGCTGGTCACCCTCATCACCCTGGCCGCGGGCATCGGCGCTACCATCGCCGTCTTCAGCGTCATCGAAGGCGTCCTGCTCAAGCCGCTTCCCTACCCGCACCCCGAACAACTCGTCGGCGTATGGCACACGGCGCCCGGTCTCAACATCGACGACGTCAACATGGCGCCGTCCAACTACTTCATCTACCGCGAGCAGAACCGCGTCTTCACCGGCATCGGCATCTATCAGAACGACTCCGTCAGCGTCACCGGCCAGGGCAACCCTGAGCGCGTCCAGGCCCTCGACGTCACCGACGGCATCTTCTCCGTCCTCGGCATCGCACCGATGCTCGGACGCACCTTCAGCACCGCCGACGTGGCCCCGGGTGCCCCGCAAACCGTCGTCCTTGGCTACGGCTACTGGCAGCGCCATTTCGGCGGCGACCGCTCCGTCATCGGCCGTTCCATCACCGCCGACGGCAAAATCCGCCAGATCGTCGGCGTGATGCCGAAGAATTTCCGCTTTCTTGACTGGGCCATCCAGCCCGGGATTTATCTCCCCTTGCAGTTCGATCGCAATAAGACCACCCTCGGCCAGTTCAGCTACGAGGGCATCGCGCGCCTGCGCCCCGGGCAAACCGTCGCGACCGCCGACACCGACATCGCACGCATGTTGCCCATCGTGTGGACCAGCTTCGCCCCGCCACAGGGATTCAGCATCGACCTGTTCAAAAAGGCCCGCATCGCTCCCAATGTGCGCCCGCTCATGCGCGACGTGGTCGGCGACGTCGGCAATTCATTGTGGATCCTCATGGGCAGCATCGGCATCGTGCTCCTCATCGCCTGCGCCAATGTCGCCAACCTCATGCTCGTGCGCGCCGAAGGCCGCCACCAGGAACTGGCTATCTGCTCAGCCCTGGGTGCCAGCCGCTGGCGCGTGACCCGCGAGTTCCTGCTGGAGAGCGCCGTCATCGGCGGCTTGGGCGCCGGCCTGGGTCTTGCGCTCGCATGGGGTGCGATCCGTCTCCTCGTTGCCCTCGCACCTTCCGGCCTGCCGCGACTCAGCGACATCGGCATCGATCTTCCCGTCCTCGGCTTCACCGTGCTGCTCGCGCTGATCTGCAGTCTCCTCTTCGGATCGATCCCCGCCTTCCGTTATGGTCACGTGCGCGCCGGAACCGGTCTTCGCGAAGGCGGACGGAGCCTCAGCCAGGGCCGCGAGCGTCACCGCACGCGCAACACACTCGTCGTGATCCAGGTGAGCCTCGCCTTTGTCCTGCTTATCTGCTCCGGCCTCATGATCCGCACCTTCCGCGCGCTGAACCACGTTAACCCCGGCTTCGATACTGCCTCCATCCAGACCCTGCACATCGACATCCCCGAAGCTGAAGTCTCCGATGCCGACAAAGTCCTGCGCATGCAGCAAACCATGCTCCACAACATGGCGGCGATCCCCGGCGTGACCAGTGTGGGCATCGCCAACTCCATCCCTCTTGACGACAACCACTGGATGGATCCCGTCTTCGCCCAGGATCACAGTTACACCGCAGGCGAGATGCCGCCGCTGCGCCGCTTCCGCTTCGTCTCTCCCGGCTTCCTGCACACCATGGGCATTCCCCTGGTCGTCGGCCGTGACTTCACCTGGGACGAAGCCCTGCAGAAGCTCCCCGTCGCCATGGTCTCGGAGAACTTCGCCCGCGAGTACTGGGGCTCTCCGCAAGATGCCCTGGGCAAACGCATCCGCGTCGCCTCCACCGATGACTGGCGCGAAATTGTCGGCGTGGTCGGCGACGTCCACGATGACGGCATCGGCAAGGACGCTCCCAAAATCGCGTACTGGCCGCTCATGATGAATAACTTCGAAGGCGACAAGGTCAACA
>JBKICP010000311.1:0-13821 GCA_046567085.1 Acidobacteriota bacterium
GGAGCCTTGACGCGCTAAGCTGATTGCATACAGCGAACCGCATCCGGGTTTCCCTCCACCCGTCCTCCCATATTCACGAACGAAGGAGCCATCTTCCATGACGCAGTCTCACGGCTACGCAGCCCACAACGCCACCACCCCGCTCGCACCGTTCAAATTCACCCGCCGCGACATCCACGAGCACGATGTCCAGATCGACATCCAGTGGTGCGGCGTTTGCCACTCTGACATCCACTTCGTCCGCAATGAATGGGGCAACGCCGTGTACCCCTGCGTCCCCGGCCACGAAATCATCGGCAAAATCAAGGCTGTCGGTTCGGCGGTGAAGAAGTTCAAGGCCGGCGACCTCGTCGGTGTCGGCGTCATCGTCGACTCCTGCCGCACCTGCGCCAGCTGCAAGGCTGGCGAAGAGCAGTACTGCGAAGTCGGTTCCACCCTCACCTACGGCCAGAAGGACAAGTACGGCGACCTAACCCAGGGCGGCTACTCCAACACCATCGTCACCGACGAGCACTTCGTCCACACCGTCTCGCCGAAGCTGAACCCCGCCGGCGTGGCCCCGCTCCTCTGCGCCGGCATCACCGTCTACTCACCGCTCCGCCACTGGAAAGTCGGTCCCAACCAGAAGGTCGGCGTCGTCGGCCTCGGCGGCCTCGGCCACATGGCCCTCAAGTTCTCCCACGCCTTCGGTGCGCACGTCGTCCAGTTCACGACGTCCGAATCGAAAGTGGCCGATGCCAAACGCCTCGGCGCCGACGAAGTGGTCCTCTCCAAAGACGCCGCCGCGATGAAGAAGCAGGCCAACTCCTTCGACTTCATCATCGACACCGTCTCGGCGCCGCATGACATCAACCCTTACCTCGAAGCCCTCAAGCGCGATGCGACCTACGCCCAGGTCGGCCTGCCCGAAAAGCCGCCCGTCATCTTCCCCGGCCACCTGATCTTCAAGCGCCGCAACTGGTCCGGCTCCATCATCGGAGGCATGCCCGAAACTCAGGAGATGCTCGACTTCTGCGCGGAGAAGGGAATCACCGCCGACGTCGAAGTGATCAAAATCCAGCAGATCAACGAAGCCTGGGAGCGCGTCATCAAAGCGGACGTCAAATACCGCTTCGTCATCGACATGGCCTCGCTGGGCTAAGCCGATCCAACCTCTGGGCTCCTCACATCGGCGCGGTTCTTGCCGATGTGGGGAGCCCTTCCCGCCCGCTATTCTCCGCCCTCGCAGCTCACCCTCTCGTACCACGGCACGTGCAGGGCACCCGCGTGCAGACTGAGGCAAAGCACCTCGCCCCGCTGCGTCGCGTAATACGTGCTGCGGCCGACCGACATGCTGGTCGCAACCGCCGCAGGCCCCCAGGGGCCGAGCTCCAGATAGTAGCTCGTGCTCCGTCCGTGAGAGACGTGGCCGCCCACCACCTCCGCCGAGTAGGTTTGCGGTGCAGACCGGTCCGCCACTGTATCGGCCGCCGCCGCCAGACCCCATCCGTAGAACGCGCTCATCGCGCACAAACCTACCAGCGTCCCGCCAAACCGCGGATTCTTACGCACGGCCGGAAAGAACATCGCGATGGACGCCGCCGCCGCCAGTGCGATGTACGGCACCAGGGGTCTGTAGGAAATGAAGTTCACCCTGCTTCCGCCCAGCAGCAGGCCGACTCCTGAAATCACCAGAACCAGGGTCAGGTCTGCCCTCGGATCGGCCTTGCTTTTGAAGAGCGCGTACAGCATCGGCTGACGGTAGAGCAGGTAGGCCGCGGCGGCTGGCGCCAGAGCCGCTACCGTCAACGCCATCAGCCGATACGGCTCCGGCCCGAACAGAAGCGCCGCTGCTGCCAGAACATCCACTACGCAAACGCCGATGCTCAGCTGTTTGGCTCCACGCAGTGCGCCCCGCCTCTCCTCCGGTGTCGCCCCCAGCTCCGCGTCCTGGTCGATCTTCTCCAGCAACTGCTCGCGATCCTCCGCATCCAGGTCCTTGAGCCCCGCCAGCCACCGGTCGAGGCTCTCGTCTTTGCCATAATTCTGCAGGGAGATCGTCCCCGCTCCCTGGCTCAGGCAAATCACCCGGTACGATCCCGAACGATTTTTGAAGGTGCGGAGCCCCTCCACCTGGTGCAGTTCGAACTCCCGTGTTCGCACCGCGCCCCGCACTTCCACATGGGTCCCGTCGATCACCAGTTGCGAGCGCAGGGCGGAGAGCCCCAGGTACAAGCCCATCCCGAACATGCCCACCGCGACAAGGAACAGCGGTTCACGGCCTGAACCCCGAACGACAAGCAGAACCGAGAGACCGCACAGGAAAACCGCCAGAAACAAATAGAAGGCTCTCAGCCCCGTACCCAGCTCATAGACGTGTCGCCCCGCAGGGGCTTGCACCACCGAGCCCATCCCGCACCTCCGGATGCTCCTTCTTACCACGGCTCGATGGCGATCGCCTCTGCAACTTTCGGAGAACCCGCCGCTCCCACCCGGCTCCGCCCCGGCAAGGCACAAAAGCAAAACGGGAGAAGCTCCAGGCTCCTCCCGTCTCCAATGCAGATGCCAGTGCAGATTCAGCTCAAGCTCCCGGCTCCCAGCTCCCAGCTACCGGCTCTTAGGCTTCCCCATCCGGTAGACCACGCCCACGGAAAGCGCGAACTGCTCGCGGAACCCCGAGCTCCCGAAGTTCACCAGCGTCGCATCCGGCGCGATCCGGAAAACCAATCTCGGCGACCGGTTCAGGTCGATCGATCCGCCAAACGCGCCCCCGAAGGCCATCTGATTGGAAAAGAACCCGACATTCTGCGGCGGAACCCCGTTCAGTCCGCCCGTGAAATATCCGTAAGCGCCGCCCACAAAGGCGTGCAGCATCATCGCCGCATGCTCGTTCGCCGCCAGGCGGTACTCCGGGCCGCCCAGGAACATGTGCTCGCTCACAAACGGACCCGTGATCGGCCCTGCGTTCGGTCCGCTGCCCGTGCAGCTTCCGCAGTTCGGCTGGGTGCCGCTCGTGCCGTAATACCCGCGCACGTTCACCCCCACGCCCCACTTCCGGCTCAGTTCCCGGATCGCGCGCGCATCAAATCCGCCCAGGTTGGCTCCCTGGAACGTCTGCGGACCCGCATCGAAGTGCGAATAGGCGAGACCGCCGTAGATTTCCCACGGGTAGTTGTACTTCACATCCGCCAGCGGCGCCGGAGGCGGCAGCTGCGGATTCGGCGGCGGGCTCACCACCTGTCCCTCGGCCCTCATTCCCGGAAAACTGAGCGCAGCCGCCAGCGCCGCCACGCCAAAACACACACTCCACTTCCTCATCAACCGGACATTCCTCCAGCAATTCCCGAGGCGATCGCTCGCCAGTTCCTGCAAATTGTTCCGCAAACTTCCAAGATACATGGCCGACCCGCCTTCTGTCCCCATCCAGGGCCCGTCTCCTGGTATCTTGAGAAGGATGTCGACCCCTGCCCTCGCCCAACAGTCCTTCGACTCGCTCGACGCCATGATGGAAGCGTATGCAAAAGAAGCCGTGCGCCTCGCCGAGTCCGACCACGGCATCACCCTGGACTTCACGCCCGAATCGATCCCGCGCCTCGAAACCGTCCTCGCTGCCCGCGGCCCCGTCCCCGAAGCTGAGCAGGAGGAGGCCACCCGTCTTTGGGGCGCGTACTACGGAGCCATCTTCCGCAAAAAATATCCTGCTGCATGGATCATGGCCGTCTACCCCGGCCAGCTCAATTCCGGCCGCGCCGATGCCGGCGAGGAACTGGCCATGCCGGCCCTCGACATCCACGGCTCCCAGGTTTACCCGCTGCTGAAAGTCTTCCGCCGCCTGACCCTCGGCCCCAGCGAAGACCTGGCCGCTTTCTACGCCCGCGTCTCCACGGCCCTCGATGCTAAACAAAAATAGGGAAGGGAATTGGCATACGCGAGCGCCGCTCGCCTTTTGTTATCCGCTGTCCGCTATCCGCTCTCACCGCACTCCGCACAGAGGCAATGCCGCCGCAGATAATCCCACGAGTAAATCCCGCTCGTGTGCCCGTCATTCCACTGGAAGCTGATCGCGTAATTGCCCACCGGGCTGGCGGAATTCGGCCGCGCCGGCTCCTGATACATCGGCAGCAGCGTCGCCGGTTTCGGCTTGCCCTCACCCGGCTTCCGCCCCTGCGCCTGGCGCTCTTGCTCGCAGGTCGCGCACGGACACCCGTTCCGCAGCCACGCAAAACTCCACCGGCTGCGATGCCCGTCCTTCCACTCGATCTCCAGCCCCTCGCCGGTCGATTGCTGCACCCGCACCCTGGCCGGAGTCACCGCCTCACGCGGCAACTCCCGCTCCGGCGCGCGCTGCGCCTCTTCCGCGCTGACCAGGCGAATCCCTTCGTGACTCATACACCTCTACCAGAAGCTACCTGCAACAGGCCACCGGCTACAGGCCACCGGCTACAGGCCACCGGCTCCTTTACGCCGACTGCAAAAACGCTACCGACTGCAGGCTCGTCACTTCGAACCGCTTCCGGCACCGAATGTTCTTGCAGGCCAGCAGATCATCCTGCCGCACCATGTACGACTGGGCCTTGGCGAACCGTGCCCGATCCCGCTCGTCGGCGTTTCTCGGCAACTGCGCCTTCCGCATCCGTACCAGCCACCGGACCTCGTACTCGCCTGCCTGCCCACAGTGCGGACAGGTCAGCGTGTGCTTTCTCTGCTCGGACTTCTCATCGAAAAAATCGCGTTCTTCCATCGGCGGACGACTCCAATAAAAGATTCCGCTCAAAGTATTTCACAAGGCATCCCCCGCAGGCATGGTTTTATAGGACAATCGGACCACACTCCTGACTGCCTCTGCCCGCGGCCACTCCACTCTGTCTCCATTGCCAGCACAAAATGCCGAAGAAACGCGCCAAAAAACGAACCTTCTCCGCCGTGAAGGCTGTCAAAGCCAACGCTCGCGAACGCGTCGGCCAGCCCAAACCCGAGCGCGTACTCCCCAACACCTCCCGCGAAGAGAAGCGCGGGCAGAAACATCCCAAAACTCTTTCCAAACTTCTTTCCGAGGACGCATAACATGCCCCAGGCCACCGGTATTGGCGGAGTTTTCTTCCGCGCCCGTGATCCCAAAGCCCTCTACGCGTGGTACGAAAAGCATCTCGGCCTCCCCGCCGGCCAGGGCTTCTTCTCCATCCCCGCCGAACACGAGCGCGCCCTCATCACCTTTGCGTTCTTCTCCGACAAGGACGCCTACTTCCCGACCACCCAGCCCGCGATGATCAACTTGCAGGTCGACAACCTCGACAAGCTCCTCGACCGGCTCGCCGCCGCCGGCGTCACCGTCGATCCAAAACGCGAAACCTACGACTACGGCAAATTTGGCTGGATCACCGATCCCGAAGGCAACCGCGTCGAACTCTGGCAGCCCACAGACGAAAAGCGCTGAGCTACCGGCCACAGGCCACAGGCTACAAGCTCCTCCCCACCTTCAATCCCACGGCCTCCATCAGCTTCAGCGCGTTGCTCGTCTGCACGATCCCCGGCCGCAGCCGGTAATCGAACCGCAGCCGCCCCTCTTCGATCGTGTCCTCGAAGTGGCAATTCCTCGCTGCCCCGTTCATCGTCTCCGGAATGGCCGTGAGCGCCAGGTCGTGCGTCGTGACCAGTCCGATCGCCCCCCGCCCCGCCAGGTCCTGCACCATCAACCGCGTCCCCTCCAGCCGATCGTGCGAGTTCGTCCCTGAGAGCAATTCATCCAGCAGGAACAACAGCGGCACCGGCCCACCCGCAAGATCCGACAGCACCTTCAGCCGCTGAATCTCCGCGTAGAACCGCGACACCCCGCCCTGCAGCGAATCCAGCACGCAGATCGAAGCCCCGACCGTCAGCGGCGACATCCGCAGCCGCTTCGCCCGCACCGGCGCCCCGCACTGCGCCAGCACCGCATTCAGTCCCACGCCGCGCAGGAAGGTGCTCTTGCCCGCCATGTTCGGCCCGCTGATCACGATCAGCTGCGGGGCCCGCCCCAGCCGCAGATCGTTCCCCACCGCCTTCGCCTCCGGCAGCAGCGGGTGCTTGAGCCCTTCCGCATCGAAACAGGGTGAGTCGGAGCATACCTCTGGCAGCACATCGGCGGGATGCTCGTACGCATACCCCGCCAGCGCCGCCAGCGCCTCAAAATCGCCCACCGCTTCCAGCCACCCCCGAATCGCCCCGCCAAACTGCGCCCGCCACCGCTCCGCTGCCATCGTGAACTGCGCCGTATAGAACACGAACGGGCTAAACATCGCCACAAACCCGTTGCGCCGATCTTCCAGCCAGTCGTAGATCCGTTCCAGTTTTGCCACCGCTCGCGATGCCGGAATGTCGTGGGTATCCAGCCGTCCCCGCAATCCCCGCAGCCGTTCCCCCCCGAACGGCTCCCCCTCCAGGATCTCCAGCGCCTCGGCCAGCACCTTCAGATCCGGCGCCGCTTTGTCCGCCGCATCGGCCGACTCGCTGACCCGCCGCTGCAGCCCATAGCTCACCGCGTAGTTGATCAGTGACATCAGCAGCGCCACATCCCAATCCCGCGTCAGCGCCCAGAACACCAGCGAAGCCACCCACAGCAGTGCCAGCACCCCCAGCACCCACGGCAGCCAGCGCGACTGCAGCAGCGGCGCGCCATCGCCCCAGGCGGCCAGCTCTTCCGGATGCACGCGGGCCCGAGCATCCTCGCCCGCGGCAAAAAGCTGCTCGCGCATCCCCACCCGCTCGCGCAGCTCCGCCACCGCTGTCTGCCGCGCGCGAACCTCTTCCGGATCGGCCGCCGCCAGCAGCCATCGCGCCAGCGTCTCTTCGCCCATCCGCGTCCGCGCCGTGCACATCAGCTCGAACAGCGAACCCTTGCCAAACAAATCCAGATCCCGTGCGTACGGATGCGCCGCGTCGAAGAACCGATCCCCCGTCTCGCCCGTTCCGGCCCACGCATCCTCGAGGCGCGCCAGCCCGCGCGCGTAGAACTCCGAGACCCGCCCCAGTCGCGTCATCTGCCGGATCACCCGGTCGTGCGCGACGACCAGTCCCACAAAGACGGCAACTGGAATGAGCAACAGGAGCCACGGCCCGTGCATGCGGATCAGCACCGCTCCGAAAATCACGCCCGCAAGAAAATCCGCCAGCTTGGCGTAGCCCAGGCCGATATGCCACCGGCGCACCTCGTCCATGCGCGCCCGGCTCTCCGCCAGCTTCCGCCGATAAAGAACCTCAACCGATTCCACCCATCAAGAATCGCACGCCCGCGAGTCGCCTTGCCCGCAACTTCAGGACGCGTCGAGCCGTCCACTCGCTATCCGCTATCCGCTATCCGCTAACCGCTATCCGCCATCCGCTAACCACTATCCGCCATCCACTATCCGCTATCCGCCATCCACTATCGGTCGACCGCCTTGTCGCTCTTCAACTGCGGCGGATTCCCGCCCTGCAGAAACGTCCGGTACTGCGTGTCGACAATCCCCAGGTTCCGTGCGAGCCCCAATCGTGCCTGATTCAGCTGATAGACGCTGTTCACGTACTGCGTCTCCGCTGCCGCCAGCGTCGATTGTGCCTCGGCCACCGGCAAATTGTCGCTCACGCCCGCAGAGAAGCGCTGCTGCGTCTGATCCAGCGCCGTCGTGGCCAGCTCCACATTATTCTTCGCGACCTCGACCGTCTCCGTCGCCGTCTGCAGATCCAGCAGGCTGTCGCGCAGTTGCTGGTCGATCTTCTGCTTCAGATCCTCCAGCCGCGTCCGAATCTCCTCCAGCTGCGCCTCCGCCACATCCCGATCCCCGCGGAACTCCGCTTCCTTAAAGATTGGAATGCTCAGCGTTCCCACTGCGGCAAATGTCTCGTGGTAGATCCCGCCCGAAATCCCGGTCACCCCCCAGTTCCCGCCGAACGTCAGGGTAGGGAAGCGTTCGTGCTTCGTGGCCGTCCGTTCACGATCGGCGACAATCAGCTCCTGCTTCAGCGCCTGATAATCCTGCCGATTCGCATAGGCCTCGACCCGCGCATCGATCAGATCGATCGGATGCAGCTCTGCATACGGCGCTGAATCCGTCAGCGTAATGGGCTGCTCCGGCCTTAGCCCGATCTCGCGATTCAGCGTGATCTTTGCCTTCTCGAAATTGTCCTGCGCCGCGATCACGGCCTGTTGCTGACTCTGTAACTGCACCCTGGCCCGCAGTTCATCCAGATTCGCAACCACACCCGCCAGATGTTCCTCGTGTGCCTGGTTGAAGGCCGTCTCATCGGTCTTCAGCAGCGCCTGCGCGTAATCCAGCTGCGCCTTCGCCGCCAGCGCCTGCAGGTAGGTGTTTCCCACGTTCAGCACCACCAGCCCGCGCGACGACTGCGCCTGGTAATACGCCGCCTTCGTGAAGGCCTGCGAGGCGCGCCATACGTCGTACCCGGCCCAGTTGAACAGCGCCTGCGAGAAGTTCACCTGCCCGATCGTCGTATCCACCTTCGTGATCAGCGGAAACGATGCCCCCGACGATCCCGGCGGCAGGAGCGCCGCAAAGCTGCTCAGCGACGCGGGATGAAATCCCTCCGCCTCCAGGTTGTACTGGTGCACGCCCGTCTCGCCATGCAGCGTGATCTTCGGCAGCAGCACATTCACCAGCTGCAGCTTCTGCGCATCCGCCTGTCGCTGCTGCTCGCGCGCCAGCGTCAGCGCCAGGTTATTTTCGATGCCCAGCTTGATGGCATCGTCCAGCGACAGCGCCTTCGGCTGTGCGGAATACGCCACCGCCTGCACGCTTCCCATATAAGGATTGGCCGCCGAATTGCCCGGATTGCTCTGCGCCTGCGCCGCACCCAGCGGCAGCAGCCCGCACAATCCCGCAATCAACCCCCCTGCCAGCGTCTTCATCGTCCCGGAATTCATCAGGATTCTTCTGTTTAGATCAGAATACCCGCTCCGCGTTGCCAAAAATCGCCGAACCCCCCTTCCGTCCCGTCTCCCCATCCGGGAAAACCCCCGCTCCCGCCCCATTGCACGGCAGTCACCGTAGTGACAGGTTAAGCAACGCTCCCCACCGCCCGTACATCGAAATTTTTGAGCAAGACATTGCGGGCCCACAGAACGCCAACTTCCGCCTGACCGGGTCTTTCGCCGTTTCCTGGTCGGGTATTTGCAAACCACCGGAAGCCTGAGGAGGCTCGTATGGGATTGATGGAGGCTGAGAGGCTTCCCATTGAGGTTGCAGAACGCAGGCCGAACGCTCCGACCGGGTTCGGTGGCAGCCATACGGATCGCACCGCCATGAGAGGCCACTCCATCCCGGCACTTTTGATGCTGCGGTGTGCCGCACTGTCGCATCACGCCGTTCGCGCCGCCGCCCGCCATGCCGGGCTCGCGCTCAATATCGATTTTGCCGAGAACCGCACCGAATTTCTGGAGGAACTCCGCCGCGGCGCGACCGACCTCATCATTGCCGGCCCCGAAGGCCTCACCGACATCGAAATCGGCGAAGTGGTCGAGCGTGCCCGCGCTTCCCATCCCCCCATCCCCGTCCTCCTCGCCGGCGGCCGCTTCGGAGAATCCGAGGCCGTCCGTATCCTCCGCGAGGGAGCCACCGAAATCCTTCAGTCCGGTGAGATGGAACGCCTGCCCTCGGCCATCGCGCGTGCCCTCAAGGTGCGGCAGTCCGCGGTACAGCAGAATCAGGCCCAGCACGAGCTCGACCGCTCGGCCGTCATGCTGCGCGAAAACCAGAAACTGATCACCATCGGCCGCCTCGCCGCCTCCATCGCGCACGAGATCAACAACCCCCTCGAGTCGGTCATGAACCTGCTCTTCCTTCTCGGCGAAGAGAAGGACCTCCCCTCGAACGTCGTCGGCTATCTCGCCCTCGCCCAGCGCGAGCTCGAACGCGTCGCTCAGATCAGCCGCCAGACCCTGAAGTTCTCGCGCGAAACCACGCACCCTGTCCCCGTCCGCCTGGAGGAACTGCTCGAAGAAGTCCTCTCCCTCTACCACCGCCGCCTGGTCGAGAAGAGCATCCGCGTGGAACGCCAGTACGACTGCAACGAAGAGGCAGTCGTCTATCCCGGCGAGATGCGCCAGGTGCTCTCCAACCTCATCACCAACGCCATCGAGGCCTCAATCGCCCACGGACGCCTCCGCATCCGCGTGCGTTGTACCCGCAGCTGGACCGATCCCGGCGTCCGCGGTATCCGCGTCTCGGTCGGCGACAACGGCAGCGGCATTCCGCCGGAAGTCCAGCACCGCCTCGGCGAGCCTTTCTTCACCACCAAGGGCCAGCGCGGTACCGGCCTCGGCCTTTGGGTCACCCGTTCCATCATTCAGCGCTACGGAGGTGAGATTCAGTTGCGTTCCTCGGTCGATCCCCAGCGCCACGGCACCGTCTTCAGCATCTTCCTGCCGACGAACATGCGCCCTCGCATGGTCGATCGCACCTCACGCGAGCCGGATGGCGAAGATGGCGGCCCGGGATCCGTGACCAGTTTTCCCACCGCTGGGCCCTCCAGCGCTGCCGGATTTTCCTCACCCGGTGACGAGTCCCGTCGCAACCTGCGCGGTGCCTGATCTCCCGCTTTTCTGTTGCCTCCTTCCGGGTGCCTGCCGCACAATAGCTCCTTCTCCAAAAAAACGGCACCCGAAAGAGTTCCGCATGAGAAAGCCCGCCCTGACCCTCTCCGCCCTGGGGATCGCCTTCGCTCTCGCATCTTCGGCCTTCGCGCAAAACGATGACGCCGCCGCAGCGGCAGGCTGCGGCCTCTGCGGATCCTTCTTCCTCCTGATCTTCGTTGCCATTCTGGCCCTCAACATCGCCATCCTCGTCTGGGTGGCGCGCGACGCCAAAGCACGCGGCCTCGACAATGGCATCCTCTGGATGCTCCTCGTCCTCTTCACCGGCATCGTCGGCCTCATCGTCTACCTGCTTGCGCGTCCCCAGGGCAATCTCGTGGTTTGCCCCAACTGCGGCAACAAACGCCTGCAGGCCGCTGTCAAATGTCCCAGCTGCGGCGCATGACCGGCTCAGCCCGCCCGTCGGGGAATAACCCCCTCCGGAACCCGGCCACCTGGCTCGCCCTTCTTGTGCTTCTCGCCGCGCTTGCCGTAGCGGACTCGTTCCGCCCGCCGTCGCATCAGGTCACGGTGCGCCTCTTCACCGCTGCCGTCGCCGGATATCACCACGGCCTGCATCCGCTCACCGGACGCTTCATTCGCTGCCGCTATCGCCCCACCTGTTCCCGCTACGCAGTGGAAGCCGTGCAGAAATACGGCATCGCCAAAGGCCTTGCGCTCGCCTGCCGCCGCATTCTTTCTTGTCGCGGCTCGGTCCCGATGGGTACCCGCGACCCCGTCCCTTAGTTTTCCGATCTCCAGCCAGTGGCTGGCCTCGGCGACTCCGCTCCTGAATCCCCGAAGACCCTACTTCGCTTCTTCGCTCTTCCGCGTCAGGTGATAGCTCAGGCCGCCGTTGTACGACATCTCGTCGATCCCCGGATTATTCGGCACGATGAATCCATTCGAAAAGTGGAAGTCGCTGATCCCCGCGCGAAAATCCCATCGCCCCTTCACCCGGAACTGCATCCCGATGCTCTGCTGCAGCGTGAAGTTCTCGTACGATCCCTGATTCGACAGCGCCTTCTGCGTAAAGCCGATCATCCCGCCCTTGATCGAGTAGTACGGTTTCCACTCTTTCTCGTCCCGCCACATCAGGCGCAGACCGATCGGCGAGATCCCCAGCCCTGCAATCGTCGTCTTCTTCGTTCCCAGCGGATCCCCGAACACATCCGTATGCTTCGGCTGCGTCAGGATTGCCACCGGCAGAATTTCCGCCACGTAGTCCATCTGCGCCCCGAGGAATTTCCCCCACGACGCCCGGTCGTACTCCACGCCGCCCACGTGCAGATAGCTCCACCAGGTGTAGGCAAACACGTGGTAGTGCCCGAACGAATTCAGCCCCTCGAACACCACCTCGCTGGGAACCCGGCTGTGTGCCCCTGAGCTGATTTCGCCGGTCTCCCCCCGCGTCACCCGCGGCAGCCACACGATGCCCGCTCCGATGTGGCCGAAATAATTCGGCAGCCCCGCACTCCGATACGGCACCGGATCCGCCACGCTCTCGATCAGCGCAAAGTTCGTGTGCTGGAAGTCCCCTTCGACGCGAAAGCCAAGGTGCCGGCTGATCGCCGTATCCACCCCACCGCCCACCAGCGTCGCAAACGAAGCTGTCCCGCCCCGCGCGCCGTTCGCACCCCAGTCGCGATTGATCCCGCCTTCTCCTGCCAGCCCCTGCACAAAGAACCGTTCCCGCCGAAGATTCCACTCGTACTGGCCGCCCCCCAGCAGGAAGAACGCCTTCTGCTGTGCCCCCAGATTCGTCCCGCTGTACGACGAGTAGTCAATCTTGAATCGGATGTTGTGCCACGCCGGAAACGCCACCGCCGCATCCCATCCGTTCAGCGGCTGCCGCGACCCCGGAACGCCGTTGAACGAATTCGAGAGGTAGTCGTATCCGAAGGAAATCTGATAGGGAATCGAGGAGGGGGTTGCGCTGATCCGCTGCGCCGACACCACCGGCGCCACCCCTGTCAGCGCGATCAGCGCGGCCGATCGCAAACGTACCAGCGTACTCAGCAATTTGACTCCGTGCATTCTTCTGATGACCTGCCCCTGCATCTACGAATACCGCAGCCAGCGCAGCATCTCCGGCAGCGTGGCCCGCTTGCCGTACATCAGCACGCCCACCCGGTAGATGCGCGCCGCCAGCCACACCATCGACCACACCGACGCCGCCAGCAGCGCCACCGACAGCCAGACCTGCCACAGCGGCGGCATCTGCGTGCAGATCCGCATGTACATAATGATCGGCGTGAACGGCGGCAGCAGCGACAGCACGATCGCCGTCATCGAATTCGGATTCGACAACACATACGGCAGCAGCACCACGCTCACCACCAGCGGCGAAATCAGGATGAAGCTGAACTGCTGCACTTCCTGCTCCCCGCTCACGCTCGAGCCCAGCGCCGCCGCCAGCGCGCTGTACAGGAAGAAACCGCCGATAAAGAAAATCCCGAAAAATCCCAGCTCCGCCCGTGTGATGCCCAGCGACGCCAGCCCATGCACGCCCTGGTTCGCCGCCATCGCCGAGCCCGCATAGAACACCACCAGAGCCACCCAGATGCCCATCTGCGTCAGCCCCACCGCTCCCACGCCCAGCAGCTTGCCCAGCATCAGCGAGTCCGACGAGGCCGTCGACAGCAGCACTTCGAAGATGCGCGACGTCTTCTCCTCCACCACCGACCGCGCCACATTGATTCCGTAAATCAGCACCGACGCATACAGCACCAGGATCAGAACGTACGCCCCCAGAAAACTCCGTTCCGAGTCTGAGTGGACCACCGCCCCGTTTTTCAGCTGCCGCGTGTCGAGCGTGACATCCCGCATCAGCCCCGTCACCTGATCGCGAGGCACTCCGCGCGTCACCAGCTGCTCCCGGATCAGCGCCGCCCGCACCGCGGACTCCATCTGCGCTTTGCCCACCAGGTTGATCGACGCCCCCGAAATCCACGTCGCCTCCGGCTCTGCCTGCTGCGGAACCGTCTTCAGCGTCAGGTAACCCGAGATCTGATGGCTCGCCACCTGGCTCTTCACCTGCGCCACATCTGCATCCGTCGACGGCGCGTACACCTCCACCAGCTTTGGCGGAAACGCCCCATCGTCCAGAGCCGCCTTCACCTGCTGCGCCAGTTCGGGATTGTTCGACACGATCGCCAGGTTCTGCACGCCCTCCAGCTTGCGCCCGCCCAGCCCGCCCAGTACCGCCAGCCCGGCCATCCCGATCGGCACCAGCAGCG
>JBKICP010000312.1:0-2974 GCA_046567085.1 Acidobacteriota bacterium
TGGAAACTGCTTTTAGGCTTTCCCACATCTGCCAATTTCGGCAGCTACAGGCCACAGGCGACCGGCCACCGGCTACGGGCCAAGGGCCACCAGGCTCCCGTAAGATGGTGTCTTCTTCCCCAGAGGAGCCATCCATGCCGCTTCGCCTCCGCTTCTTCTCCCTGCCTCTCGCGCTCGCCGTTGCGCTGAGCGCCTTCGCCCAGATCCCCAGGCCCTCGTATCCGCCGACGCACTGGCCGGTCAAGGATGGCACCTACGTTATCCATGACTTCAAATTCGGCAGCGGCGAGTCTCTGCCCGAACTGAAGCTGCACTACCTCACCCTGGGCCAGCCGCATCGCGGCGCCGATGGCCACGTCGACAACGCCATTCTGCTGCTGCACGGCACCGGCGGCAACGCGCACTCGCTGCTGAACCCGGTCTTCTCCGATTTGCTCTTCGGTCCCGGCCAGCCGCTCGATATCACGAAGGACTTCATCATCCTGCCGGATGACATCGGCATGGGCGAGTCGAGCAAGCCGTCGGACGGGCTGCGCATGAAGTTCCCCCACTACGACTACGACGACATGGTCCGCTCACAGCACCAGATGCTGGTGGACGGGCTGCACGTCGATCATCTGCGGCTGGTCTTCGGCACGTCGATGGGGTGCATGCAGTCGTTCGTGTGGGGCGAGGCCTATCCCGACTTTATGGACGGGCTGATGCCGATGGCGTGCATGCCGATCGAGATTGCCGGCCGCAACCGCATGTGGCGGTACATGGCCATGCAGAGCATCCGCGACGATCCGGCGTGGGACAACGGCAACTACACGTCGGAGCCGGTAGAGGGCCTGCGCGGTGCGGCGGACTTCCTGATCATTGCCGGCTCGGCGCCGCAGCAGATGCAGAAGGACTTTCCCACGCGCGAGCAGGCCGAGGAGTATGTCAATCGCTCGGTGGCCGGCACCGTCGCGCACACCGACGCCGACGACTTCCTCTATTACTTCGACGCCTCGCGCAGCTACAACCCGGAGCCGAAGCTCGGCAGCATTACCGCGCCGGTGCTCTGGATCAACTCCGGCGACGACTTCATCAATCCGCCGGAGCTCGAGGGAATCGCGCAGCAGCTGGTCACGCGCATGCCGCACGCCCGGTTCATCCTTGTGCCCGCGTCGATGAACACTTACGGCCACGGCACGCACACCCACGCCGCGGTGTGGAAGGACGACATGATCCGGTTCCTCGAGCAGACGCAGAAGAAGTAGCCCGGCAGCTGTTCTTTGATATCGTCTCTGTATTCCGAGGAGAATTTCCGACATGCGCCTTCTGTCCCGGTATCTTGCAGCCGCCGCTTTTCTTGCCGCCGGGATGACGGCCTGGGCGGCGCCTGCTCCCAAAGATGCACGCCTGGCCGGCTCGTATACCTTTGAGCGTGGCGGGTGGATGTATGTCCACTTGCAGGGATCGCCGGAGCAGATCGGGTTTCAGCATGGCTACCTGCTGGGGCCGCAGATCGCCGATGCTCTGCATGTCTTCCAGGTGGAGGATGAGCACAGCACGAAGAGGGACTGGGGGTTCTTCCGGCAGGCGGCGGAGAAGATGTTCTGGCCGCACATCGATGCGGAGTATCAGGCGGAGCTGAAGGGCATTGCCGAGGGCGCGCAGGCGCGCGGGATCAAGGTGGATGTGTGGGATATCGTCGCGCTGAATGGCACCATGGAACTGAGCGAGTACTACGTTCCGTGGCTCGACAAGCGGCAGCATGCCATGAATGCGCCGAGCATCCACGCGCCGGGCAACTGCAGCGCGTTCATTGCGACGGGCAGCTGGACCAAAGAGGGCAAGATCGTGATCGCGCACAACAACTGGTCGTCGTATGCGGAGGGCTCGCGCTGGACGATCCTGTTCGACATTCAGCCGGAGCATGGCCATCGCCTCCTGCAGGATGGCGTACCGGGGATGATTACGAGCAATGACGACTTCGGGCTGAACGATGCGGGGATCATGATTACCGAGACGACGATCACCGAATTCGAGGGCTGGAATCCGAACGGTATTCCGGAGTTCGTGCGCTCGCGCAAGGCGCTGCAGTATGCCAGCTCCATCGACGACTATGCCAAGACGATGATTGAGGGCGACAACGGCGGCTATGCGAATGACTGGCTGATCGGGGACCGCAAGACGGGGGAGATCGCCTATCTGGAACTGGGGCTGAAGCACACGCCGATCTGGCGCTCGAAGGATGGTTACTATGTCAGCTCGAATTTTCCGCGCGACCCGGCGCTGATTCGCGACGAGACGGAGGGATGGAACGCGAAGGACCTGTCCTCGTCGATGGAAGCGCGGCGGGTTCGCTGGGAACAGGAGATGCAGGCGCACAAGGGGCAGATCGATGTGGAGCTGGCGGAGCAGTTCCTGGCCGATCATGTGGACTCGTTCACGCACAAGAAGACGCCGGATCAGCGGACGCTCTGCGGGCATGTGGACACGGCGAAGGAGGGCGTGCCGCAGTGGGATCTGGGTCCGTATAACCCGTTCGGTGCAGTGCAGGGGAAGGTGACCGACAGCGATCTGGCGGCGAAGATGACGCTGATCGCGCACGCGGGACATCCGTGCGGGGAGGACTTTCTGGCGAAGCCGTTTCTGGCGGCTCATCCGGAGTATTCGTGGATGGCGCCGATTCTGCGGGATATGAAATCGGGGCCGTGGACGCAGTTTTCCTCAGGGGAGACGGCGCCGGCATCCCGATAACATGCTCGCTCCGTAACCGCAGTGCAGGTTACCAGCGTTGAATTGTAACCATCATCCGATACCCTCGGTGAGGCACTGAAGAGCTATTGTCGCGGAGTGGGAAAGTGCTGCAAAGTATCAGGACACGCAGCGATACCCACTGTTTTCACGACTGCGGATATTTCCTCTCTTTTAACCTGACTTTCTTTTTTGCCGTTGCCATCGGTTCCTGGACGATCTGTACCCTGAACTTGTGATTGCTGCG
>JBKICP010000313.1:0-5635 GCA_046567085.1 Acidobacteriota bacterium
TGGGGTGAACCTGGCGCGCCCCCCGAAGGGGGTGGAGAGCAAGGTCCGTGGGCCGGGCGTGGGGATGGGGAAGGCTGGTGAGATGGGCGAAGGGGCGGGGAAGGTCCGTGGGCAATGCGAGGGGATGGGGAAGGTTGTTGGGCCGGGCGAGGGAATGGGGGGCTGGGCGCTCCGGATGGGGGCCGCGTTTATTCGGCAGGTTGAACCGATGGCTCCATCCAGGCCGTGGTGCAGGCGAGCAGCAGGCACCAGAGCAGGATGTCGGTGGTCCAGGCGAGGGCGAGGCGGAGGACGACGCTGATCACTTCGCCGGAGACGCCGCGTCCGGGAGTCCAGGAGACGAGCGCCGCGGTGAGATGGGTGACGATGAGGCAGAACGCGACGACGACGATCCAATAGAGGATGCGGCGGTACGGGTGGGTTGCGTCGCGCCACCTGGGGCGGCGGAGGCCGTCGGTGCTGAGGACGATCGCGATGGGCAGCAGGAGACCGGTGATGGCCCAGAGGAGGATGTCGAGAGCGAGGTTGAACGCGGCGATGATGCGGGCGGGCGCGAAGGTGATGCGCATGCCGGGCGAGAGCTTCGAGTTCCAGAGATACGCGTACTGGGGAATGCTGTCGGTCGCGGAACTGATCCACTGGATGAGGAGGAACCAGAGCAGCGCGACAAGGGCGAAGCCGAGGATGCGGAGCCAGAGGCCGGAGGGTGCAGCGGCGGGGCGGAGGCGCGCGAAGGTGGCGGTCTGGATCCAGCAGAAGCCGAGGACCAGCGCGGCGCCGGAGAGCATGGAGAGGGCGAATTGCCAGGCGTGCGAGTCGGGAATCTGCAGCCAGAGCGCGGCGAGGAGCAGGAGGACGAGGTTGTCGCCGCCCTGCAGCATGAGGATGGGGAAGCGGAAGCGTGCGAGGGCGCGCGTCGTGAGAGCGGAGGCGGGCGTGTTGCTGTTCACGGGTTCACCCCCGAGGGATCGGGCACGTCGAGGTGCAACTCGTCGCTGGTGGACTCTATGCCGGGCTGGTACATGGGCTGGACGCGTGCGGGGCTGATTTCGAAGCTGCCGGGGTTGACAACTTTGAGGAGATAGAAGGATTCCTGGTGGCCGGAGAAGTCGGTGGCGAAGAGCACGGCGCGGTCGTCGCGGAATTCGCGGCGGGTGTACCACCAGGTCCAGTCATTGGGCCGGGCAACGATGTTGTAACTGTCGTCGTTACGAATGAACTCGGTGCCGGCGGGGATGGGGTCTTCGATGAAGAGGTATTTCTCCGGTGAGCCGCTGATACCGATGTGGACGGCGAGGACATCGCCGATTTGCGCCGCGCCTTTGAGCGGATCGAGGTTGTAGACGATGTTGCCGTTCTTATCCTTGCCTGGCGTGAGGCGGAAGTAGTCGCGCGTGAGGTTGAGGGTGAGCGAGCCCTGCTGGTAGAGCTTGCGCTCGGTGGAGAAGTATGTGGCCTGTGCACTCCAGTACGCACGGCCGTTGCCGGTACGGGCTAGATCGATGGAATTGTGGGCGGCGAGCGCGGAGGCGGGCACGGTGACGTCGAGAGTCGTGCCGGCGAGGGCGTCGGCGGGAGTGAAGGATCGGTGGCCGAGGTTCGCGCCGTTGACGCGGACGTCGGCGGTGAAGTTCGCGTTGAGCTCCTGGGAGTTGGCGAGGTAGTCGGTAAGGCCGAAGAGGACCATCGCGGTCTGCTCAGTGGAATCCCACCAGTAGCCGTTGTCACGATTGAGCATGAGCCACTCGGCAGCTTTGGGCAGGAGCGGGCTTTGCGCATCGGCGTGAGAGAGGAAGCGCAGGGCGAAGGCAGTACTCTGCGCGCTGTCGTCGTATTCGAGGTCGAGGACGGGGCTGTAATGCGAGGGCCACGAGGCGAGGTCGCCCTGCTCTTTCACTTTGCTTTCGAGGAGTTTGGCGAGGTCGGCGGTGTGGGCATCGTTCGCGTGGAGCATGGCGAGTCCGGTGAGGGCGAGGCCTTCGGAAGAGAGATCGCTGCGGCGCGACCAGAGCGTGTTGAGCTGGCTGGAGAGGTTCGTTGAGCCGGACTCGGAGAGCGCGTCGATGACGTACGCGCGCAGGTCGGGGATCATGCGCGGGTGCGCGGCGAGCTGCTGCTCGAGATAATCGCGGCCCTTGTTGAGCATCTGCTGGCGCGGCCATTCGAGCTTGTAGGCATGCGCCGCTTCGCCGAGGCCGCTGACGACGTAAGCGGTCATGAAGACGCGGCTGGAGTCTTCTTTCCACCAGCCCCAGCCGCCGTCGTCGTGCTGATAATCGGCGAGGCGGTCGAACCCGGCGTCGACTTTGGACTTGAGGTCGGCGGGATCGATGTGTCCGGCGAGGTTCAGCTTGTTCAGAGTCTCGGCGACGATGACATCGGGCAGGAAGCTGGACATGGTCTGCTCGGTGCATCCCCACGGATAGGTGGTGAGGTAGTCGAGGGCGGAGAAGAGGCTGCCCGCGATGGAGGGACTGACAGTGATGTGGAGGTCGTGCGCGGCCGCGTCGGTATTGGCAGGGAAGTCGATGGTGGTGGAGGCGGAGGGTCCGGTGACGACGCCGCTGCGGCTGATGGTCTGCTTCACGCCGGAGGGCTCGACGGGGAAGGTGAGCTCGAGAGCATCGGATTCTTCGTTGGTGAGGGCTTTGGCGATGAGGTCGGCGGTGCCGATGGAAGAGGCCTTGAGACGCCAGAGCGCGGTGCCGTCGGATGTGCTGGCGAGGGTGATTTGTTTCGTTGCGCCGGCGAGGAGGTCGAGCCCTTTGACGTCGAGTGAGAGCGTGATCTGCTTTGCCTGGTCGAGATAGTTGTGCGCGATGACGGGGATGGTGATGGTGTCGCCTTTGCGCAGGAAGCGCGGCGTGCCCATGCGGACGATGACGTTCTTACGGACGATGACGCGGTCGATGGCGGAGCCGCCCTGCGAGGACGCGGTGACGGCGCGAACGGTGGCGCGCCAGGTGGTGAGCGAATCGGGGAAATTGAAGCGGACGTGCGCGTGGCCCTGCGCGTCCGTGTGGAGGTTCGCGGTCCAGTAGGCCGTGTCGGGGAAGGCCTTGCGGATTTTGGGCTGGACGAGGTCGTTGCCGGGTTTCACCTGCGCGAGTTGGGGGCGGTAGCGCGTGTTGCGCTGGGCGAGCATGGGCGACTTGTTGCCGGCGGCGCCGTAGAAGTAATACGTCAACGAGGAATCGACGGAGGCCTCGACGTAGCGATTGGGGTAGAGCGAGCGCACGATGTCGCCGCTGGTGTCGGGGTAGATGGAGTAGATGGCTTCATCGACGACGCCGAAGCTGAGGTCGGCGGAGACGGGGTTGCCCTTGTAGTCGTGGACGTCGATGTCGTAGTCGGCGGGCTGCTCGGGCTGGAAGATATCTTTGTTGCGCTTGATCTCGACTTTGAGCTGCTGCTCGACGGGCGGGACTTTGATCTGCTGGCCGGCCTGGTAGAGTTGCCCATCCTTGAGGAAGAAGACGGAGACGTCGAGGTTGGGCTGCGAGTCGGCGGTGATGGGCAGGTCGAAGTTGACGGTCATGCCGTCGGAGGAGATGACTTTGCGGAACTCGACCGAGTAGCCGGTGGCGACGACGAGCGCATGGAAGGGCGCGACCTGGGAGATGAGGCTGAGGTGCGCGGTGTCGCCGGGGGCGTAGGTCTTTTTGTCAGCGATGATCTGCACGTTTTGCGCGCCGTTGGAGAACCAGGAGGCTTCGCCGGAGCCGAAGATCCAGAGGAAGGTGAGGTCGGTGACGGTGCGGTTCTCCGGCGTATTGGCGGAGGCGAGGACCTCGGCGCTGCCGGACTGCGCGACGGGCAGCGTTGCGTGCGCGGTGCCGCGCGCGTCGGTGGTGACGTCGGTGGCGGGGCCGTTGGTGGTGATGGTCTTGCCGTTTTCCCAGCGACGCCAGGTGAGGCTGAGGTGGATCTGGGTCTGGATGGGCTTGTTGTCGTAGTCGAGGGCGGTGACGGTGAAGCTGGCAGTGGATCCGGCGCGGACCGAGTAGCTGTCGGGCTCGACATGGATGCGGAAGCTGCCGTAGGTGGCGAGAAAGTGGCCGCGGCCGGTGATCTCGCGATTGGCTTCGTCGGTGACGCCGGCTTCGATGTAGTAGTCCTGATCGGTGTGGCGCGTGGAGTTGTCGACCTGAGTGGGGACGGTGACGGTGAGCTTGCCGCTGGCGTCGAGCTTGCCGGTCTGCTCGGCTTCTTCGCTGGCGTCGTACATCTGGTTGTCGCCGGAGTTGTCGTTATCGGCGCCCATGTCACTGGCCTGGTCATCTTCGTCGCCCCACCAATAATGGGGCTGGTGATAGATGCGGTATTTCACTTTGCCGTAGGCGACGGGTTCACCGAAGAAGTAGCGTGAGTCGATGGTGACCTGATTGGACTGGCCCTGGAGGACGCGCGGGCTTTGCGCGGAGACGCGGACCTGGTATTCGGGCTTGCGGTACTCCTCGACGTGGAAGCTGCCGGAGATTTCCGAGTCGTTGTCGCCGAGGCGGATGGTGTAGTAGCCGAGCGCGGCGTTCGCTGGGATGGCGATGTCGCCGGAGACGGCGCCGTCAGCGGAGACGGGCAACTGCTGGTCGAAGATGGGGTGGTCCTGCTCGTCGGCAATGCGGACATGGATGGCAGGAATCTTCGGCAGCTCGAGGTGGTTTTCGACGCGCGCGCGGAGCAGGGCTTTCCAATAGACGGTGTGGCCGGGGCGGTAGACGGGACGATCGGTGTAGACGTAGGCGGCCCACTTGCCGGCGCTGGAATTGTTGAACGACCAGGCCATGGGCGTGACGGCGGCGAACTCGCTGCCGGTGGAGGCGGTGATCCAGAGGCTGTCCTCTTCAGCTCCTTTTTGCGGAGCGCCGTGGAGTTCGGCGACGCCGTCGGCATCGGTGGTGGCGCGGCCCTGTTCTTTGCGGCCGAGTCCCCAGACGATCTGCGCGTTGGGGATGGGCGCGCCGCTCTGGCGATCGACGGCGAAGGCGAGGATGGAGCCGGTGGTGGTGCGGGTGATGAGCACCATGTGGCTCACCATGAGCACGGTGTAGGCCTTGTACTGGCCGTCGGTGGCCTCGACGAGGTAGAGGCCGGCGGGGAGCTTGTCGATGGGGAGGTCCTGCGAGTCGGAGATATAAGTGGGCGGCATCTCCTGGCGCCAGCGGGCGACCAGCTGGCGGTCGTTGAGGAGGGGGATCTGTGCGAACTGTGCGACGCCAACGATGCGGCTGCGTTTGGCCAGGCTCGACTGCTTCTCGCGGAAGGCGTCACGGGTCTGCTGAGAAAACTGCTCGCGGAAGAAATGGCGGATCCGATACCAGAGGTGGTGCTTCCAGTCATGGAACTTTTCGAGCCAGGTGCGCTCGTCGATCTGCTCTTTGGGACCGTTGGGCCAGGCGTTGCCGAAGGAGTGCAGGTCGGGGAGGTTGGTGAGGAATTTATCGGGGTCGTTGACGCGGTAGATGCGGAACTCGAGCTCATCGACGTCGTGGGCGTAGAGATGGATCGTCGGCTTCTCGTCGGGGGAGAAAGTCTGGTTGGTGCTGATGTTGAAGGAGACGGCGCGGGAGGCGCGGGTGGGGACGGCGGCGGCAAGCAGGAACAGGAAAAGAAGCCCGGGAGCAAAAGGGGCGAG
>JBKICP010000314.1:0-4346 GCA_046567085.1 Acidobacteriota bacterium
GCGAAGTCCATTTTGCATCCGTCGACGAAAAGGCGCCCGCGGTCTTTTACCTGCTCAGCTATCCCGCCCACCGCGAATACCCAACGGCGCTCATCCGCAAAGATGAAGCCAGCCCAACGGAGCTGGGCAGCGCGGAAAACGCGAATCGCCGTGTCGTATGCAGGTACATCCATCTGCAGGGCGTCCGCAGCTGCCAGCTCGTCATGGGTGTCACCCATCTGCAGTCCGGGAGCGTGTGGAACACCATGCCTCCGCACACCCACATGCGCCGCTCGGAAATCTATATGTACTTCAACCTGGACGCCGACAATCGTGTCTTCCATCTCATGGGACCGCCCGACGACACGCGGCACATCGTGCTCGGCAACCGCGGCGTTGTCATCTCTCCGGGTTGGTCGATTCACGCCGGCGCCGGCACTCGGGCCTATAGCTTTTGCTGGGGCATGGGTGGAGAAAATCAGGACTACGCGGACATGGACCCGGTGAAGATACCGGATCTGCGCTGACTCCGCATTCATTGCCGGCCACCAGTTAACCCAGCAAGCGGACACCTATGACAGTTCTCGATCGATTTCGCCTTAACGGAAAGCTGGCCCTCGTCACGGGAGCGGCAACCGGCCTGGGTGCAGCCATGGCGATTGCCCTCGCCGAAGCCGGAGCCAGCGTCGCCTGCCACGGCAATCGCCGCGCCGCCACAGAAACCCGCGACCAAATCCGTGCCCTCGGCGTCAGTGCTGAGGCGTTCGCGGCCGACCTTGCCTCCGCCAATGGCGCGGACGATCTCTTCCAGCAGGTACATGCCGCCATGGGCGCGCCCGATATCCTCGTCAACAACGCCGGCATGATCCACCGCGACGCGGTCGAAGACTATCCTCCGGAAAAATGGGACCAGGTTCTGGATGTGAACCTCACCAGCGCCTTCCGTTTGTGCCAGGCCGCTGGCCGCGAGATGCTGAAGCGTGGCAACGGCAAAATCGTCAATGTGGCTTCCCTGCTCTCTTTCCAGGGCGGCATCCGCGTCGCCGCCTACGCCGCCTCCAAAGGTGGTCTGCTGCAGATGACCAAAGCCCTCTCCAATGAATGGGCCGGACGCGGCATCCAGGTCAACGCCATCGCCCCCGGATACTTCCGCACCACCAACACGCAGGCACTGCAGCAGGATGAGAGCCGCAATCGGCAGATCGTGGAGCGCATTCCCGCGGGACGCTGGGGCGATCCGCAGGACCTGGCGGGCGCGGTCGTCTTTCTCGCTTCTTCCGCAGCCGATTACGTAACCGGAGAAGTTCTCGTCGTCGACGGCGGCTGGATGGCCAGATAGCCCCGCGCAAACAGCTGATTCGAGCGCGTACGCCGAGCGCCTCCCGCGCTGCGGTACGCGATTCTTCGGCGACGCTCACAGGTGGCCTTTGACCCTTTATAGTTCGAAAGCGGAAGCTCGAATCTCCGCCAGGTCTTATTTCTTCGGAATTCCACTCAACTGCTCTCCGTCGAGCGAGGTGCCTATGGCAATCAAGTCACTCTTTGCGCATCCGTCCCGGGTTGGATCGATCCTTTTCTTCTCTCTTGCTGCCACCAGCGCATTCGCTGGCTCAAAGGCTCCGGCCGCCGCGGCCCCGCACGCGCATCTCACTCACGCTCAGGCCGTCATCCGTGCACGCGCCATTGTGGCCCGCATGACGCTCAGCGAAAAGATCTCTCAGCTCCACGGAATTCGCACCCCGACCGAGTACCGTTTTGTGCCCGGCATTCCGCGGCTCGGCATTCCATCTCTGCAAATGACCAATGGACCGGCGGGCGTCGGACCCGGAGGCGCAGGTCCGCAGCCGCCCGCCACCGCGCTGCCGGCGCCGATCTCGCTTGCTGCCACCTGGAGTCCCGCCCTGGCCCGCGAATACGGCCGCATCGAAGGCGAGGAGACTCGCGAAACAGGCAGTGTGCTGCTGGAGGGCCCCGACGTCAACATTGCCCGCATCCCGCAGGACGGCCGCGCCTTTGAAAGCTTCGGCGAAGATCCCTTTCTCGACGCGCACATTGCTGTGGCCAACATCGAGGGCATCCAGAGCACCGGAATCATGGCCACCGTCAAGCACTTCGTTGCCAATAACCAGGAGACCAATCGCTTCAGCATCAACGAAGATGTGGGCCAGCGAGCGCTCCACGAAATCTATATGCCCGCATTCCACGCCGCGGTCCGCAAAGCCCACGTCGCGGCGGTGATGTGCGCCTATCCTCGGGTGAATGGCGCATATAACTGCGCGAACATGCCGTTGCTGAAGGATGTGCTCAGAGACAACTGGCACTTTGACGGTTTCATTATGTCCGACTGGGGCGCCACCCACAGCACCGTCCGCAGCGCCATGGCCGGCCTGGACCTGGAAATGCCCACCGGCCATTTCTTCTCGGCCCCCCTGCAGCAGGCCGTCGAATCCGGCAAGGTTCCCATCTCCGTCATCAACGAAAAGCTGGTCCGCCGCTATGCTCAGATGATGCAGTTCGGTCTGTGGGGCTCGCACCCGCACCGCACTCCCATTCCTGCCTTTGCCCATGGAGCCGTGGCGCGCAGCATCTCCGACGCGGGCATGGTGCTGCTTCGGAACCAGGGCAATCTGTTGCCCCTCGATCCCAAAAGCATTCACTCCATCGCGGTCATCGGCCCCTGGGCCGTGCGCCCCAGCAGCGGTGGCGGCGGCAGCTCCCATGTCATTCCCATCTACACCATCACCCCCTACGACGGACTCGAGGCCGCCATGGAATTGCAGATCCCCTTCAGGATCCTCAGCGGATGCGACATCGCCGCCGCCGTTCAGGCCGCCAGACACGCGCAGGTGGCCGTCGTCATGGTCGGCGACCAGGACACGGAGGGCCGCGATCAGAGCGTCGAGCTGCCCCAGGCGCAGAACCAGCTGATCGAGGCCGTAGCCAAAGCCAATCCCAGGACCATCGTCGTGCTTAAAACCGGCTCAGCCGTTCTCATGCCGTGGATTCACGACGTCCCCGCCGTACTCGAGGCCTGGTATCCGGGTGAAGAAGATGGCAACGCGGTCGCCGATATCCTCACCGGCAAGGTCGATCCCTCCGGAAAACTGCCCATTACTTTTCCGCGCAGCGTCGATCAAACCCTCGCCTCCAATCCCAGCCAGTACCCCGGCGTAGGCGGAACCGCGCATTACACTGAAGGCATCTTTGTCGGCTACCGCGGGTACACGGCGCATCATGCAACGCCTCTCTTCCCCTTTGGATTCGGCCTCAGCTATACCACCTTCGCCTTCCACCACCTCACAGTGACGCACACACCCGGCAGCGAATCCGCGAGTGTTAAGTTCACCGTTACGAATACCGGTAAAGTCGCCGGAGCGGAAGTGGCGCAGCTGTATCTGAGCTTCCCGCCCATCGCCGAAGGCAACGAGCCTCCCATCCAGCTGAAGGGCTTCCGCAGGGTCATGCTGAATCCCGGCCAGTCGAAAACGATCGAACTGGAACTGCACCAGCATTCGTTCTCCTACTGGTCAGTCGCCTCTCACGCCTGGAAGATCGCTCCTGGAAAATTTGAGATTCGGGTAGGCGACTCGTCTGAAAACACCCCGCTGACCGCAACGCTCACCATGCAGTAACGATCCGGCGTAGCCGTGACAGAGGTGCATCGCATGTCGTCCATAACTCGCAGAAACCTCATTGCCGGCCTGGCCTGTACCGGGATTGCCGCTTCTTCCGGTGCGGAGCTCTTCGGCGCTCCTCGCATGCCGAAGCCGGCCGCCCCTGCCGAGAGCTTTGTTGACATCCTTCGTCTTCCGGATTCCGTCACCGCCTTCTGCGGCCTGCATCATCCCGCTCAGCTCGTCCGCTCGGGCGACAGATGGAGCGGCCCCGGACTCGATATCTCCACCATCCCCGAACACGACCGCCTCGCCATCAGGCTCTCGGCACCCACTGCGAGCCCGACGCATATTCACCTGCGCTGGAACGCTTCCGTTACTCCCGGCCTCCTCGTTTTGAACGACGCCTGGGAGCGCAGTTATGGCGATCTCCACTGGGAAACATTCGTTCCCCAGCGGGTTCTGCCCTGGTACTTCCTCACCCTCCATCGCGATGCGCTCCATGGTTACGGCGTCCAGACCGGCGCCGCGTCGCTTTGCTTCTGGCAGATCGATCCCAAAGGCATCTCTCTGTGGCTCGACGTCAGGAATGGCGGCTCCGGCGTTGTTCTGGGCCACCGCGAACTGCTCGCAGCCACCGTGGTCGTAAGACAGGGAACTCCCGGCGAGAATGCGCTGGAATCGGCGCGCCTCTTCTGTCGCAGGATGTGCGGCTCTCCTCGACCCTTTCCCACGATCTATGGCAGCAACGAC
>JBKICP010000315.1:0-3028 GCA_046567085.1 Acidobacteriota bacterium
CCCGCGGCGCCTTTCAGCAGGTTGTCGAGGCAGGAGACGATCACGCATCGTCGCCCGTCGTCGGCCAGATGGAAGCCGATGTCGCAGTAGTTCGTGTTGACCGAGTACTGGATCTGCGGCAGTTGGCCGGCCGGGAAGACCCGCACCAGCGGGCTCTGTGCGAAGAATCGGCGATACAGGGCCTCGACGTCGGCCGGCTGGTGGGTATCGGCCAACCTTATATAGATGGTGGAGAGAATGCCGCGCGGGATCGGCAGCAGATGCGGAGTGAAGACGATTTGCTGCGCGTCCACCTCCAGCTGCTCCAGCAGTTCGCCGGTGTGGCGATGGGAGAAGAGCCCGTAGGCGGAGAGATTGTCGGCGGCGTGCATGAAGTGGGTCTTCGGCGTCGGCGCCTTGCCGGCTCCGGAGACTCCGGATTTTGAATCGCACACAATGCCGCGATCGAGATCGATCCATCCGGCGGCGACCAGCGGCTTGAGCGCGAGAATGACAGAGGTGGCGTAGCAGCCGGGATTCGCGACGATGGCGGCGTTGCGGATCTCGTTGCGATGCAGCTCCGGCATTCCGTAGACGGCCCTGGCCTGCACGTCGGCCGCGACGGGGGAGCCTTCATCGGGGAACTTGTAGACGGCGCGGTTCGCCGCTTCGGTGAGACGCCAGGCGCCGCTCAGGTCGATGATGCGCAGTCCATGCTCCAGCGCCTGCGGGACCCATGCGCGCGATTGCTCGTGCGGCGTGGCGAGGAAGAGGATCTTCACGCCGCGCGCTTGCAGCAGGTCCCACGAGAACGGCTCGATGCTCAGACCGCCTGGCCCGAGACCGGTGCCGTTGTTATCCATCAATTGAGGATGGATGGCGGCGAGCGGCTCCGGCGTGCTTTCTGCGCGGCCGAGGAAGAGCGGCGGAGCGCCGGCCAGACGCGGATGGCGCAGCAGGATCCGCGCCAGTTCCATGCCGGCGTAGCCGGTTACGCCCATCACGGCGACAGGGTTCGGAGCGCAGAGCTCAGAGCTCAGGGATTGGGTTCCGGCTTTCTCAGCTGGCGTCGGACTGTGTTTCTGTTCGGGCATCTTTTTCAGCAAAACCTGTTGGACTCAATTCGTCGCGCTGCGATTCGTTTTTCTCGCTGAGTTTTTACCTGGGCTGCGAGGTCTGTTTCAGCCGATCATGCGCTCCAGCTTTTCTTTCATCGAGGAGGCTCGTCGCTGATCGGGGCAGATGATGAGCACGGTGTCGTCGCCCGCGAGGGTTCCGACAACGTCGCTCCACGCCTCGTGATCGATGGCGAGCGCGACGGGCTGGGCGGCGCCGCTGGTGGTGCGCAGCACCAGCTGGTTCTGCGCCTGCTTCACGGCAACGCCGAAGCTGGCGAGCATTTCATCGACGGCCGGCTGTTCCTCCTCTTCCTCGGCGTGGCCGTTGGGCGCCGCATACCCATTGGGTCCCTTGTACAAACGCAGCTCGTGGACATCTCGGGAGAGCGTGGCCTGGGTGACATCGCAGCCGCGCCGCAAAAGGCGGCGGCGCAGTTCGTCCTGGCTCGCGATGGCTTCGCCGGCCACCAGCTGCCGGATCAGATTGTGCCGTTCCTGCTTACTGACTTCCATGGTTGGTGCGCACACTCAAACGCAAAAAAGGGCGGCCAGCCGTTGCTGCGGCCAGCCGCATTTCACTGTGTATAAAAATACAGGAATGATGTATAAATATGCAAGGGCGATTTTTCGTCGAGGCAGCACGCCCGTGATGCCCTGGCTGGTCCGCTGCAATCGCCACTTTTTTCACAGAAATTTCTGATTTCGCTTTCGTGCGAAATGGAAGGCCGTTATAGTTGGATATGGGAACGAGAAATTGTGTCGCTCCGGCCTTGTCGACCGGCGACTCCCGGCCCATCGGCGGGAATTCGGGCGGGCGTGCTCGTCCGGCTCAGAGTCTGATCGACGAGCGTTTCGATCACGAATCCTGCGGCGTCGGGTTTGTCGCCACCCTCAACAACCAGCCCAGCCATGACATCCTCACGAAGGCGCTGACGGCGCTGGGGCGTCTTGCCCATCGCGGCGCTGTGGCTGCGGACGGCAAGTCCAGCGATGGCATCGGCATTCACACGGCGATCCCGCGTGAAATTCTGCTGAGCTCGACGGGCATCGCTCTCGATCCTGCGAAGGCGCTGGCGGTAGGCATGGTGTTCCTGCCGACGGAAGCCGCGGCGGCCTCGGCGGCGGTGCGCGATCTGGAGCAGGCGATTACGGCGCGCGGCTTCTCGATTCTCGGCTGGCGCGAGGTGCCCACGCGGCCGGAAATTCTGGGGGAGATTGCGGCTTCCACGCTGCCGGTGATTCGCCAGATCCTGCTGGTCGACCGTGCTCCCGGGGCTGTTTCCTATCAGGATTGCGACCGCCGATTGTATCTCGCCCGCAAGCAGTTCGAGCGGGGGGGCACAGAGGGGTACGTCTGCTCGCTGTCTTCGTCTTCCATCATTTATAAGGCGATGTGCGACGCACGGTTGCTGCCGGAGTTCTATCCGGACCTTGCCGACCCGCGTTTTGTTACGCCGTTTGCGCTCTTCCATCAGCGCTATGCGACGAATGTTGCGCCTTCGTGGGATCGCGCGCAGCCCTTCCGCATTCTGGGGCACAACGGCGAGATCAACACGATCTGGGGGAATCGCGCGCGCATGACGGCACGCGCCGCGACGTTGCCCGACGAGCTGCGTCCCATCTTCACGCCGAGCGGATCGGACTCGACGAGCCTCGACGAGATTATCGAACTGCTCGCGCGCAATGGGCGCACGGTGGCTGAGTCGGTGCGCATGGTGATGCCGCCGGGAGATACCGGCCGGCACTCCGCGTTTCTGGCGTATCACGGCGACTGCATCGAGCCGTGGGATGGTCCGGCTGCGGTGGCGTTCACCGACGGGCATCTGATCGGCGCAGCACTCGACCGCAACGGCCTGCGTCCGTGCCGGTTCTTTGTGACTGAGGGTCACCTCGTCGTTGCCGGTTCGGAAGCGGGGGTGGTGGATCTGGAT
>JBKICP010000316.1:0-3599 GCA_046567085.1 Acidobacteriota bacterium
TTTGCCGCCTTTCTCCCATCCCCCGGCTACGCCTTGTATACCCGCCAGATCCTGCACCGGCCCAAATTGTCCGCATCGATGTATTTTGTCCGCGCCAGCGATGGGTCGGCCACCCAGAACCGCTGGTCCGGTCCCTGCGAATTGCTCTCGACTCCGATCAGCACCATGAAATGCCCACCGGTCCACTTCTCTTCCTGCTTCCCCCCTCGCGTGTCATATTTCCAGGTCGTGACATTGCCACTGGCCAGAAAAATCAGCGGCGTTCCCATTCGCAGCCAGCGCACCGCCAGGTCGATTCCCGTTTGACCGGCCGGGCTTGAGCCAACCGCCTCACCCGCGAATCCGGGCCAGTACTTCCCCACGTTCGCCAGCATCACATCTCCGCTCGTTCCCTGCGGCACCACCGTCCCGCTCTTGTCCGGACCCGCCGCCCGCCCATACTTCGACGCGTAAGCCATCGTCTGTGCCGGAGTCACGCTCGCAACCGCTCCGCTGGCCGCGAACAGTCGAATCAGATAGTCCAGCACACTGGCCAGTGCCGTCGGACCGCAGCCCGCAAAGGCCATCGTCGTCCACGGAACGTCCTTCCATGCCGGGTTCGTCGAACCATATTTCAGGTTCCCCCACGTCCCCCCGCTCTGCATGTAGTCATTGCCCATCACCGACAACTGGATATAGTCCCAGGGATTGGGAGTGGTGAACCACCTCCGCGTTCGCTCCTCGATCGTCGCCGGTTCCTTGTCGAACAGCCGTGCCTCCAGCATCACGTTACCCGGTTGAATCGGCGTCAGCTCGTAAGTGGCGATCGGTCCCATCACCCGGATCGGCCTTTCCGAGACCTTCACGATCCCGCGCGCGTTGGTGTCTACCACCAGCCCCGGTACCGGGCCGAACAGGTCGATCTTCGCCGTTTCACCGAGCATCATCACCAGGCGCCGGACGCCCGTATCGAATCGGCCGTTTCTGTCTTCCGGGTTCGGCTGAAAGTTCGCCATGGTTCCCGCCTTCACGCAACAAAGATCGGCGACGGCACCACCGGGCTTCCTCGGAAACGATCCCCAGGCGCGGTGCAGCCGCTGCAGGGAATGTGTCGGCAAAGGGCTGATTCGTTTCTCCAGACGCGCAGCCGGACGCATTTCCCAACCGACGCACCGGATATCGCCAGCGAGGTCCGGCGTCCCTCGGCGCCGCCAACCGGGGGGCTCGGCCTGCGCCTGGGTGGGAAGTCTCAACAGGGAGTTCCAGGCGAGCGCTGAGCGGCCGATCCGGTACAACGGAGCCGAGACGACCTGCCGGTCGATGCCAGTTGTACCGGTGCAGCCAGGGACGGGGTTCGCCGCAATATCTCCTGGATTCCGCCTTCTCGTCGTTCTCGCTCTCACACCTGCGAATACGCCGTCGGGTGCAGCACCAGGTTCACGATGTTCGACACGATCGGCTCGTAGCTGAAGCGCGGATCCGCCTGCAGTTTTTTCCAGTCCGGGTCGTTCCGGAACTTGTTCCACATTGTGTCCATGTGCTCGAGATCGGGAAAGCTCAGCATGTAGGTCAGTTGCGGCAGCCGCTCCCCAATCAGTGCATCGCTGAAGAACACTCGCCAGAAGCCCGCCTTCTCGAAGATCTCGAACTCGCCGGAGTGGAACATCTCCACCTTACGCACATGGTCGCGATCGCTGGCGCTCTCATAGCTGCGCAGCTGGTACAGTCGCTTGCCGTTCTGTGCCGTCGGCGGAGGCACCACCAGCTGCGGCCACCCGGCAAAGGCGATCAGTAACGTGCTCTCCACCCGCTCAAAAGCCGGGCTCGACTCCTGCGCATTCCAGAATGGCTCCGCGGCCGCCAGAAAGTTCTGATCCTCACGCAGGCGCAGCCCTGCGCCAACCAGCGTCTCCAAATTCGTCGAGGGCAGCAGCAGGTACACGGTTGGCGTTGCCGGCCCGATGTCCACCGTAAACGCGCCGATCGGACCCACGCCCATGCGATTCATCGCCGGCACCAGCGCCTTGGACAAATAGTCCGCCGTCAGCTGCATCTCGCTACCCGACCGCAGCCGATACTTCCGCAACTCGTAATACTGCCGACCCTGGCTCGCATTCGACCCGGATCCGACTGAGCCCGCCACCTGCGATCGTGCCGCGCGCTCGGCCATCACCGCCGCCGAAGCGGCCAACCCGGATCTGAGAAATTCTCTCCTCTTCATCGACATCCTCCACCCGCCTCCTCGCAGGCTCTTTGATACATCTGGCTAATGATTGCCCTACTGCCCAGCCTCAGAACTCACCGACCCTTCCGACGGAAGATTTCAAGTTCGCTCGTCCCGGTCAGTCGTTACCACGTCAGCCCACCCGAAGGCGGCGGCCAACACCCCTGCATCTGCCGCAGGATCACCACGCGCCCCAAATGATAGGCATTGTGCGCGGCAAAGCTCTCCAGCTGCTCCCGCACCGTCATGCTGCGTTGCGGATGCGAGGGTGAAGGACACAGCACCACGCGTTCCAGCGTTTGCGCATCCTCGCCCGCAATCGCTGCCGACTCCTCGGCTCCACGCAGGAACCGTGCAGCCAGGTCTCTCCAGGCTTCGGCTCTGACCGCCGCCTCATCCGGAAAACTCATCGAGTTATGCTCCGGAGACGGCGTCCCCCTGCCATGCACCCGGCCCAGCATCACCTCCTGCCAGTACGCCGTATGCCACACCTCGGCATAGATGCTGTGCGGCGCTCCCGGGACCGTGTGGTGCGCCTGCTCTTCACTCAGATCTTCCAGAATGTGCGCGGGGGGCGCATGCGCGCTGTCTCCCGTGAAAGTCAGTGCCAGTTCATTCATGTCCGCCCATTGTCGCATCCCCGGCGGTGCTTCACCAGGGCGCGCGCATGTGGGCTGAGGAAGCCTGGTGGCTTCGGGGATGGCAGTGAGATCCTGCTGGTGAAGCGGAGCCGTGGGTTTAGTTGAAGAAGAAATGCGTCATGCGCCAGACCGGAGTCTTCGGGTCGCTCAGGGAGTCGTCGGCCAGCGTCGCTGGCGCGGGCGCTTCTTCCTCATGGCAGCCGCCATGGGTGCGATCCCGCAGGGCAGGGGATTTGTGCTCCGAGCGGCGGGCCTCGTCGAGGCGGAGTCGGAGTCCGGCGTTGTCGAGAGCCAACTGCTCGTTCTCCCGTTCGAGCGAGAGCACGCCGTCCTGAGCCTGGAGGATGAGGTTACGGACGGCGCACTCATCGTGGCGGCAGAGGGCGCGCTCCATCTCCATCAGCTGATTCATCAGGGTGGGGGTATCCATGCGGCACGCTCCTCAGGGGAAGGTTGAGGATAGGGTGCCCTGGCTGGGGCGGCGTGAATGTGATAAATGTCACCCCGCCGCAGGCCTACTGCGCGCCGCTCAGCTTGAAGTCGATGCTGACCTGCGTCTCGAACGGCACGGGTTTGCCGTAGACCATCCACGGACGATAGTGCCACGCGCGAATCGTGTCGATGGTGGCCGATTGCAGCAGAGGCGGTCCGGAGACGACGTGAGCCTCCTGGACGAATCCGGTGCGCCCACGCACACCAGCGTCCCGAACAGGTCCCGGGACAGGGTGGCTGTTCGCCACGTCCGCCAGATCACC
>JBKICP010000317.1:0-3390 GCA_046567085.1 Acidobacteriota bacterium
CGGCCTTTGGCGGCGCTGTTGCGCAGACCCGGCAGGACCGCGGGACGATTGCCACGGGGCTGATGCCGTATCTGCGCGGGATGGTATCGCAAAAGAAGCGGCTGATCGCAACCTTTACCGACCTGCCCGAAGTTCAGCGCTTCGTGAACAGCAGGGATGCCGCGGCTTTGGCTCATCTTGGCACGAGCTGCCCGGATCACTTCATCCGCACCAAGATACGTCCGCTGTTTGTGCCCGCGGAGGACACGGCCGATGTGGAGGCGCTGAAGGCTGCCATCGGCGGCGCCATGGACGCCTATCGCCGGGAGTACGCCGAGTACTACCAGAAGCATGCGCAGCCGGATTCGCCGGCCATGCGCGATCCGAATCCGACCGTGGTGCTGGTTCCCGGGGTCGGGATGTTTTCCTTTGGGAAGAACAAGGCTGAGTCGCGCGTGACGGGCGAGTTCTACGTGAACGCCATTCATGTGATGGAAGGCGCGACGGCGCTGGCCGGCGAGACCAGCGTGACGGACTTTCCCCAGGCGGGACCGGCGGCGCCCTGCGAGGCTTTCAAGGCGCACGCGAACTATGTGGCGTTGCCGCTCTCGGAGGCCTTCCGCATTGAGTACTGGGCGCTGGAGGAAGCGAAGATTCGCCGTCAGCCTCCGGAAAGAGAGCTGAGCCGCCAGATCGCGTTGATTGTGGGAGGGGCGAGCGGCATTGGCCGGGCCACGGTGCTGCTGGCGGCGGAGCGCGGGGCGCACATCGTCATTGCCGACCGCGACACCGCCGGCGCACAGGCTACGGCGAAAGAGGCCCAGGCCATCGCCGGACGCGAAGCTGTGGCAACCGTCTCCATCGACATTCGCAACCGTGAGGCGATCCAGTCGGCGATCAGAGAGACGGTGGCTCGCTTTGGCGGCCTGGACATTCTCATCAACACGGCGGCCATGTTTCCCTCGTCGCCGGACGGAGTGGTGAGCGATGCGATGTGGGGCACGACGCTTGAGCTGAATGTGACCGCGAACTATTTGCTGGCCGAGGAAGCCGCGAGGATTTTCGGCGAGCAGAAGCTGGAGGCGAGTGTGGTGCTGACCAGCTCCGCCAACGCCGTGGTGCCAAAGCGCGGCAGCGAAGCCTACGACGTGAGCAAGGCCGCGGTGAGCCATCTGGTTCGCGAACTGGCGGTCTCCCTGAGCCCGAAGGTGCGCGTGAATGGCATCAATCCGGCGACGGTGGTGAAGGGCTCGACGATGTTTCCGCGCGACCGCGTGATGACCTCGCTGAAGAAGTACAAAATCGCCTTCGATGCGGCGAGCACGGACGACGAACTGCGCACGCTGCTGTCGGAGTTTTACGCGCGGCGCACTCTGACGCACCAGCCGATCGAGCCGGACGACTGCGCCCAGGCGATCCTGTTCCTTGCGGGGCCGAAAGCGCGCTGTACCAGCGGCCATTTGATTCCCGTGGACGGCGGTCTGCCCGAGGCGTTCCTGCGGTGAGTTCGCGGCCCGCGCTGGTGGCCATCGATCTTGGAGCGGAGAGCTGTCGCGTCTCGCTGCTGCGCTGGCGGCAGGACGAGCCTGCGATCCGCATGGTGCACCGTTTTGCGAACGGACCCGTTGTTCAGGGCCAAAGGGTGCGCTGGGATCTGAAACGCATCTGCAGGGAGCTGGATCGCGGCCTGCAGCGGTGCGCAGAACTGGCGGACGAAGGCGTTGCATCCATTGGAGTGACGGGCTGGGCCGTCGATTACGTGCGGCTCGGTGCACTGGGATCGCCCTATGCCCAGCCGTTCTGCTATCGCGATCCGCGCGCCGCGGAAGCGATGGCGGAAGCGCACAGGCTGATCTCCGCTGAACGCCTGTACGAGATCACGGGCGTTCAGATTCAGCCGATCAATACGGCTTACCAGCTCTATGCGGATCGGCTCGACGGCGTTCCCGGCTCCATGCCGTGGGTGAATTTGCCGGAGTACATCCTGCACTGGCTGGGCGCTCCGCGGATCGCCGAATACAGCAACGCCTCCCACACAGCGCTTGTGGACGCGGGGACCAGGCGCTGGTCGAGGGAGATATTCGATGCTCTTGGACTGGATGCGGCAGCCGCTCCGGAACTGGTGCCACCCGGCTCCGTTCTGGGGCCAGTGAAGGATTCCTTACGCTCGATGCGTGCGTTTCAGCACACGCGCCTCATTGCTCCCGCATGCCACGACACGGCTTCGGCCATTGCAGGGATACCGGCGCGGCAGGGATCGTGGGCTTACATCAGCTCGGGAACCTGGTCGCTGGTGGGCACAGTGTTAACCGCTCCGCATATCACGGCGGACGCCCGCCAGCGGGGGTTCACCAATCTCGGTGCGGCGACGGGCGATATTCTCTTCCACTGCGGGATACCCGGTATGTGGCTTCTGCGGCAGTGCATGAGCGCCTGGGAAGAGGAGACATCCTGTTCGCTGGAAACCCTGATCGACGCCGCGCGACGCTCGCCCGCGCCGGACTACGCACTGGATCTTGGCGATGGGAATCTGCAGCTTCCCGGCAGGATGCCCGCGCGCATCAACGACCAACTGAGGGCGCGCGGAATCGCGCCACTTCCTGAAGGATATGAGGCCGCGCCCGCTGTCGTCAGCCTGATCTTCCACAGTCTGGCGCATCGCTACGCCGCATTGCTGCGGGAAATGCGCGAGATGACGGGTAAACCTCTGGAACGTGTTTGCGTGGCGGGCGGAGGGAGCCGCAATGAGCTGCTGAACCATCTCACGGAGCGGGCTTCCGGATTGCCGGTACAACGCTGCTCCGCTGAAAGTGCAACCCTGGGGAACTTTGCCGTGCAATGGGCCAGGCTGGAAAACGAGCAGCGGGCAATCGATTCAACTCTGCTTGTACCCTATGTCGCGCAACTGGAGAACGCCAGACCGGAGGAATAGAGCACAGGCCATGGCCCGGATGGCGACGCCGAGCCGGCTCAGAACGGCGGCAAATCAACCAACGCCTCATTCGGCCGGCAGAACGACGGCGCCGCTGTTGCAGGATGGACTCCGATGATAAAGACTGCGCTTCACCTTCGCCGCGTCCAGCTCGCCACCGCCCTGGTGTTGCTGTTCGCGCTTCAGGTCCACGCGGCGATTCGCGTGCTGCGCGTGGATCCGCACCAGACGGATCCAGCGATCGCTACCGTTCACGGTCCGCATATTGCGGTCTACGATCCTCAGGCAGTGTCGCGGCACAAACTGCTGCTCTTTTTGCCCGGCACCGGCGCAAAGGCAGCGGGCAGCCTGCAGCTCGACAGCGCATTCGCCCGCTGGGGATTTCATGCCATCAGCCTGGACTACGAGGACAATGTGATTGCGGTGTCCTGCGCGCAGAGCATGGATCCAACGGCCTTTGGCCGCTACCGGGATGCCCT
>JBKICP010000318.1:0-26456 GCA_046567085.1 Acidobacteriota bacterium
GGACCAACCTCCTCCAGAAGATCGCCCGTGCCCTTTTCTTCTTCCACCCGGCGGTCTGGTGGATCGACGCCCGCCTCTCGCTCGAACGCGAGATGGCCTGCGACGACGCCGTCCTCGCCGCCACCGGCAATCCGCGTGCCTATGCCGGCTGCCTCATCGATCTGCTCGAAAAAGGCTGCGCCCGCCGTGGCTGGACCATGGCTCAGGCCGCCGTCGCCCGCGCCCGCGACGCATCCGTGCGCATCGCACGCATTCTTCACGTCGGACCCGCGGTCACCACCCGCATCGGCCGCACCGCTCTCGGCGTCGCTGCCTCGCTCGCTCTGGCCTGCACCGGCATCGCCGTCTGCACACCGCAGTTCGTGGCCTTCGTCCCGACGGAACCGGCCTCCTTCGCACAGCTCAAGAAGCCGCTCCTCGAGGTCCCGGCCGTTGCCGACGAAACGCCCGCGCCCTCGGCGATGATCCCCGCAGCCTATCATCCCGCCGCTGAGAGCCCAGCGCCCGTCCATCGCACCTTCGTGAAACGCGCTGCGCCCTCTCGCCCTCAGCCGATGCATCAGGCAACCCTGATCCGGAAGCCCGCGCCGAAATCTCCGGACGTGATGGCTCGGCTCGCCGGCTTTGAAACCGCGCAGCCCACCATGGTCGTCTTCGAGACCACCGAATTCCGGGCCGCAATCCCGGCCCATCTGCGCAGCATTACCGCCGAACCGGCAGCTCAACCCATGCACACAAGGCAGAGCAGCGAAAATCCTGCCCTGCAAATCCAGGTATTCCAGGTTCTCAATCCGGAAACGGGCGCGCCGATGCAGATTCTGCGCATCGTCTTCGTTCTGCCGCAGCCCGGATCAGCATCGCAGTCGATCTGAAAAATTTTTGACTCGAACAACTAATTCGTTAGTTCACAGGAGAAGCAAACAACATGAACCTCAGCCACCTGAAATCGTTCCTCCAGCGGCGCGTCACGATCCCCGTCGTCGTTCTTGCCGCAGGCGTTGCGCTCGGCACCTGGTGCTATGCGCGCCCCGCGAATGCCATCGCTCCTGCCGCGGCGCCTCTCGACGAAAGCAGCGTTGGTGCGCTCACCTCGCTCGACCAGGCCATGGAGGCCCTCACCGCGCGCGTCCGTCCCGCCGTCGTCAACGTCAACGTCACCTCCAAAGTCAGCCAGCAACAGATGGCGGAGGATGAAGGCGGTCAGGACGGACAGCAACAACAGCAGCAGCCGTTCGGCCCCGGCTCGCCCTTCCAGTTTTTCTTCGGCGGTCCTCAGGGCCCGATGCAGCAGCAACAACGGCCCAGCATCGAGAAAGGCCTCGGCAGCGGCGTCCTGATCTCCCCTGACGGCTACATCGTCACCAATAACCACGTCGTCGCTGGAGCCATCAACATCAGCGTCACGCTCAGCAACCGCGACATCTATCCCGCGAAGCTCATCGGCGCCGATCCCCTCACCGATCTCGCCGTCATCAAGATCGACGGGCACAATCTCCCCAGCATTCCGTGGGGCGACTCCACCAAGCTCGAGCCCGGCCAGACCGTGCTCGCCTTCGGCAATCCGTATGGCTTCCGCTTCAGCGTCACGCGCGGCATCATCAGCGCGCTCAACCGGCCCAACCTGGGAGAAGACCGCCGCAAGCCCGGTGAATTCATCCAGACCGACGCGGCCATCAACCCCGGCAACTCCGGTGGCGCTCTCGTCGATGCGCGCGGCCAGCTCATCGGCATCAACTGCATGCTCTACTCACCCACCGGCGCCTTCTCCGGCATGGGCTTCGCCATCCCAACCCAGATCGCGCAGCCGGTCGTGAATACGCTCATCAAAGACGGTAAATTCAGCCACGGCTACATCGGCGTCTCCATCAGCGACGTCACCCCTGACACGGCGAAGTTCTTCCAGGTGAAGAAGGCCGTCGGCGCCGTGATCTCCGACGTCACGCCGGACTCACCCGGCAGCAAAGCCGGCCTCAAGACGGGCGACGTCGTCACCGCGTTCAACGGCAAACCCGTCTCCGACGCCGGTGAACTGCAGATGGAAACCAGCCTCACGCCTCCGGGCGACACCATCCACCTCCAGGTCATGCGCGACGGCAACAGCACCGATGTCCCCGTCACTCTCGGCTCCTTCAACGGCGGCCATCAACAGGAAGTCGCCGCGAACGGCAATCACAAAGGACAGTGGGGCCTCGGCCTGGCCGACCTCACCCCTGATATCCGTCAGCAGGTCCAGGCTCCGTCCAGTGTGAAGGGTGCGGTGATTGAGAACGTCCGACCCGGCAGCCCGGCCGACAACGCCGGCCTCCAACTGGGCGACATCATCGTTTCCGTCAACCGCAAACCGACGCCGAATGCCTCCGACGTCGCCCAGCAACTCTCCAGCGTGCCTGCCGGTCAGGACGCGCTGGTGCTCGTCTGGTCCGACGGCGGCAGCACCTTCCGCGTCCTTCACCCGTCAGCCCAGTCCCAGGGCTAGGCAACAACAGGCAATGTCCACTCACGCAGCCGGTGTTCATCACCGGCTGCTTTTTCTTGGCAGGGACCATCCCTCCAGAACCTGCAATTACCGCCCCTTCGCCCGCTCCTCCAGCAGCCACCGCACCAGTTGCACTCCGCCGTCAAAATTCCCGTACTCCGGCGGCAGCTTCCGCCCGTCCGTGTACTCGTTGTACAGCCACGGATCCGTCACCGCGAACACCATCCCCTTCCCATAGCGCGTCCACGCCATCAGCAGTTCGCCCTTGCTGTCCCTCAGCAGCGGAGCCGCCTTCTCCGAGAGCCGGATCGAGCAGGTGTCCTTCATGTACAGCACCATCGGACGCGTAAAGGGCGCCTCCGGCCGCGTCACATCGATCCGCCCCGCCGCAAAATTGTCTCCCTCGACGTGGTGCACCAGCACATTGTTGAAGTGCAGCCCGAACTTGTCCGCCAGCAGATCGAAGTGCTCGATGTCCGCATTCGCCGGGTCGTTCTCCATCATCAACAACGTTCCACCATCCCGTACCCACTCCGCGATCTGCCCCGCATCCTCGGCACGCATGTAGTGCGGATTTGGATTCTTCGCCGTGTTATCCGGCGAGACCAGGAGGTAGATCTGCGCCCCGTGCAGCTTCTCCACGGTCGGCGCGCTCGTCAGCGTCTTTGTCGCGACTCCATAGCTCCGCCAGATGTGCCCGAAGAGCGAGAACCCCGCATTCGAAAAATCGTCCCACTTGTAGTGGAAGAGCTGCGTCTGCCCCGCCGCGTTCTTGCGCGTCTGACTGTTGAACCACGCATCGACCAGCACCGTATCGCCCCGTCCCTGAGTCGCCCGCGGCGCCATCTCCATCTCGCTGGCCGCGAGCAGAAACGCCCCCACCCCCTTCGGATCGTTCTCTGCCACCGGCTGCGCGACGTAGTACGCGTAGCTACCGTCGCGATGCTCCGCGCCGCCCAGGCCCGCCACCTTCACCGTCCCCGTCAGCGTCACGCTCCCGTCGCTGCCGGTCCGCACAAACTGCTGCTGGATCCCCTTCCAGCCGCGCTCCGCATACTTCTCATAAGTGCGCGGCAAATATCCCATCCGCACGCCCTTCGCCAGCGCATAGGTGAACATGCACGACGCCGACGCCTCGAGATAATTCTCCTTCGCCCCCGGCTTGTCCAGCACCTGCCACCATAATCCGCTCTTCGCATCCTGCACCTTCACGACCGCAGCGGCGGTCTGCTGCAGGATCGCCAGCAAGTGCGCCCGCCCCGGATCGCCCTCCGGATAAAACGGCAGCGTATCGACCAGCGCCATCATGTACCAGCCCATCGCCCGGCCCCAGAAGTTCGCCGAATCCCCCGTCGTTTTATTCGCCCAGAACTGCTCCTTCGATTCGTCCCATCCGTGATACAGCAGCCCCGTCTTCGCATCGCGCGCGTGCTCGTCCATCAGCACAAACTGCCGCGTGATCTCCGCAAAATCCTGCGGCTCTTCGAACTCGGCCGCATATTGCGCATAGAACGGCTCCGCCATGTACAGCCCATCCAGCCACATCTGATTCGGATAAATCCTCTTGTGCCAGAATCCGCCCGACGCCGTCTTCGGCTGCTGGGCCAATTGCTCCCGCAGCACCTTCGCCGCTTTGTAATAGCGCTCGTTCTGCGTCACGTTGTAAAGCAGCAGCAATTGCCGCCCCAGCAAAATGCTGTCCAGCTGATCCTCATCGGCGTGGTAGGTCGGCATCGATCCATCCGGCTCGACCAGTTGATCCACTGACGCCTGGATGTAGCGGTAGTACTCGCCCTTCGCCGACTCGTACCAGACCGCATCCATCCCATCGAGCAGCGTCCCCAGCTCATAATTCCAGTGCCACGGCGCGCCCGCCGCAACCCAGCGCCCGTCCGGCCAGCGCTCCATCGTCGAGTCGGCCATCCGCTGCGACCACGGTGTCGTCTGCGCCCAAGCCGAGTTGACGCTCGCCGCCAGCAACAGAGCTGCCCATCCGACCCGCACCGAACTCCTCACCGCACTCCAGGACAGAAGCCTCATCGTCATCCTCGTCGCAACCGCTGTCCATGGTTGCAGAAACGTCGCCTGCTGTCGCGCGCAACACCCTCGCGCGTCCCACCCTGCGAAATCCTCACGAATCGCTGCCGCCTGGGCCCGAACCGGCATGCCCGCCCGCTGCGCTGCAGCCGGCGCAGCAACACGGTTGAATCGCCCTACCATCGGGTCCAAAATAACAAGTCGACCCTGCAGGAGTGGAAGCCGTCCCAGGCAGCACCAGGCGCTGAACGGTGCATCCACCCTTCGAACGTGCCACAAGATACCTTGGGAGGAATCATGAACCGGAAAGATGCGGATGTGAACAAGGGAGCGATCGAAGACAACCCACCCGAAACCTCGCGGCCCGGCGAATCGCACAACCGTCTCGCAAATCAGCTGCCCCACCGCGACGCCGACGACGATATCAAGGACAGCGACTCCGACTTCCCCGAGCCAGGCTCTAACCCGGAGCATTCGTAGCCCACCATCAAAGCATCATCAGAAATGATGCTTTGATGCTAGACTGACCTTGATGCGGACTACCATTACCCTCGATCCGGATGTCGATCAGCTCCTGCGCCGTGCCATGCGCGAGCGCGGCACGACCTTCCGCGATACTGTGAACGAGGCCATCCGCTCCGGCCTTCGTCCCCACAAGGTTCCGCCTTTTCGGCAGAAGTCTGTGGACATGGGACTGAACCCCCGCATGAACTGGGACAAGGCGCTGCAGCTCGCCTCGGATCTTGAAGATGAAGAGATCCTGAGGAAAATGGCTCGGGGCAAGTGATTCTGCCGGATGTGAATCTTCTGATTTATGCCGTGGATCGGAAGGCCCCGATGCACAAGGCGGCCCTCGCCTGGCTGGAACAGAGCCTTTCCAGCGGTGAAGAAATCCGCTTGCCATGGGCCGTGATTCTGGCGTTTGTACGCATTGTCACCCGCCACGGGTGGTCGGCCCGGCCGTTGAGCATCGACTCTGCATTTTCCTTCGTTGCGAGCTGGCTCAATCATCCATCGGTTTCCATCGCACATCCGGGACCGGAGCACGCCCACATCCTGCTCCGCCTGCTCCAGCAGGTGGGGACCGCAGGGAACCTGACCAGCGACGCCCACCTTGCCGCCCTCGCCATCGAACACGATGCGGAACTGGCTTCCGCAGATAACGACTTCAGCCGATTCCATGGATTGCGCTGGAAGAATCCCCTCCAGCGCCCTCTGCAATAATCTCCCCATGCTGGTGCTGGCTTCTGCTTCGCCGCGACGGCGCGATCTGCTGACCCAGGCGGGATACACCTTTCAGGTCCTCTCCGCGGACATCTGCGAAGACCTCCGCCCCGGCGAAACTCCGATCGGCTATGTGCTGCGCCTCGCTCGCGAAAAGGCCGAAGCCGTCGCGCACTCCGCTCGATTCGCAGCCCTGCGCGCCGACGACGATCCGGCCATCATTCTCGGAGCCGACACCACTGTCGTCGCACCTACCGGCGAAATTCTGGCCAAGCCCGAAGACGATGCCGACGCTGCCCGCATGCTGCGCCTTCTCGCCGGAGCCACCCACAAAGTCATCACCGGCGTCGCGCTCCTCGCGCCCACCGGCAACGACGCGATCACCGAAGTCGCCGCCGAAGTCACCTGGGTCACGATGCTCACTCCTACCAACGACGAGCTGGCCGCCTACATCGCCACCGGCGAGCCGCGAGGCAAGGCCGGAGCCTACGCGATCCAGGGCCGCGCCGCGCGCTGGATCCCGCGCGTCCAAGGATGCTACTTCAATGTCATGGGACTGCCGCTGGCCCTCGTCGCCAGCATGATGGAAGGCGTCGAGCAGCGCCTGCGTATGGGAACCGTGCCCCAGGTCGTCGTGCCCTGAAAAACCAGCCCGTAGCCGGTGGCCTGTAGCCTGTGGCCGAGCCGTCCGGCAGCCTCGCTCCACGGAAGAGATCAGGATGGAGATCAAACCAGCGACCGGCTACAGCCTACCGGCTACCCGCTCGTCTCAGCTGGCTTTCGGCTGCCGCGCCTCGTCCTGCGGATCCCGTGCGCCGATGGCGTGATCGGAGAGGGGCGGCGCTTCCGGCTGTCCGGCCATCACCAGGCCCAGGACAATCAATATCGTCACGGCCAGCAGCGCGATCTCCATCAGCTTCAGCATCGGATCCCCTCAGGTGGTTCGAATCATCTCAGCCAGCAACGACGTCCTCGGCACCAGTTCCTGCAGCACTACTGATTCATTCGATGCATGAGCCCCTTCGCCGACTCCACCCATGCCATCCAGCGTGGGCACCCCGATTGCAGCCGTGAAGTTACCGTCGGAACCACCTCCCGTGGAGGCTTCCGCGAGTGAGAACCCGATCTGCGCGGCCAAAGTCGCGGCCCGGCGAAAGAGCGCTACCGTCGCGCGGCTTCGTTCCATCGGAGGACGATTCATCCCGCCCTCCACATGCAGGACGCAGGAGCGGTCCCGAACGCGCAGCGACCGAAATTTCCTCTCGATCCGCACCGCATCCTGGGCGCGCGCGATCCGCACATCCACCTCCGCCTCCGCTTCGGCAGCCACCACGTTCGTGCGGGTCCCTCCGCGGATCACCCCGGCATTCACCGTCAGGCCCCGATCCAGTTCCGTGAAGCCGCGCACCTGTTCCAGCTGCCAGGCCAGTTCGTGGATCGCGCTGTGCCCTTTCTCGAAATCCACCCCTGCATGCGCCGCGACTCCCTTCACGCGAATCGTGTAATCGCCCACGCCTTTGCGCGCCGTCTTGTACGCGCCCGCCGCGCCCTGCGCCGGCTCTAGGACGAACACCGCCGCACACTGCCGCGCCAGTTTTTCCGTAACAGGTCGTGAGACGGTGCTGCCCACTTCTTCGTCACCGTTCAGCAAAAAAACCACCGGCCTCTCCAGCTTCCCCGTCTCGCGCAACGCTTCGATCGCCGTCAGTCCCATCGCCACGCCCGCCTTCATATCGAGCACACCCGGGCCCCACGCCCGCCCCTTCGCGATGCGGAACGGCATGCCCGATAGTGTTCCCAGCGGCCAGACCGTATCGAGGTGCCCCAGCAGCATCAGCGGTGGCAGTTTCTTCTTCGTTCTGCTCGCCCGCTCGAAGCGGATCTCGAGGACATCGCCGAAGGCGCTCTGCCGATGCCGCCGCACCGTCCCACCGATCCCGGTCGCCAGATCCGCCACCGCTTCCCCGCAGCGATCGACCCTCGCCTTGTCGTCGCTCGGCGATTCGATCTCCACGAGCGCCCGTATCCGATTGGTGATGGTTGCCTGATAGGCCAGAATTGCCTTCTGCAGCACAGAATCGATGGAAGTATTTTCTTTTGTGACGTTTGCCATAGGGATTATCTTTTCAGGAACGATTACTTTCGGTACCCCGGTGTGGCGATTTTGCCACACTACAACTTTTCACGACGGGTTGTAGTCTATGTCTTCATTGAGGAAAGCGCTTGGCTGAATCATCGCACCTGGAAAACACAATTTCCTCCCCAATCGAATTCGCAGGCGTCGGCCTGCACAGTGGTGCCCCGGTTCGGATGCGCCTGCTGCCCGCGCCTGCCGGTTCCGGCGTCGTCTTCCGCCGCACCGATCTCGACGGTTTTGAGATCCCAGCCACCGGTCGCAACGTCGCCAAAGTCAGCTACGCCACCAGCCTCATGCGCCAGGGCGTGCTCATCTCCACCACCGAGCATCTGCTTTCGGCGCTCCTCGGCTGCGGCGTCGATAACGTCGTTGTCGAACTGGATAACCTCGAACTGCCCATCCTCGACGGGAGCGCCCTGCCCTATACACAGGCCTTCGCCGAAGTGGGACTGAAACCTCAGCGGCGTCGCCGCGAGTATCTCCGGATCCTCAAGAGCGTCGAAGTGCGCGACGGCGACAAGTTCATCGGCGTCTATCCCGGCAAAGGCTACTCGGTCTCCTACAAAGTCGATTTCCCGGCGCCGATCGGCCGCCAGGGCTACAAAGTCGATCTGGCTACCGGTGCCTACGAGCGCGACATCGCCCCGGCCCGCACCTTCGGCTGGCGTGAAGACGAGAAGAAACTCCGCGACATGGGCCTGATCCGCGGCGCCACCGAGGAAAGTGTGATCGTGCTCAGCCGCCAGGGCGTGCTCAACGGCAATCTCCGCTTCCGCGACGAGTTCGCGCGCCACAAAGTCCTCGACCTGATCGGCGATCTCGCCCTGGCCGGACACCACATCCTCGGCCACGTCGTCGCCGAGCGCGCCGGCCACGCGATGCACACCGCGCTGGTCTCGCGCCTCATGCGCGACCGCTCCGCCTGGGAACTGATCACACTCGGAACCGAGAAGTCCAAAGCGAAGGCGAAGACCGCCCCAGCGCGCCAGCCCAGCCTGGCGCCAGCATAGCCTCGGGTTAACTCCGACTCGAAGCCCTACTCCCTATTCCCTACTTCCTGTTCTCTGCTCAACCGGCTCACCTGTATCCTCGAACCGCACTCCTGCCAGGGTCGTCCCTGAAGCCAGCACCGCCCGCAGCTTTTCCGGATTATCGCCGCTCCGCTGCGCTGCATCCACGATCAATCGCACCGCCTCCGCCGGAGCCGTTGTGGCCGGCAGGCGGAAGATCCACGGGATATTGGTGGAGGTCAGCGCACGGTCGTCAGCCAGCGCCACCACCGGCACGAAAGCCTTGAGCGACAGCTGCTCCGCCAGGTGCGCGCTGTCCCGGTCCAGAGCGATCACCGCCAGCGCAGGCTCATCCATCAGCGCATGCACAAGCGCCGTGGAAGCCTTCCCCCAGTTCTGCGAGCTTTCTACGGGAATCACACCGGAGACACTCGCCTTCGCCAGGGCGGCCTGCACCTCCGGGCTCGCGGCGACCTCGGTTGCATGCGGACCGAAGAGCACAAGCTTCGCCTCGGCCCGCGGAATATCGGCCTCATGCGGCCCTAGGTAGCTCACGCCATCTTCGCCCACACGCGCATAGGGCACGCCACTTCCCGCTGCCGGCTTCCCGCTTCCCGCTGCCGGCGCCTGTGCTGTGGCCGGTTTCGTCGCCGCAGGCATTTCCATCGACGCCACCTGATACGTGATTTTCCCGTCATGCACCGTGCCCAGGTACATCGGCCTCACGTTCTTGTTGTTCGGATCGAACGTCATCGGCCCGGTCACGCCGTCGTATTGGTAAATCTGATAGAGCGCGTCCTGGATCCGCGCGCGATTCAGCCCCGCCTCGCAAATCGCCTTCAACAGGATGTTCATCGCGTCGTAGGCCAGCGCTCCAAACTGATCGGGCTTTTCCTGGTACTGCGCCTCGTACCGCTGGTTGAATGCCAGCCACTTCGGGTCGGTGCGTGTCGGGTCGTAAGGGTACACCGCCTCGAACCCCTCCGCCGCCGGTCCTGCCTTCGCCAGCAGTTCGTTCCCCAGCGTGCGATAACTGCCGAAGACGTGCTGGTGCATGCCCAGCTCGCGCATCTCCTTCAGGATCTCCGCCGCCTCATCCTCATTCGCCCACAGCACAATGGCGTCCGCTCGCGAATCGCGAATGATGCGCAGCGCGCGGTGAAAATCCATATCGCCGGGCAAAAATTTCTGCTCGATCACGACCGGGTGCCCCAGCCGCCGCGATGCGTCGCGAAACTTCCCCACCCCCATGCGCCCGTAGCGGTTGTTCACACGCAGCAACGCCGGCCGCTTCAGCCCCAGCTCTGAAAAGATGCGCCGCGCCAGCGTGTAGCTTTGCACGCGGTCATCCTGGATCACCGTAAAGTACCAGGGAATGTAGGTCTCCGGAATCGTCGGGTCGGTCGACTCCGAATTCACAATCGGGATCTCCGCCTTCAGCGCCACGCGCAGGATGATGTGCGTCGACTCGGAACTGATCGAGCCGAAGATCGCCCAGTCGTGATCGTCGTACACCATCTTCACCGCTTCATCGGAGGGCGATCCCCAGATCGCCGACGTCGTCGGGCGCTCGCCGTACTCTGCGCCGCGCTGCCAGTTGTTGTAATCGTCGTGGATCATCAGCCGGAAGGGCTTGCCGCCGTATCCTCCGCGTGCGTTGGCGTCATCGATGGCCATCTGCGCGCCGTGCAGCATGCGCAGGCCGAACACCTGGTCGGCCTGCTTTTCAATCGGCCCCAGAAATCCGATGCGCACTTCACTGATGTTTTTCGGCTCGGGGATATCGCGCCCCGCGCCAGGGTAGATATTGGGCGTCGTGTAGTTGAGGAAGTAAGGCTTCGCGAATTTCCCGTACGGCTCCAGATCGCTCGGTGTTCCCGCATACGGCTCTACGGTGCGATCCGGAGGCGGTCCCGGCGGATGCGCCCCGCACGAGCAGCCGGGACCCGGTGCTTTCGCACCCGGCCCCTGTGCCGCAGCCACACCAGAGCCCCCCTGGGCAGCCGCATTGGCTGCCAGGACCAGCCCCAACAGCACACCACCGAACATGTCGCGCATAGTTGCTCCACCCACTGACCGTTTCTTCGCTGACCGGATTTTCACTGACCGCTTCTTCACTACCGGCTAGCTCGCCGTCCGGAACATCGCAATGGCTTCGATCTCGATCAGCAGCTCCGGCCGGCACAGCTTCGCCTGAATGCCCGTCGATGCCGGCAGCGGATCGAGTCCCTGCGAGTGAAAAAATGCCGTCCGCTCCTCGTTGAACGCCTCGTAGTCGCGGTCGATGTCGCGCAGATAACAGCTGGTCCGCACGATGTCTTTCCACGTGCACCCTTCGCTTTCCAGCAGGCCCGTGATGTTTGCAAACGTGCGCCGGCACTGCGCCCGGAAGTCTCCGATGTGCACGCTCACGCCGTGCTCATCGATGCTGGCCGTGCCCGAGATCAGCAAAATCGTCAGCCCGTTCAGGTCGATGCGCATGCCGCGCGAAAACGAGCTCGGCTTGGCATAGGCATACGCTTCGTTGAGAACGCCGTGGTTGGTGATCGCGCGCTTCTGAATCGGCGCGCGTCCCAGACTCGTCAGTAACTCCGCAATAGCACTCATAACTCTCTCCTATGGTTGGTAGATTCCGTGACTTAAACCCTTCGCGGTCGCGACCCAGACGTCGCGGCCCTGAAAATCGATCCCCAGAACGTAGTTATGGGCCGGCGCCGTCGTCACCGGAATTTCGGTGACCGTTCCCGCTGCATCGCGCACCGTCATCTCCGGCTTGCCCGTGGTCAGCGAAGGCCGATACACCGCCCAGTTCGTCCCGTCGTAGTAGGCCAGTCCCCGGTCCGTGCCGAACCACGCACGATTCCGATCCACGCCTTTAACGGTGTTGGTAAAGTTACTCGGCAGCCCGCTGTCTTTGGTCAGGAAGTTATGCCAGTAACGGCCGTCGTAGTGGCTGTCCCCGAAGTAGGTCGCCACCCATACCACGCCATTCACATAACTCACCGACGTTGTAATCTCGTGGATCAGTCCCTGATCCTTCAGCACCACCATCTCGGTTTCACCGTCCGGATCCTCGTACTTATCCCACGCCTGCGTTTTCTGGTTGTACTCGAGCAGCCCGCTGCCCCACACTGCGTAATAGACCTTGTCCGGCGCTGCGGAGACGCTGTACACCCAGATCTCGATCATCGGCGTGTTGCGCTCGTTGTAGAGCGACCACTCCCCGGTGCGTGTGTTCAGCCGGCACGCACCCGCTGCCGTCGCCACCCACACGTTCTCGCCCTCGATGGAAACGCCATAAACCACATCGTTGCTCAGGCCCGAATTGAGTTGCGTGTACGTGTCGATGCGCCCCGCGGAAATCCGGCTCAGCCCGCCCATCGTCCCCGCCCACACTGCTCCCGTGCGCTTGTCGAGCGCCAGCGAAAGCACCGCGCGATGCGCGAGTCCGTCTGCCGTCGTGTACACCTTCCACTGGCCGTCCTCGTACTCGGCCAGCCCGTTGTCCGTCCCCGCCCAGATGCGGTCGCCGTCCACCAGCACCGAATACACGTGATCGTCGGGCAGCCCATTCGCCATGGTGAAGTTCTCCCAGCGGAAGCGCGGCATCGCGGGGACCGGCGCCGTTTGCGCCATGGCGTGGACTTTGTGAACCGGCCTGGCAGTCCTCTGCGCCGAGGCCCCGGCCCCGGCCAGCACGACAAGAATCGCAAAGAGCGTTTTCGTCTTCATCGCGTCCTCAGATACTCGATCAGGTCGTTGAGTTCGTCCTTGGTCAGATCGTTGGTCCGGCCATGCTGATCGTTCGGGTTATAGATCGTCCAGATCTCTTCCAGCGTCTGCGCCGAACCATCGTGCAAATACGGCGCGGTCAGCGCGATGTTCATCAGCTGCGGCGTATCGAGAAGGCCGCTGTTATCCGTGGCCTTGCCCGTGCCCACGTCGAACGATTTCTGATCCGTCCCTTTTCGTCCGCTGTGGCACGTCGAGCAGCGATTCCCCATCGGGATCGGCTGCCCCAGCTTGTCCACACTCCGATTGAAGATTGCCCGCCCGCGCTCCTGGGCCGCCGTCAGCCTCCCGTCCTTCGCCAGCCAGCGATTCGGCCGCGACGGCATGTTGCGCATGTAGAGCACCAGGTCTGTCAGCCGCAGATCGTCGAAGTTCTGCGAACGCCAGAAATACATCTCGGTGCGGATGCCGCACTCCTTCACCAGCGTCGGATTGCCGCCGTTCCACTTGTAGGGCTCCGTTCCGCGCAGGTCTTCCACCAGCCGGTTATCGACGATGTCCTTGCCGAAGCCATCGGGCTCCAGATCCCATTGCAGGCCATCGAACGTGGAATCGATGTGGCAGTTCGCGCAACCGAAGGCTCCCTGAAACGCATAGGCGCGATAGAACGTCTGCTCGCCGCGGCGCAGCGGTGTCACCTTCTTCGGCCCGGCCAGTTCCAGCGTCTGCGTTACTCGCAGCGTGCGCGTGTCGATCACGCTGATGCTATCGTCGAGGCGATTCGCAACATACAGGCGCGCACCGTCGCGGCTCAGCACGACACCCCGCGGATTCTTCCCCACCGCGATGCGCGCCACAACATAGTGCGCGCTCGCCGAGAGATCCTCGGCAAACGGCGCACGGTGCGCGCGGATGTACGCCAGCATCTTCCGCGCATCGATCACCGAAACGCAGTCTGAGCCGCCATGACTCACATAGATCCGTGACTTGTCCGGGGCAATCGCAATGCCGAAAGGCCGCGCGTAGTAGCGGTCCAGTTCGTCGAGCGGCACCTCCACCGGCTTCCCCACATCCGCGCCAAAAACCGTCAGCGTGTCGACGAACGCCCAGCCATGCTCCACATGCGCCAGCGGAACCAGGTTCTTCGGATGCAGCTGCCCCACCACGCCCAGCCGGCCATCCTGCGAGACCGCTACGTGGAACATCCCGGCAATGTACCGCAGCGCGATGCGATCGACCACCTGCGCCCGCTGCGGATCGACCACCGTGATCTCCGACCTCGGCGCCGTGCGATGCGGCGTGGGATTGGGATACACGTGCGTCGCATAGAGGCGGCTGCCGTCCGCGCTCATCGCCAGATAGCTGGCCCCGCGTCCGGCTTCGAGCGTTGTCTCCTGCGCGCCGCTCGCCGCGTCGAGTACGGCGATATGGTTCCCGATTCGGTCCGCCACAAACAGCCGCTTGCCCGCTCGATCCTCGGCCACGCTCGAAGGCTCGTAACCCGCCGCCCAGGTCGCCACAACCGCAGCTGTATGGGTATCGATCACGGTGACGGTGTCGTCCCATGAGTTCGTGACATACAAGCGCCTCCCATCCGGCGAGAATGAGAACCCCCGCGGCACGTGGCCCACAGGAATGATGGCGAGCGCCCGCCCGGTCGAGGCGTCCAGCACGCGCACTTCGTCGCTTCCCTGGCACAGCACGTAGAGCCGCGCGCCGTCCGGCGAGAGCAGCAGTTCCAGCGGCGAGGCATAGCGCTCCTCCGGTGTGGGATCGGGCTGCGCCGCCACCAGCGCCCCCCCGGACTGCCACAGCAGCAGCGCGCACATTCCGGCAAACGCCGCCGCCATCAGAAGCCCCCGCTTCATTGCGGCTCCTCCACCGTGAGCACCCGATCGACGCTCTGGTTCTCCAGCGTCTGCTCTCGGCCGCTCGGCCAGCGCACGACGATTTTGTCGACCTGTCTCGCCGACCCCAACCCAAAATGCAGCCGCGCATCATCCTGCGACAGGTACCCCGACGACGCTACCCGCTCCGCGAGCTGCTCCCGCCCACCGACCCAGATCTCCACCCGCGCACCGATGCCGTCGCGATTGCTGCCGGTCCTGCTGGTGTTCGTGCGCGCTCCTTTGAGCCGAATCGCAACCCAGTGTCCCGTCCCCGTCGAAAGGTTGTGCAGCAGCGACCCCTTCGTGCCCAGATTCACGACATAGGCGTCCACCTTGCCGTCGTTGTCGTAATCGGCGAAGCAGGCGCCACGCGCCACCGTGCGTGTGTTCACCACGGCTCCGGCCGTCTCCGAGACATCCTCGAACCGCCCCTGCCCCAGCGCGTGGAAAACCGAGTGCTCCTGCGGGATGAGGTGGATCAGCCCGCCATGGAAGATCAGGATGTCGAGCCAGCCGTCATTATCGAAGTCGTAGACGCCCGATCCCCAGCTCACGTATTGCGCGTTCGCCTGTGACAGCCCCGACGCGATCCCGATGTCGTCGAAGCCGCCCTTGCCGTTGTTCTTCATCAGGCGGTTGTAGTGCGCGTCGCTCACCCACAGGTCCAGCCGGCCGCTCCCGGTAATGTCCGCAAACACCGGCCCCATCGACGAGGTGGCCTCGCCGTTCTGCCCATAGGCCACACCGGCATCGCCGGCGATCTCCGCAAACGTGCCATCGTGCCGGTTGTGGAAGAGAAAGTTCTCCGTGCGATCGTTCGCAACATAGATGTCCGGCCAGCCATCGCCATCGAAATCCGCCGAAGTGACGCCCATCGTGCGCCCGATCGACGCGCCGATCCCGGACTTCTCCGTCACATCCGTAAACGTGCCGTCGCAGTTGTTGTGGAACAGCTTGTTCGTCTCTCCCTCATAGTCCAGCGGTCCAGGATAGTTATCCGCGGCATAGTAGTTGTGATACGTCGGATCGAACTTCACATACCGGCCGACAAACAGATCCACGCAGCCATCTTTGTCGTAATCGAGCCACGTCGAGCTGATCGACCAGCCATCCACCTTGAGCCCGGCCTTCTCCGTCACGTCCGTGAAGGTGCCGTCGCCGTTGTTGTGATACAGAATCACGCGCCCGTAGCCGGTCACCAGCAGATCTTCGTTGCCGTCGTTGTCGTAGTCCGCCGCCGTCACCGCCACCGAGTACAGATCCGGATTCAGCCCGGCCTTCTCCGTCACATCCGTAAACGTGCCGTTGCCGTTGTTGCGATACAGATGGTTTTGCGGAGCAGGGCTGGGCGGTGTCGCCAGCGGGTGCGGCGTCATCGCAGCCGGCAGCGTACGCCCACTCACCACATAAAGATCGGGCAATCCATCGTTGTTGTAGTCGAACCACACGCAGCCGGCGCCGGTCCCCTCCAGCAGCGATCCCAGCTGCGCCGATCCAAAGTTGTCCGTGGCATCGATACCGGCTTTTGCCGCTGCATCCTCGAAACGAATCGCTGCTTTGCTTCCAGATGCGTGGACCGGATTCGCCGGCGGCGCAGCGGGAGGCACAGCCTGCGCGGCCGCCGCGACGGAAGTCAGGCTCAGAATAAGGAACAGTCGCAGTTGCATATCAGCGTCCTCCCGTCGTGGGTGCAGCAGCGGCCCCGCCCGTCAGATCCACCGGTGTGGTGGTGTGCAGCAGAACCAGCGGCACCTGGTTTTCCGGCGAGCGCTCCGGCCCCGTGTGGCAGCCGACGCAGATGCGCTGCTCCCCGCGCCGCACCCAGAACCAGCCGTGCTCCGCGCGCAGCGGATGCCCCGCCGCATCGAGCAGAATGAACCGCAGTGGCCGATCCCCCGCCGCCTGCACGTAAAAGGAACCATCCTTCTCGACCGGCGCCGTTCCCAGCGCGATCACCTGTCCGGCCTGGTTCATCGTCTCGGCGCGAACCCGCACCGGCGATCCTGTCCGCATCCCGCCGCGCGACTCCCGCGCATCGAGCGCCAGCAGATTGCCGTAGCTCCACGGATGCAGCGCGGTCGGATGCCTCTTTGGAACCTCGCGCGGCGCGACCACCACCGGCTCCACCAGATCCCGACCTGCCTCCTGGGCGATCACCGTCAGCGCCGTCGCGCCCGGCTTCCAGGCGGCCAGGGCAAAGCGTCGCGCGCCGGCTCTGCGCAGCGAGACCAGCCAGCGGCCATCCCCCGCCTCCGCCACGTCTCCGGCATACTCGCCCGCCGGAGCCGACACCAGAGCCTCCTCCGCCAGCGCCGACGTGAACCGCGCCAGCCGCGCCCCGTGCGTGAAAACAATGTCCCCCGACTCCAGCGCGCGCCCGTGCTCGCGCCCCCGCGTCTTCAGCCCATCGGGATGATCGCAGCGCACACTCTCCACGCCACTCCCATCGGCGTAGACCAGAAACATCTCCGGCATTGCGCCGTCGCCCAGCGGAAATCCGGACTCGAACAGCACGCGCCCGTCGCGCAGTACATCGTCGGGAATGAAGTTCCCCGGCAGATACGTCAGCGGCAGCACATCCGATCCGTCCGCTCCCGCCGTCTCCAGCGCGAACCCCTTCGCCTCGCGCCGTGCGTAGACCATCCGCTGATCCGGCATCCACAGCGGCCGGATCAGGTCCGCCTTGCCGCCCAGCACCAGTTGCGCCGCGCCACCCTCGACCGGCATCCGCCAGATCTGCCACGGTTCGGCCGCGTTCTTCTTCCCCGCAAACAGCACCGTCTTCGCATCGAAAGAAACGCTGGCATCGGCACTGGCGGCAAAATCCGGCACCAGCGGCTGCATCCGCCCCGAGCGCAGCACCATCAGCTGCGCACCATCAGGAAAGCGCTCGCCCCCGCGCAGCGCGGCCAGCGAAACATATTGCGGCGCAGCTGTGACGATCAACGGCGGCAAAGCCGCGTCCTTTTCCGACGAGAACCCGCACGCGAGCGCGACCAGCAACATCCCGCACACCGCGCCCGCCGCTGCTGTCCAAACTCTCAAGCAACCGTCTCCAGTGCGGATTCACAACAAGCGCGCAGCTCGCACCAGGGAGCCAGATCGGCCATCATCGTGCCGAATTCGCTGAAGTTCAGGGACTGTTCGCCATCGCTCCACGCGTGATCCGGATCGGGATGCACCTCGACGATCAGTCCGTCGGCGCCCGCCGCCACCGCCACACGCGCCAGCGGAGCCACAAGACATCGCCGTCCCGCGGCATGGCTCGGATCGGCGATCACCGGCAGACGAGAGATTTCCTTCAGCACCACGATGGCGGCGACATCGAAGGTGTTCCGTGTCGCCGTCTCGAAGGTGCGGATTCCGCGCTCGCACAGAATCACCTGCGGATTCCCGTGGCTCACAATGCACTGCGCCGACCGCAGCAGATCCGCCACCGTCGCCACCATGCCGCGCTTCAGCAAAATCGGCCGCCCCGTCTTCGCCGCGGCCTCCAGCAGCGCGTAGTTTTCCATGCTGCGCGAGCCGATCTGCAGGATGTCGGCGTACTCGGCCACCATCGGCGCATCGGCGGCGGCCATCACTTCGGTCACGATCGCCAGACCGGTGGCAGCGCGCGCACGCGCCAGCAGCTTCAGACCCTCCAGTCCCAGGCCCTGAAAGGCATAGGGCGAAGTGCGCGGCTTAAACGCGCCCCCGCGCAGAACGCTGGCACCGGCCGCGGCTACGCGCACCGCTGTCTCCATCAGCTGGTGTTCGGTTTCCACCGAACAGGGTCCTGCCATCGTGACGAACGCATCGCCGCCGATCGCAGCCTTCCCCGCCCGCACGATCGTCCTGTCGTCAGGCGCGCGCTTCAAAACATCCGGTGTTTCCGCAAACTGATCTTTCCAGTTGCCACCCACCGCCACTCCACTTCTCCGGGGAACAGCCGAGACTATCGCTCGCCTGGCGGAGTTGCCTCCACCGAAAGATTGAAATCGACATGGGGCTCAAAGGCCTGTGATCCGCGTCACAAATTGCGCCCCCAAGCGCCCACCCGACGCGCGTTCGACACGCCTCTCACCCGCTCGCTACCATCGAGCTATGACTGCGAACCCCAGCGCAACCTCCGTCCACGAAAAGGTGCAGCAGCAGTTCGGCGCTACCGCCGCCGCCTACACCACCAGCGCCGGACACGGCGACCGCGCCGTGCTCGCAGCTCTCGTCGCGCTCGTCGCCCCCGACGCAGGAGACACCGTCCTCGACATCGCCACCGGCGCCGGTCACACCGCCCTGGCCTTCGCGCCGCACGTCCAGCGCGTCGTCGCCTACGACCTCACCGACGCCATGCTCGCCGAAACCGCGAAGAATGCCGCCGAGCGCGGACTCACCAACGTCGCCACCCGGCGCGGCCCGGCCGAGACGCTGCCCTTCCCCGACGCCTCCTTCGACATCGCCACCGTGCGCCTCGCCTCGCACCACTTCGCCGACAACGCCGCCGCGGTGCGCGAGATGGCGCGCGTCGTCCGGATCGGAGGCAAGGTCGTCGTGGTCGATAACTATGGTCCGGAAGCCGCAGCCCTCGACGCGCAATACCAGCACATCGAAACCCTGCGCGATGCCTCGCACGTCTGCGCGTATCGCCTGAGTGCCTGGAGGAAGTTCCTCAACGACGCCGGCCTCACCCTCGAGCAGGAAGTCACCGACCACTACAGCGAGAGCCGCCGCGGCATGGACTTCGACGACTGGGTCCGACGCGCCAGGACGCCTCCCGACCGCGTCGGCGAGTTACGCCGCCTCTTCACGACCGCCGCGCACGATCTGCGCGCGTGGCTCACCATTCAGGTGGATGGCAACTCGATCTGGTTCCGCATCCCGCAGGTCACCTTCATCGCGCGGAAATAGAACGCTCTTTGCCGCTCAGTGAGTTGCAGGCCCCGGCGGCGTCATCTGCTGCACCAGGCTCTTGTCTTCCTTCTCGTGCAGCGCGCGCGCCTTCGCAAACTCTGCGCGCGCCTGCTCGGTCTTTCCCGTGGCCTGATACAGCCGCGCCAGCCTCCAGTGCGCATCCACCGCATCGGGATCCAGCTGAATTGCCCGCTCAAAATCCAGCGCCGCCTCTTCGTTCTTTCCCTGCGCGGCCAGCAGGATGCCCAGATCGATCCAGGCCCGCGGGATCGCGCCGGCCTGATGCACCGCGCGCCGCAGAATTGCCTCCGCATCCGCCGGATGCTCCAGCTTCATCTCGGTGTCGCCCAGATACGCCAGCGCCTGTGCGTGCATGGGCTCGTTCACAATCTCTTTCCGAAACTCCGCTGCCGCCTCTTCATACCGATGCTGCTTCCACAGCAGGTACCCCAGTCCGAAATGCACATTGGGCTCGGTCGGCGCTGCCTTCGCCGCCGCCTGAAACTCCGCAATCGCCTGCGAGGTCTGGTTCATCCCGTCCAGCGCCTCGCCGGCCAGCATGTGCGCCTGCGCCGATTCCGGATTGATCAGCAGGATCTGCTTGTACTCCTCCAGCGTGCAGTTGTACTCCTTCGCGTAGAGGCAGCTCTGCGCCAGCACGCTCCGCATCTCCAGATTCTTTGGCGATGCACCCACCGCCGCCCGCAGATACGGAATCGCCAGCGCATAGCGCTGCGTGCCGTAATAGCTCATCCCCAGCAGGATCGGCGCCTGCTGGCTCTGCGGCGCTGCGGCGGCGGCCGTCCGCAGCGGCGGAATCGCCTCCTCCAGCTTGCCCTGCTTGAAAAGCGCCAGCCCCAGATTGAGCTGGAGACCTTCCATGTGCGGATTCAGGCGCGCCGCCTTCCGGTACGCCGCCACCGCTTCCGGATACTGCCCCTGCCGCGCCAGATCGAGTCCCAGGCTCGCGAACGCAATCGCATCCTTTGGATTCCGCTCGGCCACGGCGCGCCACGCCGCTGCCGCCTCCGCAAAGCGCCCCTGCTGCTCCAGCGCCTGCGCCCGGGCCGCAGTCGGCCCCTGCGCCGCAGCCGGTGCGGTCAGCGCAATCGACAGGATTCCGGCAACAAGCATTTGGTACGGCATCGGCCCCATGATCCCAATCGATCTTAGCGCAGGAAAAGGAAGGCCCCGCTTGCAACGAAGCGAGGCCTCCCGGTTGATGATGCAACGTCCAGACGTCAGAACGACAGCTTGCCGCCCAGTTGCAGCACTCTCGGATCGTAAGCCTGCGTAATGACACCGAAGTTGCTGCCGCTCAGGTTCTGACCATAGCCTCCGGACTGGGTGTCAGCTCGGAACTGCGTATGGTTCCACACGTTGAAGGCTTCCGCGCTGAACTCGAACGCCGCCCGGTCGGCAATGCTGAAGTTCTTGCGCAGCGCCAGGTTCCAGTCGTCGCGGCCCGGTCCGCGCACCGCATTGTGTTTCAGGTCGCCCCAGGTCCCCGGAGTCGGAGTGGCGAAAGCATTGGGATTGAACCACTGAATCCCGCTGGCCACCAGGTTCTTGGGATAGCCGATGTTCCCGCTCAGATTCGGCCGGTTGCGCGCGTTCTGAATGCCCATGCCGCCCTGCGAACCGCCCACCAGAGGCTCCAGTGGCGCGCCGGACTGCATCGTGATAATGCCCGACAGTCCCCATCCGCCCAGCATCGTCTTCAGGAACGGGTTGGAGGCGTTGCGGAACAGCGGGGATTCGTACATGAAGTTAACGAAGGCAATATGCGGACGATCGAAATACGACGGACCCCAGTCGTACTTCCATCCCGCATACGGATTGTTGACCAGGTTCAGGTCGCCCCCGTTGCCGCCGTTCAGCGTCACCGGATCGTAGGCGCGCGAGTAGGTATACCCGAACTGTGCCTGCAGATCCCTGACGTTGGTGCGCACATCCAGTTGCAGGGAGTTGTACTGGCTGTTGGCTTCGTTCCGCGCCATGCGTAGCGAACGATAGCCCGGATACTGCAGCATCTGGTTGTATCCGGCGCCGTTGCTGGCAATCAGACCCGCCAGGGCCGACTGAGGCGGCAGGTTCGTCTCCACCCAGTCGTTGAGGTGACGGTTCTGGCTGCCTACATACGACAGTGAAGCCAGCGTCCGCGTCGCGATTTCCTGCTGGAGACCCACGCTGTACTGCATGCTCACCGGCAGCTTGTACATGTTGCTGTCCATGCCAATGATCGTCGACGCCACCACCGGCGCGGCAACCGTCGCCCCGCTCTTCGTGCTGGTGTGTGGATCCGAGAGCAGCACGTTGGTGAAATCGATGTGCGCGTCGAACGGCGGATTCGTGGCCCCGTTATACATATCGTTGCCCTGAATGCGCTCGTACATCATGCCGAAACCGCCGCGGAGAAGCGTCTTCCCCGCACCTGTCATGTCATAGGAGAATCCCACCCGCGGTCCGAAGGCCGCCCAGTGGTTTTTCACCAGACCCTTGGGAATGCCGTTCCGCCCGTCGATGCCGATGCCGTTCAGATAGAACTGGTATCCGGCAAGGATGGCGTTCGGGCTGGTTCCCAGACCCGGGCTGGGTCCGGTGCAGCCGTTGCCGACGCCGCTGCAGATGTTGCCGTCATTATCGAACGTCGCCGCCTTCGACATCTCGTAGAGGTTCGGATAAAAATTCGACGCGCGATGATTGGCTTCATAGGTGTGCGGCACGCCGTCCCACCGCAGCCCCAGATTCAGGGTCAGCCGTGAGTTCACGCGCCAGTTGTCCTGTGCATAGAGCGCCCAGGAAACGTTGTTCCACTGCCCGCTGTCGTGAACCGCGTCCTCCTGATAGTCGTCCGGATAACCCAGCAGGAAGTCCGCGAAGTCATTGCCCGTGTAGAAGCCGTTGAAGTGGAAGTTGCCCTGCGTCGCCGCAAAGGCATCCTGCGTTTTCTTATAGAGAGCCCAGCTGGCCCCGAACTTCAGCTGATGCGGCCCCCGTACCCAGGAGAGATCGTCGCGGATCTGGTAGTCGTCCGCCTTGTTGTTCCAGGGCGTCCAGTTCGCCGTGTACTGCGTGTTGGAGTTCGCCAGGTTGATGGTCGGAATAATCGTGTTCGGGCTGGTGAAAATCCGATTGAACGTGAACCCCGAGGGAGCATTCAGCGGGGCGCCATATTCCGCTTTGGGCAGAATGTGGATCCGGTTCCCGTTGTAGTTGAAGGCCATCTCGTTCAGCAGGTTCGGATTGATCGTGTACGTGGCATGAATCACGCCGCTGTACGACGGGTTGCCGAACGTATTGCCGATCGTCGGTACGTTGTCGCCGCTCCACATCGTCGTGCCGAACGTCTGGCTGATCTGCTCCGCGATCCAGTGTCCGAAGATCGTGAATTTGTCTCCGAAACGCTGATCGATGCGGACAATCTCCTCCCGCACATTCGTGGGAGCATTATTGCCGCCCGTGAACTGCACGCCGCTGGTCGGTGCCGGGAAGATCTTCGCCCCCAGCAACGCCTGCGCATTGGCATCCAGCAGCGAAGCCGGAATCGCGGAATTCGGGAACGGCTGCAGAATCGCTCCGGTCCCGGAACACGATCCCGTCGTCGGATCCGCCGTGCTCATCGTGATCCCTGCCGCCAGGAAACGCGCCTGCTGCGCCGCCGACAACTGATTCGAGCAGGGCACGTGCAGGGCGCTCAGCGTCGACAGCACCCCACCGAAATTGCCGCCGTAGGTGGAAGGCAGAGGCACCGTCGTGTTCAGCGTCCCGCCCTGCACCAGCTTGCGCCATTCCATGTTGTAGAAGAAGAAGGTGCTCGGATTCCCCGACTTCGGATGCAGGGTCACCGGTCCGCTGATGTTGAATCCGTAGGTATTGAACCGGAGTTCGTTTACCCTCTGCGGCGGACGAATAAAGTAATTTCTCGCATCCAGCGCGTCGTTCCGGTTAAACTCCCACGCCGATCCGTGGAAGTCCTTGCCCCCCGACTTCAGCACGGAGACCATCGTCGCCGACGACGATAGTCCGTACTCCGCCGAGTAGTTCGACGTCATAATGCGGAATTCCCCGATCGATTCCAGCGAGGGCATCACACTGAAGGTGCCCGCGCCGCCGCGATCGAGGTTCTCGCCGCCGTCCAGCAGATAGAGGTTGTGCGCCATCCGCTGGCCGTTGAAGCTCACATTGGCGTCGCCGCCCACCGGCGTCGGCACCTGAAAATCGGACTGTACGCTCGATGCGCCCGGCGTCAGGTTCACCAGCGTGTACACGCTCTTGCCATTCGTGGTGAGCTGCGTGATCTGCTTCCCGGTGATCAGGCTGCTCACTTCGCCGGTCTCCGTTTGCAGGTGAACCGCGGCGCCTTCCACGGTCACGCTCTCGGTTGCTGCCCCGACCTCCAGCTGGAAGTCCTGGCGAATGTGTTCGCCCACGTTCAGCATGATGCCGGTGACTTCACTGGTTTTGAAATGAGGGGCCGTCGCCCGGATCGTGTAGTGGCCGACTGCCAGCGCCGGAGCGGTAAACTCGCCGTCCGCCGCCGTCGCGAGCGTTCGCACTTGTCCGGTTTCGATACTCGTGATGGTGATGATCGCATTGGGAACGACCGCGCCGCTTGGATCGGTCACGGTTCCCAGGATCGTTCCTTCCTGAGCCAAAGCAAGGGGGGAAAAGAAAAGCAGCAGCGCAAACAGACCGAGTAACCAGTGGAGGTTTCGGTCTCCTGCGCTGCCGGCTTTTTGTCCGCGGGACAAAATCCAGCGCGTCATTACGACCTCCTTGATACGGTTCTTCGGGATCGGGACGGAGCCAGAGACTTCTCTGCTCAAACGCAGCCTTGTCCCTTCGGTTTTTCCCGATCCTGAACACTGATGACAAAGGCAGTCACCGCAACGAAGGTCGTTTCCTTCGCCGATGCCGCCCCGGACGGTTCGTGCCCTCCCCGGCTCGCCGCCCGACCTGAACAACTGACGCGTGCTTCCGCACCGTCAGCAGTAAAGGGATTGAGCAATTGAAGGACTCATCGGCCCGGGAGTGGCGAATTGCCCCCCAATACAGCTCCGCCCGGCCCGGTAACTGCTCCTCGCGGAGCCCCCGCCATCGTTATCTATGAGTAAACGTCAGGGGTATCGAAGGAGCAGCGCCCTCTGGCGCAGCCTCTCTGTTCAATGGCGAAAATGATGCTTTCGATGGGAATGAAACCCGTTACACGAGACAGAAAGGACGGGCTCGAAAGACGACGAGCGCCGCGTGTCCAATATTCAGGCGGGGTCGAGCACTTCCGGAAAATCAAAGGTTGTCGAAGGAATTAACGTTACCAATGTTTTTTTCATCGCGCTGGAAATCCACCGCAACGCGTGTCGCAACTCCTGGCATTCGGCGCTCGGCTGTCATCGAATTTTGACGACTTGTCGAGAATCCTGGACGAAAACCAGGCATGCCAAACCATGGGCACACGCGGAAATCCGTTGGCGACCCACCTCTCAGAACAGGTGTTCTTCGTCGTGCAGCAGCACCGAAGCTGCCGCCTCGGACCCCGCCTCGGCCTCGGCACGCACCCGCGCCACCGTCATCCAGTTGTCCTTCTTCGGGTGCTCGATAAAGAACGGCGGCAACGGCATCTCCAGGTAGCGGCTCAGCGCCTCGGCGTACCCCTCGTAGAGCCGGCGCAGCTCGTTGATCCGCATCGCGCTTTGCTCGTCGCGGCAAACGCGCACCCCTGCCGAACACAGCTTGTCGTAGATCAGCCGATACTTCTCCGGAGGCAGTCGATCGTGCGGATTCGGCGTGGGCGTCGTGGACAGGATCTGCGACAGATCCACCAGCGCGTGGCGCGCCATGGCGAACGTCAGCTGCGCCTGGCGCGCGCTCTGCTCCTGCACGCTGGCAATCAGCAGCGCGCACGTATCCAGAATCGCCGTCAGCGCGCTCAGCCAGCTCTGGCTGGTGTGCTGCGAACGAAACAGGCACAACAGCGGATATGAGATATGGCTCTCCAGCAGCTCCGCCGACCAGCGCTCCCATTCCTCCAGCAGCACCACCAGCGCGGCGCCGCCGCCATCGAACGAGTGCCGCTTGATCAGCTCGAACGCCGTCGGCGGTGATCCCGCGCGCGCGTCCAGCAACGCGATGTTCACCTCGCGGCGCGAGAAGGCTCCGTACAGCACCGGGAAATAGCCGATCACCAGCGCCACAAAACCCAGCCCCATGCCCGACTCAATCACCGCCAGACAGCGCACCAGCAGCGTCTGCGGAACCACATCCCCCAGCCCCAGCGTGAACAGCGTCGTTCCGCTCACGTAAAGATCGGTGACAAAGGAGCGGGAGGATGCGCGCGGATCCGCAAACGGATGCGGCAGACCGGAGTAGATCAGCGCAAACCCCAGCAGCAGAGCCGCGGCCCACATCGCAATCAGAAACACCAGCGACAGCGGCCCATAGAAACTCAGCATCGTCTCGCGCTTGCGCGGATGCCGCACCTGCCGCGAAGCCCATCGCCATGGCCGCCACGTGACGATGTAGAACACCTTCGTCAGCCGGAAGCGCCCCGTCGCGCGCCGCGGCAAAATCACCGTCTCGAACGCATCCAGCAGCGCCGAAACCAGACAAGCGACCCCAAAGATCAGCCGAAGAGGATGCACTTCGCCAGCAGAGCAGGAATCCCAGCCCTCGTCAAACGCCAGTGGCGTTTCCTCGCCTCGCGCTGCTCGCGGGACTCTTGTCGTTTTTCGGCAAGCGTTCGATCGCAGTCGGCTCGCAGTCTCGCTCGTTTTTCTGCTCGTCTTTCGCTCGCCTTTGGCTCGCTCTCAGTACACGTGCAGATCGCCTTCCACTTTCGGCGCATGCACCAGCAATCCCAGCTCGCCCGCGATCTTCTCCAGAAACGCTCGCGTCCCTGGGGAAACCGGCACCATCGGCAGCCGATACTGCTCCTCCAGCTTGCCCATCATGGCGAGAATCGCTTTCGCCGGCCCCGGGCTCGTCTCTTTGAACAACCCCTGCATCAGCCGGAAATACTTCTTATTGATGCGCCGTGCCACCGCGCGTGCTCCAGCTCTTCG
>JBKICP010000319.1:0-5150 GCA_046567085.1 Acidobacteriota bacterium
CTCGGGGGCCTTGTCGCTGGGCTGGATTGCGCCGGCGGCGCGATTGTCGAACGCACAGGACACGCGGCTGGGCGGATCGCTGGCCGACGCGATCACGTGCAACACAGCGGTGAAGTCGTTTGGCGCCGAGGAGCGCGAGGATACGCGGCTGAGCACCGTGCTCGATAAATGGAGCCGGCGAACGCGGCGGACGTGGATGTTCGCGTCCCACAGCGGCGCGGCGCAGATGATCGCGCTGCTGGCGCTGCGGACTTTGGTCGTCGGGTGCGCGGTATGGTTGTGGTGGCGCGGGCGCGCGTCAGCGGGCGACGTCACGTTCGTGCTGACCAGCTACTTCATCGTGCACGGCTACCTGCGCGATACGGGGCAGCATATCGCCAACCTGCAGCGCGGCGTGAACGAGATGGAGGAGATGGTTGGGTTTGAGACGCAGGCGCTGGGCGTGGCCGATCGCGCCGAGGCGAAGCCGATTCGCGTGGGCGCGGGCGAAATTGTGTTCGACACGGTTACATTTCGCTATGGCATGCAGACCGAGCCTCTGTTTAAGGACTTCTCGATCCGGATCGAGCCGGGTGAACGCGTCGGGCTGGTCGGGCATTCTGGTTCGGGCAAAACGACGTTCGTGAAGCTGCTGCATCGGCTCTACGATGTGACGGGCGGGCGCATTTTCGTCGATGGGCAGGACATCGCGCATGTCACGCAGGACTCGCTGCGCGCGCAACTGGCACTGGTGCCGCAGGAGCCGATTCTGTTCCATCGGTCTCTGGCGGAGAACATCGCCTACGGACGGCCGGGTGCGAAGACGTGGGAGATCGAGGAAGCGGCGCGGCTGGCGAACGCGCACGCCTTCATCGAACGGCAGGCGAAGGGCTACGCGACTCTGGTGGGCGAGCGCGGCGTGAAGCTTTCGGGCGGCGAACGGCAGCGGGTGGCGCTGGCGCGGGCGTTCCTCGCGAACGCTCCTGTGCTGGTGCTGGACGAGGCGACGTCGTCGCTGGACTCCGAGTCCGAGGCGTTAATCCAGGAGGCGATGGAACGGCTGATTGCAGGGCGGACGGCGATCGTGATCGCGCATCGGCTGGCAACGGTGCGGATGCTGGACCGGATCCTGGTCTTCGATCGGGGCGAGGTTGTGGAAGAGGGCCGTCACGACGAGCTGGTGCGGAAATCGGGCGGCATTTACCGGCGCCTGTTCGAGCGGCAGGCGCTGGGGCTGCTGTCGGGCGAGGACGAGGACCTGCTGGACGATGTGGATGATTATCGGGAGGCGGTGGGCAATTAGCTCGAGGGGTGTCGTGGGACTGAGGGAGCGCCTCCCCCTCCCGTCGCATGACGATCCGGACGTTTCGACCGAGGCTCAGCAGATGGCTGGTTAGGGAGCGGGCTGGGAGAGGGCTTCGGCGACGGCCTTTTCGGCGAGGGGCTCCATGATGGCGTAGCCGGCGTCGTTGGGATGGACAGTGCCGTCGGTGGTCAGGTCGGGCTTCATGCCGCCTTCGTTATTCACCAGGGCCGGATAGTAGTTGAGATAGACGAGGTGCTGGTCAGCGGCGTACGTCTGCAACCACTGATTTAGTTCCCGGATTGTCTCGGCGGGCGCGATGCCAGGATGCCAGTTATAGCGGGAGGCGGGCAGCACCGAGGAAAGCACGACGCGGACGTGATTCGCTTTTGCCAGCGTGACCATGGAGCGGAAGTTGTCTTCGATGGCGGACATTGGCTCAGGGCCGGTGTTTTGCGCGATGTCATTCGTGCCGGCGAGGATGACAACGGCGGCAGGGTGGAGCGCCAGCACATCCTGCTGAAAGCGCACCAGCATTTGCGGGGTGGTCTGGCCGCTGATGCCTCGATTGATCCAGGGCTTGCCGGGGAAAAATTTGCCGTGGGATCGTCCCCAGGCGTCGGTGATGGAGTCGCCGAGAAAGACGACTCGATTTTCGCCGGGGGCCGGAGGCCCGAGCTTCGCATCGTCTTCGCGATAGCGATTGAGGTCGGGCCAGTCCTGCAATTTGGCCTGCATGTTCGCGATTTGTGCAGAGGTGAGGGTTTCCGGCTGGGCCGCGGGTGCGGCGGGCGGTGTGGGTGTTTGCTGTCCGAACAGGGTTCCTGCGGAGAGCAGGCCACCGACTAGTAGAAGGATTCTGTGCATGCGCACCTCGTCTTCTGCTGCCACCCGTTCTTCGCTGTGGGGTGACGCGAAGCGTCAGGTTATCAAAAGCGGTGAGTATCGGAGGAGCGGTGGGAGGGGCTCAACGGGCGAGGGTGGGTGTGCGCATGGGTAACGACAGCAGCGCGTTGGTGACGCGGTCGGCGGCATGGCGGAGGACGTCGCCTTCGGCGGCGAAGTTGCCGGTGATGCAACGGACGCCGAGAGCTTCGATGCGGTGGATGTCGGGCACGGTGATCTCGGCGGCTTCGGCGGCGTAGCGGCGGCGGATCTCGTCCGAGACGGGGGCCGTGTTGACGAGGGCGTAGTCGAAGATGGGACAGCCGGCATGCTCGTAGATGCGCTCGATGTGCTGGGAGGCGGTGAGGTGGAGGCTCTCGTTGGCCTGAGTCATGAGGTTGCAGATGTAGACGCGCGTGCCTCGGGCTTCGGCGAGGGCTTCGGCGATGCCCTTGACCAGCAGGTTGGTGACGATGCTGGTGTAGAGGGAGCCGGGGCCGATGGTGATGAGGTCGGCGGCGGCGATGGCGGCGAGGGTTTCAGGCGGCGGTGGTGGATCGGGCGGGTCGAGCATGAGCTCGACGATGCGCTGGCGGCTGGCGGTGATGTTCGTTTCGCCGCGCACGATGGAGCCGTCTTCCATGCGCGCGGTGACGGTGACATTGGAAGCGGTGGCGGGAAAGATGTGGCCGCGGGTGGCGAGGATTTCGGCGGAGAGGCGAATGGCGTGGGCGAAGTCGCCGGTCATTTCGGTGAGGGCGGCGATGAAGAGGTTGCCGAAGTTGTGGCCCTCGAGGTCGCCTTTGTCGAAGCGGTGACGGAAGAGGCGGGCGATGAGGCCCTCGTCTTCGGAGAGAGCGACCATACAGTTTCGGAGGTCGCCGGGGGGTAGCATGTTGAAGTCGCGGCGAAGGCGGCCGCTGGAGCCACCATCATCGGTGACGGTGACGACGGCGGTGAGGTCGGCGATAAGGGGGGAGCCGGCGGGTTGGGTGAGGAGGCCGGCGTGCGGGACGCGGAGCTTGAGTCCACGCAGAAGTGTGGAAAGGCCTGTGCCTCCCCCGATGGCGACGACGCGCAGACCCGCGGGCGAAATGGAGTTCGCGGCTTTAGGAGTCACCGAATGGTCCGGAGCTTACCGGTAGAGTCTAAACCCTGGACGGGGGTTACGGGTTGCGGGTGATGGGTCAGCATGAAGCGGGAAGCCCATCAAAGCGGGCGAGGATCTGCCTGCTCTCCTTCCGGCTTCTTCCTTCCAGCTTTTTTCTAGCTGCCTTCGGGATAGAGGAGCTCGGTGAAGCGCGGGTCGTCGGCCATGTCGATGAAGTCGGGATCGGAGCGGGCCTGGATGCGGTTGGAGGGACTGATCTCAATGGCACGGCTCAGGTGTTCGATGGCGTCCTCGGCCTGGCCGGTCATGCTGCTGAGCAGGGCCATGCCGTAGTGGGCGAAGTCGGCCTGCGGGGCTTTGGCGAGGATGGACTCGAACTGGTCGCGCGCTTCTTCAAAGGAGCCGGAGTTGAGCAGGGAGACGGCATAGTCGTACTGCTCCTCGGGGGTTTTGAAGGTGAGGGCGGATTCCTTTACGTTGCGCTCACAGACGGTGAGATAGACGCGGCAGCGTTCAAGGATTTCCGGCGAGGCATCGCGCGAGAGCTTTTCGAAAAGGACGCGGGCTTTCTCGTACTTGCCCTGCTGCATGAGCTGGAGAGCGTTTTGATAGTCCTGAAGCATTTGTTTATTTTCGCTGGATGCGGCGGCGGGTTTGGAGGATGAAGAGCGAGGGGAGCGGCGAGCCGTGGGTGTTTCGCGTGCTTCCTGCATTCGGGCCATAGTCGATCTGCCTCGAAGACGGTCGCCGGGGGCAGGCGGCGTCTTCCTGCAATCTTAGACAACGTTTTATACGCAGAATGCGGCGTAAGGTCAAATGGTACGCCAAGGCGTGCGATTTTCGATGCAAGTTTGCGCCAGGGATTGCCCGCGAGGCGGAAGGGCGCGAAGAATAGAAGATGAATGCGGATGGAGCAGGTGGGGATCAGGGAACGGGTGGTCCTGGCGGCAGGCGCGTTGCTGCTGACGCTGGCGGCGCGGGGAGAGAAGAAACCGGCTCCGGCTCCGCCGCCCGAGCTGAAGCCGGCGGTGAGCCTTGCGGTGGCTCCGCTGGGGTATATGCCGCCGGGTGCGTTCTATCTCACATATCGGTTGTCATCGGCGGCGCTGGGATTCTTCGATGACGATCATCTGTTGTTCACATTTCGAATGGGCGGGCTGCTGCGGCGGCTTCCGGACGATCCGCTGAGCGACGACGACCAGGAGATCCAGGCGGTGGTGTTCGATCTGCGCACGGGGAAGGTGGCGCAGGAGGCGAAGTGGCGGATGCACGACCGCTCGCAGTATCTGTGGCCATTTGGCGAGGGGCACTTCCTGGTGCGGGTGCGGGATTCGCTTTTCGTGGTGGATCCCTCGCTGCAGTTGCAGCCTTACATGACGTTCGGGGAGAAGATCCGGGCGATTCAGGTTTCGACGGACAGGAAGATGCTGGTGGTGGAGACGACCGAGCCGGAGAAGCAGGCGGAGGATGCGAAGGATGAGGAATTCCTGGGCGGACCGCCGGTGAAGGTCATGGTTTTTCCGCTGGGAGAGAAGACGCCGATTCTGGAATCGCACACGAAGGTGGCGACGCTGCTGCCGCTGACGGGCGATGGGCTGCTGGATCTGCTGGAGGGGAAGGCGGATGGATCGTGGGTGATGCGGGACGTGCCGTTCCGGGGCACGCCGCGGGTGGTGGCCGATGTGAAGTCGAGCTGCCAGCCTTCGGCGCGGCCGCTGAGCGGGAGTGTGGTGCTGATGGTGGGGTGTAGCTCTGACGGCGGAGACGATCGGCAGGTGATTGCGGTTTCGACGACGGGCGATGGGGAGTTGTGGCGCGATCGGTGGCAGAACCGGTTTGTGTGGGGGTGGTTCGATTCGGCGGAAAACGGAA
>JBKICP010000320.1:0-6102 GCA_046567085.1 Acidobacteriota bacterium
CCAACGGCCGGTGGGAACTGCTCGATCCTCACACCGCCGCAGATGCCGATCTCTGGATTTGCTACGACCTCGCCGAGGCGGGGCGTCTCTGGCACGAGCCCCGCTACACCGCGCTGGCCCGCATCATGGCTGAACGCATCGCGCACGTGGAAGTCGCCAACCTGCCTGGTTTTGGTCCCATGGTTCTGCCGGGGGACGCGGGATTTCATCCCTCGCGCGATATCTGGCTGCTCAATCCCAGCTATGTTCCGTTGCCGGTGATTCAGCGACTGGCTGTCCTTAACCCCTCCGGACCATGGGCGGCGATTGCCCTGCGGCTTCCAGTGTTCCTGCGCCGCAGTTCTCCCCGCGGTTTTGCCATGGACTGGGTTAGCTATAGCCCCACGGGAGGATTCCTGCCGGCTGGCCAGCCTGGCCCCAAAGGGCAGCCCATCGCCAAGCCCAAAGGCAGCTTTGATGCGATTCGTGTTTACCTTTGGGCCGGGCTGTCGAATCCCGCCGCTCCTGAAAGCCGGGCCGATCTGGCCGCGGTCGGCGGTATGGCTGCGTGGCTCGATCAACATCTCTTCCCGCCGGAGACCGTTTCCGCCAGTGGCATCCCCAGAAAGACCGATGGCCCAGTCGGATACTCAGCTGCGGTTATCCCCTATTTGACTGGCTTGGGAAAGAAGTCCGGAACCCAGGAAGACCGGCTGGAAGCCCAGCTTGACCCCGCTACAAAGCTGTACGGTCGCCCTCCAGCCTACTATGATCAAAATCTCGCAATGTTTGCAAAGGGCTGGCAGTCTCATCGCTTCCGATTCAGCGGCGATGGGGAGTTGATTGTTCCATGGACGCACTGAAGAGGTTTCGGCAAATTCGCGGACTCGTCGCGGGCGCCAGCCTGATGGCGCTCATGTGCGCCCCAGCTGCGTTTGCAGCGGCGCAGTCGCCTGCCGAACAGCTACTGCTACAAAAGGCGCAGGTCCTCGAACAATCCGGACACATCGATCTGGCTGCGCAGTCGTGGAAGCAGATTCTCCTCTCTGATCCGAATAACCAGCAGGCGCTGGCCGGGCTGGCGCGCTGGGCCAGGATCAGCGGCGACGAAGCTGAAGCCAAAAAATATATCGACAGACTCAAAAGAGTCAACCCCAACAATCCAGCCATTAAAACCATTCAAAATCTGGTGAGCCGCAAGGCGCAAAACCAGATGCTGACCCGCGCCGCCGATCTGGCGAGATCCGGGCAGAATGCCGAAGCTTTGGCGATCTATCACCAGGCCTTCGGGAACAATCCGCCGGACAACTGGGCCAAGGCGTACTACGACACTGAGGCTTCGATGGCATCTACGCGCCCGGACGCCATCAACGGGCTCCGCGGTCTGGTGAAGCGGTACCCGGACAATTCCGAATACGCGATTGACCTAGGCCGTGTTCTTACCTACGACGCCGCTACGCGCGCTGAGGGCGAACGGATTCTTCAGAAATATCGGACCGACGGAGCTGCCCAGACCTATCTGCGCCAGGCGCTCCAATGGGACGTTCAGAATCCGATGTCCGCGGGGATGATCCGTGAATACCTGAAGGATCACCCTGACAGTCAGCTGGCGAGCGAACTGGCTCAGACAGAGGCACGTCAGGCCCGGGAATCCAACGGGTTCGCCCGGACTCCCGCCGAGCGCGCCGCCTACCTGGCCCTTTCGGAAAATCATCTGAAGCTTGCCGAGCAGCGTTTCATGGCGCTGAATGCCGCCAATCCAGCGAATCCTCGCGTTCTTGCCGGGCTCGGCTTTCTCCGTATGAAGCAGAGCCACTTCGGCGGCGCCATCAGCTATTTTGAGCAGGCCCAGCAGAACGGCCTGCACAGCCGCATTGTGGCTCAGTCGCTGGCCACCTGCCGTTTCTGGTTCACCATGCGTCAGGGAACCAGCGCGATGAATGGCAACCGCCTGGATGATGCGGTCATGGATTTCCGCTCCGCGCTGGCCATGCGTCCAGGGAACACTAACGCGCTGGGCGCCATGGCCGGTCTGTACATGAAAATGCAGGAGCCCGCCGCGGCCATTCCCTATTACGAACAACTCCTTCACCACCAGCCGGGGTCCGAAGCAGCGTGGAAGGGCATTTTCATGGCTCGCGCTCAGGCCGGCGATTCGGCTGAGGCCATCGCCCTCACTCGCCGCTTTCCGCTTTCCGTCAGGCGCGACGTGATTCACGATCCGGATTACCTGCGCACCCTGGCTTCCGCCTACAGCAATCTGGGCCAGGATGCGGAGGCAAGGCAGGTGCTGGCGAATGCGCTGCGCCTGCCCCAGATGGTGACCGCAGGCAGCATGCGCTCGGAAACCCGTCTCCAGTATGCCGGTCTGCTCGCTCAGGACAAGCAGTACTCGCACGCTGCCGCCGTCTACCGGGTCATGATCGACGACAATCCGGACAACATCAGTGCCTGGCAGGGCCTAGTATCCATGCAGCATCTGGCCGGAGACGACGCCGGAGCGATCCAGTCCGTCGAGCGTATGCCTCCGGATGCCTACGAGGAAGTTCTGCGCAACGGAAACTTTCTGTCGATGCTGGCGGCTATTTATCAGGAGCAAAATCATCCCGACGTGGCGGAAGGCTTCCTGGAGCGCGCCGCGCAGGTCTATCAGGCGAACGGGCAGACTCTGCCCATGTCGCTCCAGCTGCAGATTGCCTCCATCGACCTCAACGGCAATCACGCACAGGGCGCTTATCGCATCTATCGCAGCGTGTTGTCGCAACATCCCGGCAACCTGAACGCGTGGAAGGGGCTGCTCTCCGCGCTCCACCAGACGGGTCACGACGCCGATGCACTGGCCCAGATTCAGGAGATTCCCCAGACGGTTCGCGAACAGCTCAATCGCGATATCGAGTATCAGCAGACGATTGCGGGTATCTACTCCTCCACAGGGCACCCGCAGGCTGCGCTGGGCATCATTTCCCGCATTCAGGCTCATTACTACGCACAGCACATGGCCGTGCCGCCTGCCGTAGAGATTCAGAACGCGTGGCTGCTTTTCAACACCGGCGACAGCCGCGCCCTCTACCCGGAGCTGATGGCGCTCGGCGACCGGACCGATCTCACGGACATCCAGCGCCGCCAGGTGCAGACCATCTGGGCCTCCTGGGCGCAGCGCCGCGCGGCTCAGGAGGCGAAAAATGGGCAACTGCATCGGGCCATCGAAGTTCTCACGGCGGCGGCCCAGGCTTTCCCTGGCAATCCCGCTGTCAGCAAGGCTCTGGCTGCCGGATATGCCCAGGCGGGACAGCCAAAGCAGGCGCTGGCCATCTACAAGGCGATGGATCTCAGCGATGCCTCGGCGAACGACTACCAGAGCATGATCGGCGCCGCACTTGGAGCCCAGGACATGAAGACCGCGGAGCTGTGGCTGCGTGAAGCACTGCGGAAATATCCTCGCGACCCGAAGATCCTCTCATCCGCCGCTCGTTTCGAATCGGCGCGCGGCGATAATGTCCGGGCCGCGGCCTATTGGAAAGCTTCTCTCAACGCTATGCCCGTGGTTAGCCCTACGGCGGAGCTGGCGCATAAGCTCGATCATCCCGACCTGGTCCAGCAGAGCCGTCTTTCCGGCGTTGGCGGCCTTGTTGCTCTACTCAATCCCAACGGTAATCCCCTGGGCCGTGGTGGCGCTGGTGCAGTTGCCCTGCCCGGCTACCGCAACCCGAATCCCACCCCCGATATGACGGCGAGCAACCAGGCCTACGGGCCGGACCCCTATTACATGGGGACAGCCCCCGTTCAGCTCAATCGGAATCAGCCCGTTCAGAACCAGATCACCGAAAGCAATCTGGGTAATCCGGAGCCTTCGCGGCGCGTGATCCGGCAGCGAACGACGGAGCTTCCTCCGCCTTCCACGTATCTGAGGAAACGCCGTTATGAGCGTGCGCCGCGAAAGGCTCCTCGCTCAACGTCCACCTGGGTGGTTCCAGGAACCGAAGTCAGGCGCAAACCGCGGAGAACCCACGTCCAGACAGGTGTGTTCAAGCCGGAAGCCGAGCTGGAACTGCCGCCTCCGCCAACACCCGGAAACGGCGAGGTTGTCGTTCCGGTTCCTGGCGGCGAGTCCTCCGGCTCAGGTAGGCAAGAGGAAGCCAGCAACTCCTGGAGGCCCCTGCGTGTGCCATCCTGGTCTGATCGCTCCGACGGTGTCACAGCGGCTGGCTCGCCCGGAGATTCTGGCGGCAATGTTCAGCTGCATCTCTCCATTACCTCGGCATCCGTGATGCATCCGGAGACGCAGCAGCCTTCCACGCAAATCGCCCAGCTGCAGCCACAGGAGATCACTCTGAGCACCAGCCCGGTGCTCACTGAAATCCCCAGCGCCAGCGACGCCGCGATGAAGCGAGCCGAAGACGCGCTGCGGACCGCGAATCGGCCTATCGATCCGTCGCTCTTCCAGGCTCAGTACATTACGCCATCGAATGAAATTGCCCAGCAGACGCCGCCTGCTCAGCCACGAACCGTCTTCCAGCAACCCGAGTACCAGCAGCCGCCGCCCCAGTACCAGCCCACTTACGAGCGCCCTCCGGCGGTGCAGGACAATTCTTCACCCTCCTATGAGGACCAGAGCGAACCGGCGGCGCCATCCGGGGCCACCGACAACCAGCTGATGCAGGAGAACCTGCCTCCCCTGCGCGGACCCTATCGCCGGACGCCCATCCTGCGTATGCCCGATCCGCGCCAGGAGGCCGAGCGGCAGCTAGCCAGCATCGAGGGCGGTTACAGCCCCTGGCTGGGAGGTTCCGGCTTTGTCAACCATCGCAGCGGTACCGCTGGTTACGACTCGCTTGCAGCTCTTGAGGCGCCTTTTGAGGCATCGGGGATGCTTGGAACTGCGGCGCGCGTTACGATTATCGCCACCCCGACATTCCTCGACGCGGGAGTGCCCACCACATCGCCCGTCCTCAATGGGGGCATCAGCGAGCAGCTGGGCACGGCTCCCGCGAACGCTGTTCTGGAGCAGCAGAATGCCTACGGCGTGGCGGGCCAGGTTCAGATTGCCGCCCAGAATTTCGGCGTGTCCCTTGGCTATACGCCCTACGGCTTCCTCGTGAACAATGTGACTGGAAGCCTGAACTGGAAGCCGGCCAACGGTCCCTTCACTTTCACCCTCACACGGGATTCTGTTACCGATTCCCAGCTCTCCTGGTCCGGTCTTCACGATCCAGGATCCGCGGGTCCCGGTTTTGCCGGCAATATCTGGGGCGGAGTTATATCCACCGGCGGTGAGGTTCAGTTCGGCCGCGGCGGCGCGGACTCCGGCTACTACGTCAGCGGCGGCGGACAGCACATTACCGGCGTTCACGTCGAGACCAATGACCGCGTCGACGGCGATGCCGGAGCCTATTGGCGTGTGAAGGCGATTCCTGACGAGGGAAACCTGACTCTGGGCGTGAACTTCTTCGGGATGCACTATTCCCACGATCTCGACTACTTCACCTATGGGCAGGGCGGCTACTTCAGCCCGCAGGCCTATTTCCTGGCCAACGTTCCGGTGACCTGGAACGGACAGTACGGCGACCGCGTTCATTACAACGTCATTGGCGCCTTCGGTGTTCAGGCTTTCCAGGAGGACAGCTCGCCCTACTTCCCGCTCGATCCCGCCATTCAGACAGCGAACAAAAATCTCTCCTATCCCAATCTCACCAGCGTCGGAGACAACTACGATCTGAGCGCGCACGTGGCTTACCACCTCAGCGATCACTGGTATGCCGGTGCTGCGCTGGAGATGAACAACACCCGCAGTTACAACGACCAGCAGATCGGATTCTTCGTCCGCTTCCTCATCCGTCCCCAGTACGCCGCGGATAAGGGTGCCACCGGACTGTTCCCCATGCACGGGCTGCGTCCCTTCCTGGCTCCCTGATCGAGAATTGCCGCCCTGGTGGATTGGGTGCCACCTCCTGATTTCGCCGCTCTCGATTTCCTTCGCTTTTCTCCGCGCCTGAGGCGATAAACTCGCCCTATGGGTCGGAATTCAGAGCGGGGATCGAACGGTAAACGTGGGCCTGCTGTCGCTTCCCCCGAAACGGAGCGCGAAGTCTCCGCAGCGACCCGCAAAATCCAGATGCTGCGATC
>JBKICP010000321.1:0-2644 GCA_046567085.1 Acidobacteriota bacterium
CCCCCGATGAACCTGGCCAGCCCGGTCAGCCGGCGCAACCGCCTGCGGCCAGCGCTCCCTATCCTCAGGGTGGTTACGGACAACAGCAGCCCGATGGGCAACAGCCGTACAACGGCGGTTATGGCAACTACCCTCCGCCCCAGCAGGCCAGCGGACCGGTCAGCATTCCTGCCGGAACGCTGCTGCAGATCCGCACCAGCGAGCCTCTGGACGTGGCGAAACTGCAGGACGGCACCGTATTCCAGGCCACAGCGGCGAGCGATGTGTATGAAGGCAACGTGCTGGCGATTCCGCGGGGAGCCGTGCTCCAGGGCGCCGTGGTCGGATTGAAGAAGCCCAGCGGCCTGGGCGGCAACGCCGAACTGGAGTTGCAGATCACTTCGCTGAACCTGGGGGGGCAGGCCTATCCGGTGGCCACCGACATCTGGTCGAGCAAAGGTCCCAATAAGGCTGGATACACAGCGGGCAATACGGTTGGCGGCGCGGCGGTGGGCGCGATTATCGGCGGCCTGATCGGTCGCGGCCCCGGAGCCGCTCTCGGTGCGGTCATCGGCGGCACGGGCGGCCTGGCGGCTTCCGGTGCCACCAGCGGCCCGCGCATCTACCTCCCCGCCGAATCGCTGCTGAACTTCCACCTGGCAAGCGCGATCACGGTGCAGCCGGTTTCGTGGCAGGAAGCGCAGCGCCTGGCGCAAAATGTGCCGCAACTGCGGCGCCGGCCCGTGTACATGGCGCCTCCGAATCCCTACGGATACGGCTATGCGTATCCGTACCCGACGGCCTATCCCTATCCGTACTACCCCTACCCGTATCCGTATATGTATCGCGTTTACGGGTGGTAACTTCAGCTGCAACTGTGGGCCATCCTTTCGAGGCTGGCCCCTCTCGTTTTCCGCGATAATGGAGACGAGGCGGCTTCCCATCCTCTCAGGCAGATTGCGCGTCCAACAGAACAGTGACCTCAACCCTCGCAGTCGACAACTCCCCAGCGACTGAAGATCAGCTGGCCACGCCCGAGCCGCCTCGCCGCTGGCTCACGCGCCGCCGTTTTCTGGGACTGACCGCCGCTTCCGCCGTCGCGCTGCCCCTCTATGCGGGCGAAATTTCCCGCCACGAACTCAGCGTCGAAGAGCATACCCTGCACCTGGCCCGTCTGCCGGAGGCCTTCCGCGGCATGCGCATCGTCCAGGCCTCGGACTTCCACTTCGCGGAGTACACAGAGGCATGGTTCCTGCGCGAGATGGTGCACCGCATCAACCGGCTCCGCCCGGACATGGTCCTGCTCACCGGCGACTTCGTCAGCTTCCTCCCGCTGCAGCTTTCGTTTGCGCGCCGCATGGCGCCGGAATGCGCCGCGATCCTGAACGCCATCGAATGCCCGCTGCGCTACGCCATCCTCGGTAATCACGACTACGTGGTTGGAGCCGACTTTGTCGCCCAGCCGCTGCGGGAGCACGGCATCCCGGTCCTGATGAACAGCGCGCTTCCGCTGGAGCGGAACGGCCAGCGCGTCTGGCTCGCCGGCACCGGCAGCGCCTGTACCGGCGATGCCGATCTGGGCCAGGCCATCCCTCGCCAGGCTGCCGGCGAACCGATCCTCCTCATGGCGCACGAGCCCGATATCCTGCCGGAGGTCGCGAAGCGCAACGTCGACCTCATGCTCTCCGGACACACGCACGGCGGCCAGGTGCGGTTTCCCTTCCTGCCCCCTCTGGTGCTGCCGGACTACGGCAAGATCTACGTCGAGGGCCTCTTCCGCATGGGATCGACCCAGCTCTACGTGAATCGCGGCATCGGAGCCGTCGGGCTGCCCTTCCGCTTCCGCTGCCCCCCGGAGATCACAGTGTTTACGCTGGCGTGAGGCGGGACGGCCGGGGTGGTCTGGGGGCGGTAGATTGGCCTTTACATGCCTCAGGCGCCGGGGGGCAACCCCTCCGCAGGGTGCTGATTCTGCAGAGGCGCTGAACCTGTGGGGCGCTGCGACCCAGGGCGCAGGACGGCACAGGAGGAGATGACGGCGCCGCTGCGTCAGGCCGGCTACGCCGAGGTCAAAACCATGAATCTGCTTCCCGGCGGCCGGTTTGTGGCGTTCCAGGCGTATCGGCGTTAGGGATCGCTAAAGAACCAGAAAGCAGGATCGTGGATTCGGGCGTCTCAGGAAATGAAGGGGCGCAGGACGTCAAAGTCGAAGGAACGGGTGGACGGGAAGGAAAACCAGGGATACTGTAACTGAACACCTACCAGCACGGCTCGGGGCGCCAGAACCCTGAGCTGCACCGGCAGGCCCGTGGGGTTCTGTTCGGAGCAAAGGATTGACACGACCTCCGGTTGATCCCGCAGCAGTGAAAAGCGATTCTCCTCATTCCCTATCCGGATCGCAATCTCACCCCCCTGAGGGCCAGCCTCCATGATGAACGCGACCGGCGAACCGAATACCGGCAGCGTTAGAGTCGCCCCCGCGTCTTTTGCATTCAGCGCAAAGGGTCCAAGAGTCTGTTTCCAGAGCACCGTCCATCCATCACTCGCCAAATCGGGGATCGCGGTCATCAACTGATGGGGAAATACCATCCTGCCGAGCCCTGGATGAACGGCAACCTGCTCCGGTGCCGCTTCGAACGGCTTGCGATGCATGCTGCGGAATAAA
>JBKICP010000322.1:0-12352 GCA_046567085.1 Acidobacteriota bacterium
CTGCTCGATGTCTACATGCCGCGGCTGCCCGGCATCGAGGCCATGCGCGCGATCATGAACGGCTCGCCGGGCGTCAAGATCATCCTGCTCACCAGCACCATCAGCACCCAGCAGGTGATTGAAGCGCTGCAGATCGGCGCTCGCGGCATCGTGATCAAGGACGCGGTGGCGGACCACATTACGGCTGCCATCCGTGCCGTCGCGGGCGGCGACTACTGGATCGGCGGCAAGCGCGTGGTGAATCTGGTGGGCGCGCTCCACGATCTGATGCAGCAGGCCGCAGTGCCCGACCGCAAGACCTTCGGCCTCACGCCGCGCGAGATGGAAGTGGTGGGCTGCATCGTCGAAGGCTGCTCGAATCGCGACATCGCGAAGCAGTTCGGCCTGAGCGAAGAAACCGTCAAGCGGCACCTGTCGAATATTTTCGATAAGACGGGCGTTTCCACCCGGCTGGAACTGGCGATGTTCGCCATCGCGCACCACCTGGTCGCCACCGAGCACTGAGCCTCAACTCCCCACGGCGTTTGCGGGAGCGGAGCAGCGTTACGCCGGTTCGCGACAAGTGTGATCGAATGTCCTTGTGAAGCGTGTGGCGATCGATATGGACGAGGTGCTGGCCGATACGCTGGCCGAGCACATCGCCCGCTATAACCGCGACCACGGCGAGGCCATCACCAAAGCCGATCTCGAAGGCAAGTGGCTCTGGGATATCGTGTCGATCGACCGGCACGAGCGGCTGGAGGGCTATCTTCGCTCCGAAGATTTCTTCGAAGATCTGCCCGTCATCGCGGACAGCCAGCGCGTGCTGCGAGCCATGGCCGAGCGCTACGAGGTGTTCATCGCAACGTCGGCAATGGAATTCCCGAACTCGTTCGGGCCGAAATACCGGTGGCTGCGGCGGCACTTCTCTTTCCTCGATCCCCGTAATTTTGTCTTCTGCGGGGACAAGAGCATCCTCAAGGCGGATTACCTGATCGACGATCAGCCGCGCAATCTCCGCGTGTTTGCCGGACGCGGCATTCTCTTCACCGCGCCGCACAACCTGAACGTGAGTGGGTTGACGCGCGTCGACAACTGGGAGCACGTCGAGCAGCTGTTTCTCACCGGTGGCGGCCCGAAGTAAATCGGTCGTGTTCCCGCCGTCGCGGACCCGACACAGCGGCTGCGGCTCGCTCCGGCCAGGCGGTGGAACACCCGGCCGGCGATTCAATGCATACGGCCGCTTCAGCTGGCTCGCGCCACCAGCGAGGGCTCATTCCGCAAACGGTCCCACTTCTCCGCGTCGAGCCGCTGAAAGATTTCCTTCGGCGCCATCGTGTGTTCGAAATGCAGCGGGCTGCGGGAGGTGCGCACGGTGGCGAGCACCGTGTCGTAGGCCCGAAACGCAGCACAGAGCAGGACATCGGAGAGCAGCACCATGCGATAGCCGAGGCTGCCAATATCGGCCAGCGCAAGCAGGGGACTCTTGCCGCCGAGCAGCAGGTTCAGGACGCAGGGCCCGTAGACGCGCCGCGGAATCTCTTCCATCTGCTGCGCGGACTCCGGAGCCTCGACGAGAGCCAGGTCGGCGCCCACTTCGAGAGCGGCATTCGCGCGCGCGATCGCCTCATCAAAACCCAGCACGGCATTGGAATCCGTGCGCGCAATGATGATGAAGTCCGGACTGGTGCGGGCTTTCACCGCGACGCGAATTTTGCTGACGAAATCCGCGCGGGCAATCACCTGCTTTTTGTCCAGATGGCCGCACTTCTTGGGAAAAACCTGGTCTTCGATGTGGATGCCGGCAGCGCCGTGCCGCTCGTACTCATAGACGGTGCGAGCCATGTTGAGCTCGTTACCGTAACCCGTGTCGGCATCGGCGATAATCGGAATCCCGACCGATGCCGCCATCGCCGAAGCGTTCACAACCATCTCGGACATGGTGGCAAGTCCATAGTCGGGCAGCCCGAGACGGCTGGCCGAAGTGCCCATACCGGTCATGTAGATTGCCGAGAAGCCTGCCAGTTCCACCGACCTGGCGGAAAGACAATCGAAGGCTCCCGGCGCGACGATGAAGTCGCCGTCCAGAAGCAACTGACGAAGCCGAGTTGATCCACTCATTCTTTGAACCTCGTGTGGCAGAGAGTTGCGGACAGTGTCAGGTCATGAGCTCACTCGCAGCTCGGACAGGGCGCACGAAGGGGCCGAAGGCGAAGGCCGGCAGCACCGGATCGATCCGGAGTGCAGAGAGGGAGAGCCGATCGCAGAGCCCGGTCAGGCCAATGCCAGATCGCACGGCGGCCGGAATCCGGCTTCGCTCTCTGTTGGTTGAGACTCGGACTCAACCAAAAAGTATTTCGGGTTGGGGGAACATTGCGAACTCAAAATGCAGTTGTGCAGGGACTGTCATGACAAGCGCAGCCCTGCAAAGCGCAGCGTTCGTGGCTGATTCATTTCTTCAATGAGAGGGAGACAGAGCTCTCGATCTGCACGCGATAGAGCCGGAGGTCACCGCAGCCCTGCATGGCCAGGCCCCCGCCGCCCACCCGGTAGAGAACCACGGTGGGCGGCGAGTTGGGCAGCCTGGTGTATTCCTACATCAACTCATCGATGAAGCTCTGCGCAACCGCTCCGTCGATATGGGCCGGATACGAGAGCATGTTGCGGCCCTGCGTCACCGGTTCGGCTTCGTGCAGCGCGGGCAGATCCGTCCGCTCGAAGAATTTGCCGATCGGAATTTCTTCGCCCCAGACGGTCGACTTCTCCATCGCACCGATCCAGCTCGTCGCGTCGTAGGTCGGGTCGTCTTCGAGACGCTTCACCCGCGGACGGAACCACTGGAAGGTGTTGTCCTTGTTGTAGGTCACGCACGGGCTGAAGACGTCGAGGAACGAAAAGCCCTTGTGCTGAATGGCCTGCTTGATCAAGTCCGTCAGGTGCTTCTGGTCGCCGGAGAAACCGCGCGCCACAAACGTAGCCCCTGCGGCGAGGGCCATCGTAATCGGATAGATCGGCCCTTCGATGTTGCCGAAAGGCGTGCTCTTGGTCCGCATGCCGATGCGGCTGGTCGGCGATGTCTGGCCGGTCGTGAGGCCGTAGATCTGGTTGTCCATGATGATGTACGTCAGATCGACATTGCGGCGGATGGTGTGCGTGAGGTGGTTGCCGCCGATGCCGAGGCCGTCGCCGTCGCCGCCGGTCACCAGCACCGTGAGGTCCGGATTGGCCATCTTCATGCCCGTGGCCACCGGCAAAGAACGGCCGTGCAGCGTGTGCATGCCGTACGTTTCAATGAAGCCGGGGAAGTTCGAAGAGCAGCCGATGCCGGAGATCGTGCAAACCATGTGGTTCGGAATCTGCAGGTCGACAAGGGCCTTCTGCACGGCGGCGAGCACGCCGTAGTCGCCGCAGCCGGGGCACCAGTCGGGATCGACACGGCCCTTGAAGTCAGCCATCGTAAGCGCTTTGGGGGATTCGACAATGGTGGCCATAATTTCTCCTAGACCATGATCTCGTGCGTTGGGACGGAGAGCGTCGTGTCTCCGGCGAGTTGTTCGCGGACCGCTTCCACGATGTGGTGCGGCATGAACGGCTCGCCATCGTACTTGCGGATGTGGCCGTCCGGGACGAAGCTGGTTTCGCTGCGCAGGTAGCGGGCGAACTGGCCGCTGAAGTTGTTCTCGACGATGATGGTGCGTTTGGCGCCGCGCAGCTGATCGAGGATCGCTTCGCCGTGGAGCGGGACGAGCCAGCGAATCTGCAGTTGGTTGGCCGTAATTCCCTGCTCCGCAAGCTGGGCCCGCGCTTCTTCGATGACGCCCTGCGTCGATCCCCAGCCGATCAGGGTGACGTCGGCGTCTTTCGGACCCTGCAGGCGCGGCGGCGCGATGGCTGCGGCGATGCCTTGCTCTTTGCGCATGCGCTTTTCCATCATGGCGCGGCGCTTGCCCGCGTTGGTGTACATGTCGCTGATCAGCACGCCGTCTTCATCGTGCTCGTCGCTGGCCACCACGTGCGTGTAGCCGGGGACGCCGGGGATGGCACGCGGCGAGACGCCGCTCTCGGTAATGAGATAGCGCTTGTACGCGCCCTGATCGCCGTTCGGTTCCGTGATCATCTCACCGCGATCGACAGGCGGCTTGAAGTCGAGAATCTTCGGATCCACGCTGAGCCGGCCCTCGGAAAGCAGCAGGTCCGCCAGAACCAGCCCCGGCACCTGGAATTTGTCGCAGACGTTCCAGATTTCGGCCATCAGCGTGAAGCAGTCGCCGATGTCCAGCGGCGCAGCAATCACCCGAGGATAGTCCCCGAACGCAGCGCCCAGCATCTGCCACAGGTCGCCCTGCTCGGTTTTCGTCGGCACACCGGTCGACGGACCCGCGCGCATGCAATCGATCACCACGATCGGGATTTCCGCCATGGCCGAGAGTCCGAGGGCTTCGGACATCAGCGCAAATCCACCGCCGGAGGTCGCACACATGGCACGGACGCCCGCCTGCGCGGCTCCGATCACCATGTTCACGACACCAATCTCGTCTTCGACCTGGCGCACCATGATGCCGGCTTTGCGGCCGTTCTGCGCGAACCAGTGCAGCACGCCGGTGGAGGGGCTCATGGGATAGGCGCAGTAGAACTTCACCCCGGCCGCAGCTCCGCCCATCGCCAGCGCAGTGTTGCCGCTGAGCACGGCGTACTTCGTGTCCGCCATGGGGATGGGATTCGCGAAGGGCTTGAAGTTCTGCGTCGCGTAGTCGTATCCGGCACGGGCGACGGCGATGTTTTCATCGGCGACGGCAGCCGCTTTCCTGCCGAACTGCTCGCGGATGACAGCCTCCAGCGCGTTGAAGCCGATGCCCATCATGCTGAGCGCGGCGCCCATCGCGAGGGTGTTCTGCGCCACTTTGTTCTTCGTAATGTCGGCCAGCGTGGATACGGGGAGCGCGCAAAGCTGGACGCCCTCGGCATGCTCGCCGGGCTTGATGGCGTCGGCGTTATAGATACAGGCACCACCGGCGGTCAGCAGGCGGAGGTGGCGGTCCATCGTGTCCTGGTTGAGAGGGATGAGCAGATCCATGTGATCGCCCATGTTGGTGACGGGGTCGACGCCGGTGCGGATGGTCAAAAACGTATGACCGCCGCGAATGATGGACTGGTAGGCGTTATAGGCGTTGAGGTGCAGGCCGCGCCGGGAAAAGATTTTCGCGAAGATGTCGCCCGGGGTGGCGACACCCTGGCCGGCGGCGCCCCCGATGCCGATGGAGAAAGTCTGGGTCATATCACTCCCGCAGGATTCAACGAGGTCCAGGCGTGGGGTCCTGAAGTGCGAACCAGAATACATCAGCGCATGGACGATTCGACAGGGGCGGAGGGTGAAAGAAATTTCAACCGCGCGATAAGAGCGCGCCATTTTCTAGAAAGGAAGAGGAGGCGGCCCGGATTCGATCTCGCGCACCGCCTGGTGAATGCCGCCCGCCGAGCCGGCGATCGTCTTGATCCAGAAGATGCGGCCTTTACCGTCGAACAGAATGCCGGCCGGCCACGCGTCGATGGCGAACGGCCTGAGTTCCCCATCGGGGACCAGGTAGACGGGGAGCGTGGCCGGAAGGCCGGTGCGAAAGGCGCGAAGCGTCGCAAGGACGTTCGGGTTGGGCGTCTCGTCGCCCGTGTTGACCGCATAGGAGGTGACCGCGATGACCTTGAGTCCAGGGATGATGTGGTCGCGGCCAAGCTGGTCGAGGATGCCGTGCATCACGGTGCTGGAAGCAGGACCGGCGAGGGAGAAAACCAGCACCAGGGTCCGGTCGTCCTTCATGCGAATTTCCGTGCTGTTGCCCACACGGCGCACGACGCGATGCGCGACCGGGTTGGGATCGTACAGCGGAACCGTGCGGGCGGAGAGAAGTCCCGCCGGCGGAAGCAGCGTGGCGTGGAACATGCGTACCGGGCTGGGCTGCAGGACAAGCGCATAGCGGGTCAGCGCGTTTTGAATGGGGGCATTGCTGGCGCTGCGCACGATGGCATCCGTGGCCGCGGCAGAGCTGACCTGATCGACGATTTTCGCCGCCTGGTCGGGTTTGCCGCTGCGGCGCAGGGCGTCCGCATAGCGGAGCGCGTCCTCGGCGAGACGGGCAGCGTCGACCGAGTCGCCGTTGCCGGAGAGCGAGCCGCCCTGATTGAGCGCGTCCAGGATATGCGGAAGCTGCTGCTCCTCAAGACGCGGGATCACATCGAGATCGCTGGTTGCGTCGCTGGCGCAGGCCGCGTCGATGACCATGTCGATGCCGAGGTGGATGCTCGCGTCGTAAGGGAAGAGCGTGAGGAGCGAGTCCATCTGACTCTCGGCAGACGTAATGGAGTCGAGGCCGATGAAGGCGCGAGCGAGCAGAAGCCGGCCGACTTCCGGAGACTTTGGCTGCGGCAGCGCGATGTAGGAGAGGAGAAACGCGCGCGCCGGTTCGTAATCCTGACCGAAGATGCAGAGCTTGCCCATGGCGAGCAGATCTTCGCCGACAAATTTGTCTTTGGCGCGGAGCTCGCATTGCTCTTTGGCGCGGGCAACACCGATGCCGAGCGCCCATCGGTCGGCATCGGTGAGATCGTCGGGGGCGCTGCGGGCATTGTTCAGAGGCTGCATGGCGTACTGATAGGCGTCGGTGGGGCCCATCAGGGGTGCGCCGGTGTTGCCCGGTGTGCTGGCAGAGGTGGCCTGGTTCGGAACCGGCGGCTGAGGGATCGCCGCAGGCTGCGCCTGCGATTGCGGATTGGCGACAGCAGGCACGGTTGCCGGGGCTGGCTGAGTTTGTTGAGCGAACAGCGTTGAGCCGAGGAGCGCCAGGAGCAGGAGCCGCATGGCTCGCAGGGTAGCATTCGCGGCCCCCGCTTTCTATGCGGACGCGATGCGCTTTGAGGTCAAGGCCATTGGGCGTGGAGGAGAAATTCGCGGTTGCCTTCGGCGCCGGTGATAGGAGAGTCGATCACGTCGAGGTTGCGCGCGCCGAGTTCGGCAACGCAGCTGCGGACGCGGTCGATGGCCAGCTGGTGGGCCGCTGGATCGCGGACGATGCCGCCTTTGCCGATGCGTTCGCGGCCCGCTTCGAACTGCGGCTTGACGAGAACGACGGCGCGGACGGCCGACGTTTCCGGCAGCGCGGCCAGGACCGGAGGCAACACCAGGGTCGCGGAGATGAACGAGACGTCCACGGCGAGGAAAGAAATGCCGGCAGGCAGATCGCCCGGATTGAGAAGCCTCGCGTTGGTGCGCTCCATCAGGGTCACGCGCGCATCGTCGCGCAGCGTTTGAGCGATCTGGCCGTAGCCGGTGTCGATCGCGAGCACGCGGGCGGCTCCGTGCTGCAGCATACAGTCGGTGAAGCCGCCGGTCGAGGCGCCAACGTCAAGACAGAAGCGGCCGGTGAGGTCGATCTGCCAGTGGTCGAGAGCGGCCTCCAGCTTGAGTCCGCCGCGGCTCACGTAGCGCAGATCGGAGCCGAGGAGGCGGATGGCCGCGTCGTCCGCCACGGCGTGGCCGGGCTTGTCGACTTTCTGCTCGCTGACGAGGACGCGCCCGGCGAGGATCAGCGCCTGGGCTCGCTCGCGAGTCGGCACCAGAGCGCGCTCGACGAGAAGTTTGTCCAGACGGGTTTTCATCGGCGAGCCTTGTTCGATACGCTCATGTTTTGCGATTCCGGCGCAGAAGCACTTCCCTTCCCCGGTTCGCATCCTAAAATTAGATAGCGAGCTGGGCGCCTTCCCAGATTATTGTGCGATGGCAGACGAGACGATACAAACGAAGCGGAGTTCGGCGGTGACATGGCTGGGGTGGCTGCTGGCCGTGGTGTTCGCCGCGGCGGCGGCGGTGCTGGCGCATCATGTGGCATGGTTGCGCGGCGAACTGAACACGTCGCAGGGCAGCGCGGCGCAGATGAAGGTGCAGCTGGACCACGCCGATCAGGTGGTGGCGGTGCTGAGTTCGCCGCAATCGACGCATGTGGTGCTGACGGAGACGCGCCAGCCCATGCGGCCGGTGGGACAGGTGAGCTGGCTGCAGAGCCGCGGCGCGCTGGTTTTCATCGCGGGCGGCCTGCGGGATCTGCCCGCCGACAAGGCCTACGAGCTGTGGCTGATTCCGGAAGGCGGCAAGTCGCCGATTCCCGCCGGGCTGTTCCGCCCGGATCCCGATCATGGAGCCACGGTGGTGTTGCCCCCCGTTCCCGCGGACACGCAGGCGCGAAAGTTTGAGGTCACCGTCGAACCGGGGCACGGATCGGAGACGCCGTCGCTGCCGATCGTCATGCAGGGAGACGGGCAATAGAGACAGCTCGCGGAGAAGAATCGGCGCCCGATGGTTTTTGACCCTCGCGCAGGGGCAGCCGCGGTACACTGTCCCGGGTTTGATTTGAAGGTATGAGCGAGAAATCACTGGTCACGCTGGCAGTGGATATCGGAGGCACCGGGCTCAAGGTGCTGTGCCTCGATGCTGAGGGAAAGCCGCTCACGGAGCGGCTGCGCGTGCCGACGCCCGATCCGCCGACGCCGGTGCGATTGCTGGCGGCGCTCGATCAGCTCAAGGCGAAAATGCCGGCCTTCGATCGGGTGAGCGTCGGCTATCCCGGCGTCATCAAGAAGGGCGTCACGCTGTCGGCGGCCAACCTGCATCCGAAGTGGATCGGGTATCCGCTGCAATCGATGCTGCAGAAGCGCTGGAGGAAACCCGTACGCGTAGCCAACGACGCGGCGGTGCAGGGTTTTGGAGCCATCCAGGGCCGTGGCGTGGAGATGATCATCACCCTGGGCACCGGCATGGGCTCGGCGCTCTATACCGACGGACGCCTCTGCCCGGGCCTGGAGCTGGGCCATCATCCCTGGCTCAAGAAGACCTATGAGGATTACCTGGGCAAACGCGGCCTGAAAAAGTACGGCGAGAAGAAGTGGAACAAGCTCCTGCGGAAGGCGATCGCGCAAACGGCGGCCACCTTCAACTGGGATCACCTGTATCTCGGCGGCGGAAACACGAAGCTGGTGACTCTGCAGTTCCGTCCAAATGTCACCATCGTGTCGAATCTGGACGGCCTGCTCGGCGGCGTCGCGCTGTGGCGCAGTGAAGAGAACGGTAGCCGGTAAATAGTCGCGGCTACCGCGTTGCCAGGTGTTCGGCGTGCAGTTTCTGTAGCGGGTTCACCGTGATCTGCCGGCGCTGCAGTGCGGCGATGCCTTCGGCAGCGGCCTTCGCGGCGGCAAGAGTCGTGATGGTCGGAATGCGGGCGAGGACCGCAGCGCGACGGATGGCCTTCTCGTCGAAGTAAGGATCGGCTCCGCGCGGCGTGTTGATGATCAGCTGAATGCGGTCGCCCTTGATCAGATCGACGACGTTGGGCCGGCCTTCTTTCACCTTGTAGACGCGCTCGACCGTCATGCCGGCGCGCTCGATCGCATTGGCCGTGCCTTCGGTGGCGACCAGGTGGAATCCCAGTTCCATATACTGCCGCGCCAGATTGACCAGGTTCGTCTTGTCGCGATCGCTCACGCTGAAGAAAACCGTGCCCTTGAGCGGGAGTTGCAGGCCGGCGGAGAGCTGCGCTTTGGCGAACGCTTCGCCAAAATTATCGGCCACGCCCATCACTTCGCCGGTGGACTTCATCTCGGGGCCGAGCACCGTGTCGACGCCCGGGAACTTGCTCCACGGAAAGACCGGCGATTTGACGTAGAAGTGCGAACCGGTCTCGAGATCCTTGTGCGAAGCGACGTCGAGGAATTCCCGCAGGCGGCGCCCGGTCATGAGGCGTGAAGCGATCTTCGCCAGCGGCACGCCCGTGGCCTTGGACACATAGGGCACCGTGCGCGAAGCGCGCGGGTTGACCTCGATGACGAAAACCTTATCGGCCATGCCCGGCTTGCGCTGGATGGCGAACTGCAGATTGACGAGGCCGATGACATTGAGGCCGAGCGCCAGTTGCCGCGTGTAGCCGCGGATCGTGTCCAGTGTGGCCGGGGCCAGATCGACCGCAGGCAGCACGCACGAAGAGTCGCCGGAGTGGATGCCGGCTTCTTCGATGTGCTGCATGATGCCGGCGATGACCACGTCTTCGCCGTCGCACAGGGCGTCAACATCCACTTCAACCGCGTCTTCGAGGAAGTGGTCGATCAGGATGGGGCGCTCCTGGGAGTACTCGACCGCCTCTTTCATGTAGCGCGAAACACTCTCGTCGTCGAAAGCGATCACCATGGCGCGCCCGCCCAGCACGTAGGAGGGCCGCACGAGGACGGGGTAGCCGATGCGCTCGGCTCCGGCCAGCGCTTCTTCCACGCTGGTGGCGATAACGCCGGGCGGCTGCGGAATCTTCAGGTCTTCGAGAAGCTTGCCGAAGCGCTTGCGGTCCTCGGCAAGATCGATCGACTCCGGCGAGGTGCCGAGAATCGGCACGCCTGCCGCCTTCAGCCGCAGCGCGAGATTGAGCGGCGTCTGCCCGCCGAACTGCACGATCATGCCGACCTCCGCGCCCCCGGAGGCCTCGTGCTCGTAGACGGAAAGCACGTCTTCCAGCGTGAGGGGTTCGAAGTAAAGGCGGTCGCTGGTGTCGTAATCGGTGGAGACGGTCTCCGGGTTGCAGTTGACCATGATCGTCTCGTAGCCGTCTTCGCGCAGCGCGAACGCAGCGTGGCAGCAGCAATAGTCGAACTCGATGCCCTGACCGATCCGGTTGGGCCCGCTGCCGAGAATGATCACCTTGCGGCGCGACGTGGGCGTCGCTTCGTCTTCCTCGTCGTAGCTGGAGTAGAGGTACGGCGTGAAGCTCTCGAATTCGGCGGCGCAGGTATCCACGAGCTTAAAGACGGGGCGAATGCCGTAGTGCCGCCGCAGCAGACGCACCTGCTCGACGCCGTCGCTGCCCTGGAGCGACCAGGCTTCGGCCAGATGCTCGTCGGAGATGCCGAGGCGCTTGGCTTTTCGTAACTGTTCCTGTGACATTTCCCGCGCGTCGGCAGGAAGCGCGCTGGTCGCGTCGGAGATCTCCTTGATCTGGTAGAGGAACCAGGGATCCATCGTGGTGAGACGCGCGACTTCGCGCACCGAAAGTCCTTCGCGGAAGGCGAAGCGAATGTAGCTGAGCCGCTCGGGCTGCGGGGTGACCAGCTTCTGGGTCATGCGGCGGCGGTCCAGAACCTCGGATCCGGATTTCTTGCCCGTCTCCAGCGAGCGCACCGCCTTCATCAGCGCTTCTTTGAAGGTGCGCCCGATGGCCATCACTTCGCCCACGGATTTCATCTGGGGCCCGAGGTTCTCGTCGGCGCCGGGGAATTTTTCAAACTGCCACTTGGGAATCTTGACCACCACGTAGTCGATGGTGGGCTCGAAGCAGGCCGGCGTCATTTTCGTGATGTCGTTGGGAATCTCATCGAGCGTATAGCCGACGGCGAGACGCGCCGCGATCTTCGCAATCGGGAACCCGGTGGCCTTGGAAGCGAGCGCCGAAGAGCGCGAGACGCGCGGGTTCATCTCGATGACGATCATGCGGCCGTTGTTGGGATGCACGGCGAACTGCACGTTGGAGCCGCCGGTCTCGACCCCGATTTCGCGCATCACGCGGATGGCCGCGTCGCGCATCGCCTGGTATTCGCGGTCGGTCAGGGTCTGCGCCGGTGCCACCGTGATCGAGTCGCCGGTGTGGACGCCCATGGGGTCCATGTTCTCGATGGAGCAGATAATGATGACGTTATCGGCGAGGTCGCGCATGACCTCAAGCTCGTACTCCTTCCAGCCGAGCACCGATTCCTCGATGAGGCACTCGTGGACGGGCGAGAGATCGAGACCGCGAGCGAGAATCTCCATCAGCTCTTCGCGGTTGTAGCCGATGCCGCCGCCCGATCCGCCCAGCGTGAACGAGGGGCGGATGATGACCGGGAATCCGATCTTGGCGGCGAAGTCGAGCCCGTCGCGCAGGTTGTTGACCAGGGCGGAACGCGCGACGTCAAGTCCGATGCGCGTCATCGCGTCCTTGAAGAGGAGACGGTCTTCGGCTTTCTTGATGGCTTCGAGTTTCGCGCCGATCAGCTCGACGTTGTACTTGTCGAGGATGCCGGAGTCGGAGAGCTCCACGGCGAGATTGAGCGCGGTTTGTCCGCCGACGGTGGGCAGGACGGCGAAAACACCCTCGCGTCCCTCGTCTTTGAGCATCTGCGATTCGAGGCGGAGGACCTCGTCGAGATAGTCGCGGGTGAGGGGCTCGACGTACGTGCGGTCGGCGAGCTCGGGGTCGGTCATGATGGTGGCCGGGTTCGAGTTCACCAGCACGACTTCATAGCCTTCCGCCTTGAGGGCTTTTCAGGCCTGGGTGCCGGAGTAGTCGAACTCGGCGGACTGACCGATGACGATCGG